>NZ_JBLRMH010000003.1:0-378445 GCF_047921575.1 Proteus sp. TSJ240517
GTTTGGGGTTTCTCTGTCTCTATTTTATTTTTGAGGAATAAAACACTATTTTAATTGCTGATAAAGCAATGAACCCGCCGCAGCTCCCGCAACATCGTAAGCAAAATCATGCCAGCTCCAGCCAGTACCTTCTGGACGACTATCATAAAGCTCTTTTGCTGCACCTAAACTAATCGAAAACGAGAGCCCAATTAATAATCCTTCTCTATGACCATAATTTTGATGATCTGCATACGCATTTGCGCCCGCTGAAGCAACCATAGAAAATAAAAAATGTTGAGCTTTATCTTTGCCTTGCCAATTATCATTGGCAAAATGAAATGACTGACAACCCGTTAAAGTCATTATTGATAATAAAATGATCAGAGAACCACATTTAAGCCTTAGTTTCATAAAAAATAAAAGCCTTTTCACTGATAAAAATATTTTAATATAAGTGCTTATTAAGTATAGAAGATAATTTTAGAAAACAAAAAAGCCTTACTGATATTTAAGTAAGGCTTTAAGACGGGAAGCGTTAGCGTTTAAAGTATACGGCTAATTAATCTATCAACACGAATACGTCGTAATCGTTTGATTAATTTCTTCACTTTTAGAGGATAAAGTTTAATATTTTCTAGATCTTGGTAATGTTTTACGACAATAGTATGTTGGCGAATACAGGCTAACTCATTGTGTCGTTGCTCATGTAATTCATGCTTAGGATCATGAATTAATATGGCATTTTCTAAATCTAATCCCCATGCACGCGGATTAAGATTATTACCAGTAATTAATTGCCAGCTATCATCAACCCACATGCCTTTTAGGTGATAGGTATTATCGTTATCTTTCCAAAGTCTTACTGTTAATTGGTCATTATCAATAAAGCGTTGGAAACGTTGGGTAAATTTACGCAGATTGATCTCATAGAGATAAGGTAGAGCACCAATAATTTTAAATGGCTCTTCTGGTGGAATATAGAAGTCATTTGCAGTTTTATCACCAATAATAATTTCGACTTGCTTGCCATTTCTTAATAAATGACTGATTTGACGTACAAGGATCGCAGGTAAATTAAAATAAGGTGTACAAATAACAAGCTTTTCTTCAGTAGAAGCCATAAGGTGAGAAATTGTCTTATTTAAGATATTTTTCTTACCTAAACCCATTAAAGGTGTTACTGCCAGCTCGTTGTTAGACGCATTGGCTTTAATATCATAGCCATCACGAGTGCGTAAATTGAAACGAAATTGACGAATACAGTTTTTAATTTCGGCACAACGAACTCTATCTTTGATATCCAATCGTTGAATCGCTTCTGATTGCAAAAGATCAGTCACAATAAACTGCTTCATTGTGGAGGCTAATTCGCTATTTTGGATGATGTGATATCTGTCATAACGATATTTATCTAGTTTGTGCAAATAAACATTATTAATACTTGCGCCACTATAGATAACCGTATCATCAAAGATAAAGCCTTTAAGGTGTAATACACCTAATGCTTCACGAGTGTTTACGGGAATACCGTAAATAGGGATCTCGACATCAGGGTGTTGCTGTGCAACGTGGTAGTACCAATCTGCATTCGTTGCATCAGCAGAGACACCAATACGCCCACGTTGAGCACGGTGCCAGTCAACAATAACTGTAATGGATAATTCAGGACGTTGTTGTTTTGCGCTGTAAAGCGCATCAAGGATCTCTTCACCAGCCTCATCGTGCTCTAGGTAAAGAGCCGTAATAAAGATCTCTTTCTTTGCTTGAGCAATATATTTCAATAAGGTGCTGCGAAACGCGGACGTCTGATAAAGCGTTTCAACATCAGCAACTGACTGAGCTAATTTAGGCAGTTGTGCAAGGTGTTGTTGATGCTTAGCAAGTTTTAGTTTAGACAACATCACAGTGCTTAATTCTCTTGTTTATGATGGCAGATGGAGCCATCGTCCATGTAGATTTTCTTTAACCGATCTTCTGATCATAACATTAGTTATATGGGATGTACGCATAAAATCATCATATATAGCTAATTTATCAAAGGATGCGTGAACAATCACATAAAGAAACTTTCTCTTATGATTATAGCGTTGGGCTATCTTTTGATGTTCCAAGCTGCAAATCAAGATTGACTATTCCTTCATCAAATTGTACTTCAACAGAAAATCCCAGTTTTTTCGCTAAACTTATCATGTTGCGATTCTCAGGCATGGTTATCGCGGTCAAACGTTTAATGCCATGTTCTCTAGTATAGTTGATAAGTTTAGTCATAAGTTGATGACCTAAAGTATTTCCTTTTAAATCAGAACGCACAAGAATAGCAAATTCTGCATGCTGATTATCCGGATCTGCCATTGCACGGGCAACACCAATGATTTCAGGCCGATCTTCTGGATTTCGGATTGCAACAAAAGCCATTTCTCGATCGTAGTCAATTTGGGTCATATTCGCGAGATCGTCATGCGTAAACTCACTGATTTCACTAAAATAGCGATAATAAAGATCTTCTTTTGTTACTTGGTTTATAAAGGTTTTAAGTAACGGTTCATCTTCCGGCAAAATAGGGCGGATAAAGCAAGGATTGTTATCTCTTAGAAAGAAGGTTTCTTCTAATTCATTGGGATAAGGGCGAATAGAGAGCCTTTGATGAGGATCGCCTTGTAGAGGCGCTAACTCCATCGCGACATCGAGTAGTGTAAAATCATTACCTGAAGCCAGTAGAGGATGAATATCTAATCTGACAATTTGTGGACAATCTAAAAGTAAGTGAGAAACCTGCACCAAAAAATGGCTTAGACTTAATATATTTAGAGGCTGTAAAGCGCTTCTAGGCTGTATTTTTCCGCTTTTTATCGCATTAATAACTAGATAACGGGCAAGCGCCATATTAAGAGGTGGTAAAGCAACTGCAGCTTTAGTTTCTATTTGCCACTCAACTCCCCCTTCACCTAATACAATTAATGGACCAAAAATAGGATCTTGCTCTATTGCGACTCGTAGTTCTTGAGAGCCAGCTCTATTCGCCATACTTTGCACCAATAATCCCTGAATTTGTGCTTGAGGGTAGAGTTCTGTAACACGCTCTATAATAGCATGAGCTGCTGATGATACTTCTGTACTGTCTCGAAGATAAAGCATAACACCTTGTACTTCGGACTTATGAGGGATATCAGGAGAACGCAACTTCAGCGCAACAGGATAACCAATCTTTTCAGCAATATTGACAGCTTCTTGTGCATTATGGGCAATCCAAGTAGGAAGAGTATTAAAGCCGTAAGCTTCCATAATTGGCTGAACTTGGTGTGTGTCTAATCGATATTGCTTATTTTTTAATGCCTCTTCAATGCAACGATGTGCTTGTTGCGTATTCATTTTGACATCTAAAGGTAATGCCGGTGTCTCTTTTAACTGCTTCTGGTTACGGCGATATTCCACCATATGCATAAATGCAGTGACGGCACCTTCAGGTGTTCGATAGGTTGGAATTCCTGCTTCACTAAATAATTTGCGTGATTGCTGAGAGGAATACTCTCCGCCCCAGTTAGTGAAAACGGTAAGCCATTTACGTCGAGGGTGTTTATTGATGGCTTCTATGACTCGTTGCGCAGTTTCGATGCTAGGAGCAATGGCACTCGGTGTGTGAATAAGGAGTAAAGCATCATGATCATGGCTATCTAACAAACAATTCAATGCCAAAATATAACGTTCAACCGTTGTATCATCACCTAAGTTTAGCGGGTTGCGAATGGCATTTTCTTCTTGAATAACACTTTGTAGTTTTTGTTTTGTTTCATCTGTAAGTTGTGCGAGCTTTCCTGAATGCAAAAATAGCTCATCAACTGCCATTGCAGCAGGTGCAGAGCCATTACTCATAATCATTAATCTTTCGCCTTTTAAAGGCGTCATATAGCTAAGTGTTTCAACGGCAGAAAACATCTCATGGGTATCTTGTACTCGTAATAAACCCGCACGTTGAAAAGCGGCATCATAAGCCACGTCATAACTCGGTGTATCGCCCAATAACAGTTGAGCTTTTTGAGTACGACCACTTTTTATCACCAGAATGGGTTTATTACGCGAAGCACTACGAGATGCTGACATAAATCGTCGTGCATCTTTTATATGTTCGAGATGCAATAAAATAGCACTGGTTTTACTGTCCCTTGCTAGAAAATCTAATAAATCATCGACTTGGATATCTTGATTATCACCTAGCGCAATAAAATAGGAAAAGCCGATATTACGATAATAAGCCCAATCTAAAATCGTGTTGGCGACAGCCGCTGATTGCGAAATAAAAGCTAACTTTCCTTTTTTAACGGGAAGAGGTGAAAAGCTGGCATTTAAACCTTGCCACGGTGCTAAAAGCCCCAAACTATTTGGGCCAAGTAAACGGATATGATATTGCTGACAAAGTAATCTTATTGGCTGAAATTGTTCAGGTTGTGCAGAAAGCACAATCACGGCTTTGCAACCAGATCCACCTAATTGTTTTAGTAGCTCAAGGTTGCGGCGATGATGTGTACAAATAATCGCGAGATCAGGAATTTGAGGCAATTTATCAATAGAAGGATAAGTGAAAACACCAGAGACAGAGCCACGAGAAGGATTAATTGGAAACACTGGGCCATTAAATCCACCACTGAGCAAATTTTTCATCATGGTGGTTCCTGCTCGACCTAATTTTTCAGAGGCACCGATCACCGCAATAGATTTAGGACGTAATAGTGCTTCAAGACCTCGTTGGCTCATATCCACTCCAGAGTTTCATTATCAACTGCTATTCAATGTAGCTGATTTGATCTTCTTTTGCCTGACTCCGGTCTGGTTTTCCAAGTAAATATTGTTGACGAAAGTAACTAAAATGAGAAAAAAGTTGTTGTGAGGCTTGAATATCGCCGACATTCTCTAAAATAGAAGCTGCAACTTCTGCTGTACAATGTTGATCTTCCCTTGCTGCTTGGCGAAGTATGTACTCACATTTACTTGCCTCATTTAAAGAAAAGAGGGGTAATGAATTGAGATAAGGGCTTTTGCGAAACATTTTGCGTGCTTCACTCCAAGTGCCATCAAGGAGAATAAACAAAGGTGGTTTGCTATTTGCAGGGAGTTGGTTGTATACAACACGTTCATTTGACGCATAGCTTTCAGGGAAGACAACATAAGCTTGCCGATCTGGTGTATTGATTAGATCAAGCAAGGCCTGTTCTGGAGCGGTTCGGGACCATAAAAAAGCCTGCGTGTTTGGCAATACGTCGGCAATTAATTTCCCCGTATTACTTGGCTTCATCACTTCGGTGTCATACATCAATAAACAAAATTGGCTTTTTGCAGGTTGATTGACAATCGTGTCACAAAGACATTGTTTTTCAGGTAATAAGCAAAAAGAGCAACGTTTGGTACGAAAACCTCGTGCTTTAAAAGGGCGAGTCGAAATCGAAAGTCGATATTGACGAAGTCGAGAGACTGCATTGTCACGCATAACAGATTGACCAATACTCATAAAAAAAGAATCGAATATTATCATGTTCAAAACAAACAAACTATTCAGTCTGTTTTTATCATAAAAATCATACTGATATATTGGTTATGCATGAGATGGAGTTAATTATCAATTGATCCTGATTAGTTTATCGATTCCTGTGCGTGATTCTCTCGGTGACAGTTGCTAAACTATCATGTAATCTGCGCCCCTATTGCAGTTGGAGAGACAAATGAACGATTCTTATGAAGGTAAAAACGGCAAGGTAAAAGTAATGTATGTCCGTAGTGAGGACAATGCCGATAATAAACCTAAAAAACCATCCCGCCGTCCTGAAAATGGTCGTGGTGATAGCCGTGATAACAAACGCGGTGATAACCGTGACGACAAAAATCGTGATAATAGACGTGGTGATAACCGCGACGATAAAAATCGCGATAACAGACGTGGTGATAACAAATTTTCTCGTCGTGATGACCGCGGTGCAGGCAAGCCTTCAGGGCGTGGCGCATCACGTAATGAATCAAAACCTTCTCGCGATAGCGAAGGCGGAAGTTTTTCTCCATGGAAAACAGTTTCTCGCCCTGCTGGCGAAGAGGCAATTAAAGAGCACGATGGCATTACTGGTAAGAGCCAAATCGATCCTGAACAGTTGCGCCGCCAACGTTTAGAAGAAACGCGCATTTATGGTGAAAATGCGTGTCAGGCTATGTTTAAAAATCGTCCTGATGCTATTGTTCGTGCTTGGTTTTTACAAGATGTGACACCACGTTTTCGTGATGCACTAAAATGGATGGCTGCAAATCGTAAAGCCTATCATGTTGTTGAAGAAGAAGAGATGGTCAAAGCCGCTCGTACCGATCACCATGGTGGCGTATGCTTCTTAATTAAAAAACGTGTTGGTCATGATGCAGAAACCTATTTGAAAGATGCACCTGAACATGATTGCGTTTTAGCACTTGAAGATGTGGGAAATCCACATAACGTCGGTGCAATTATGCGTAGTTGTGCGCACTTTGGTGTGAAAGGGGTTATCTCTCCTGATTCCGCTGTATTAGAATCTGGTGCTGCTGTTCGTACCGCAGAAGGTGGTGCTGAATATATCCAAGGTATTGATGCTGATAACTTTGCTCAAACTTTAGATAAATTTAAAAAAGCGGGTTATACGCTGGTGGCAACATCAAGTCATAAAGGCAGTGTGCCATTATCAAAAGCACAATTACCAGCGAAAATGGTACTGATCTTAGGTCAAGAGAAAGATGGCTTAAGTGAAAGCACATTAAATCAAGGTGATATGAGCATTTACATCGGTGGTACTGGGCACGTTGAAAGCTTAAACGTCTCAGTGGCTTCTGGTGTGTTATTAGCGGAATGGTGGCGTCAGCACCAAGGCTAATCGCTTTATTGCTTTAAAGAATAAAAAATCCCGCTTAATCATTATGATTTTTAAGCGGGATTTTTATTTATAAGATCTACACTAATAGCATTATTTTCCTGGTGAGAATGGCGGTTTAGCAAACCAAACCACAATCATCATGATAAGAAAAATACCTGCTGCTAACCAAAAAATTTCATTGGCTGAAATGATCAATCCCTGTTCTGTAATAGTCTTAGCTAAATACGCTGACGCTTGTTCATTTGAAAGACCCAGATCATTCATTTGTTGGTACGCCATTTGCGAATCTGGATCGAGTGGATTAATTTTTTCTACAAAGGTTTCATGGTGAAGTGATTCTCTTTGTGTCCAAATTGTTGTGGTTAACGATGCGCCAATTGCCCCTGCCAATGTTCTTAAGAAGTTCGAAAGACTTGACGCTGATGCCATTTTTTCTGGTGGTAACCCAGATAATGTCATTGTCGTTAATGGCATAAAGAAACACGCAACTGCTAAACCTTGCCAGAATTGTGGCCATGCCACAGTGGCAAAGTCCATTCCTGGTTCGAAGGTATAAGCTCGCCAATAAAAACACACAGAAAACATAATAAAGCTAAAGCTGATGATATAACGTAAATCCACTTTACCACCAAACTTACCTATAATTGGTGTGATAATTAAAGGCAATAAACCTACGGATGCTGATGCTAATCCAGCCCATGTTGCTGTATAGCCAAAGACTTCTTGTAAAAGTAGTGGCAGTAAAACAATAGTACCAAAATAGATCATATAGGCGAGGCTGAGTGTGACGCAACCAATGGTAAAGTTTCGACTCTTAAAGAGTGAAAGATCTATCACTGGATGATCGTCTGTTAACTCCCAAACAATTAAGAAGCTAAGTGCGACCACCGCTACAATAGTGAGGACTATAATTTCTGTTGAATTAAACCAATCGAGCTCTTTACCCTGATCAAGCATGATTTGCAAAGCACCTATACCCACGACGAGTAAAACAAGGCCAATGGTATCTATTGGTTTAATTTCAGTTTTTGTTTCGCGCCCAGATAAGGTGTTTGATATACACATAATAATCAACACACCAAATGGAACGTTAATAAAGAATATCCATCCCCAATGATAGTTATCGCTGATGTAACCACCTAAGATAGGGCCTAAAATCGGTGCAACAACAATAGTCACTGACCATAGTGCAAGCGCCATATTTCGTTTTGCTGGTGGATAGTTATTCAATAACAAACTTTGTGACAAAGGAATAAGTGGTCCAGCTACTAAACCTTGAAGCACACGAAAGAAAATAAGCATTTCAAGACTTTGTGAAATACCACAAAGCCAAGAGGTTAATGCAAAAAGTGCCGTTGACCACATAAAGAGTCGAACTTCACCAATACGTTTTGCTAACCAACCTGTAATTGGGATAGAAATAGCATTCGCCACACCAAAAGAGGTAATAACCCAAGTCCCCTGTGAGTTAGAGGCACCTAAGTTTCCAGCAATAGTTGGAATGGCTACGTTAGCGATTGTAGAATCGAGAACTTGCATAAAGGTTGCCAACGCAAGGGCGATGGTCATTAAAGCAAGTTTTCCTCCTTGTAATGGCTCTTTGATCACCTTTACACCTCGCCTTTATTGTCCTGCATTTTGTTCAATGATTTCATTGATCAGTTTATTAATCTCTGACATATCAATGGTTAAAGCATCAGTATGGTAAGCAGGTGTTTGGCGTTCGCTGTGTGATAATACTTTCCCATCAAGGTTAATCGTATCGACAGTCACTTCAGAAGAAAGACCAATACGTAATGGTTTTTCTGCTAATTCTTTTTCATCTAATGAAATACGAACGGGTAAACGTTGAACGACTTTTATCCAGTTACCACTGGCATTTTGCGCAGGTAATAATGAGAAAGCACTCCCTGTTCCCATATCTAAACCTAATACCGTACCGTGATAAATAACTTTTTTGCCGTAAAAATCTGTTGTGATTTTTGCTGGTTGGCCAATACGCATATTGGCGAGCTGGGTTTCTTTAAAATTGGCATCAATCCACATACCCGTTACAGGAACAACGGCCATTAACGGTTTACCTGGTGAGACTTGTGCGCCAACTTGAACGCTACGACGTGAAACATAGCCATCTGTTGGGCTTAAAATTTTAGTACGTTCTAAGGCAAGCCATGCATTACGAACATCAGTTGATGCTTGTAAAACAGAGGGTTGTTTTGCAATTGGTGTATTTAATATAATTGCCTGGTTAGCATTATATTGCTCTCTTGCAACTTCTAAAGCCGCTCTTGCAGTAGAAACAGCTTCTCTGGCGTGTTGAAGTTCTTCTTTACCAATAACATTGCGTTCGCCTAAAACTTCACGGCGACGAAGATCATTCTGTAATTTAGTGAGCTCTGTTTCGCGTAAAACGATGTTTGCTTTTAATTGACGGCCGTTGATGATTTGCTGATGCATTTGGCGAACACTATTAGCTAATGCTGTTTTTGCTTTTTCTAATGCCAGTTTTTCATCACTTGAATCTAATAAAACTAAGGGTTCACCCGCTTTTACAAAATCAGTGTTATCCACATAAACGGTGGTAACAGAACCAGAAATCTGTGGCATCACCATGATTTGATTGCCAGTCACATAAGCATTATCTGTCGTTTCATGATGTCTTAGCACCAAAAACCAATAAGCTGTGTAAGCTGCGCCAGCAACAATAAATAGGATGGTTAGCAACAGTAGAACATTTCGGCGAGTTCGTTTTTTATTGCGAATGGGAGCCTGAGGGGGGGTATTTTCCTCATTAACACTCATTTAGAAGATCTCCATAAAACCAGAAAAACATCATTAGATATGTTTCCAGTATTAAAACTGGAAACATAATTATAAAGTCAATCTTAGAATAATTATTAGCGTGAAGGTAAATTATAAATGCTAATGGGTAAGTATGTTTGCCGATTTATGGCGTAAATAGGATTAGATCAATAAAACTATTTATTATGCTACTTATTCACAACCTTTTTCAGCCAAAGTATCTAATTGTAATAATAACTTACGCATTAGCGTTTCAAGCTGTCTTTGTTCGGATTGATCTAATACAGACCAGATTTGTTTTAAACACTGATGCTGCGGTGGTAATAAGCTATTTAAAAACTCTTCACCTGCATCAGTTAAATGGAGATGTAAACAACGGCGGTCATTATGACTTTCACGACGTTCAATCCAACCTTGCTTTTCAAGTTCATCAGCAATACGGGTTGCATTTGTTCTTGAAGAGCCCAAAGCTGCACTTAATTCTGATGGTTGAATACTACGATTTTCTGTCGTATCTAAAATCATTAGTGCCATAAATAATGTCTCGTTAATACCCTGAGACTTCAACATATTATTACGACTTTCAAGAAGTTTGCTTTGAACATGCATAGAAAGGCGAGTTAACAAAATTTCTTGATAAGGAATATCTTTGTTAAGCGATTTCTGTTGTGTAGCGCGAGTGTTTAGTAATTCTTCTGTTGGCGTAAATGAGCTTTCCATTTTTAGACACCTTGTTAGTTTCGAAAATTAGGATAATTTTGTTATCAACATGTTAAATGGTATATTAAACACACAATTTAGCAATTTTTATTATTTATAGTCACTATGTTTTTTTGATTATGTTACCTGATTCATAAATTTTCTGAATGATAACACAAAAAAAAGATAGGTACTTATCTCTTTGCAATAAGTTAATAAAATCAATTTATCACTTATCTGACAATGAATAGTAGTCTATTTGCGAAAAAATGGATCATTTTTTACGATAAAACACGTAATAAATTTATTATCACTATCAATGGTTGTTATGTAGATAGTATCGAAATGAAATTATTTATACAGTGCTTTATTGGGTAGATTGATATAATTTTCTTAATAAAGAATGGGATGATGATATACATTAATAGTAATCACGCTGTTAAAACATTCACATTTTATTCTGATTAGCGGGGGGATGAAGAAATAATATAACCCATCCTTGGGTCTAAAAATTATTCGGCGTGGATTATTGGATCATTTTTATAACCTAAAAACCAAACAATCAGACCGATAACACCAATGACTAATCCGGCGATAGAAACACCTGTCCATCCATATTGATGATAAGCATAACCTGATAGTAAAGATCCTAGCGCACCACCAATAAAATAACTTGTCATATAAGCGGCAGTCAGGCGGTTTCTAGCATCAGGTAAAATACGGTATATGGTGCTCTGATTGGTGACATGAACACCCTGAACAGCTAAGTCTAGCAGGACAACGCCAATTATAAAGCTGATGAGCCCAACCCAGTGATAATAAGGTGCAACAATGATAAAACCCCAAGAAAGAAAGAGGATGATTAATCCTACTGTGGTGGTTTTCTTGCCTTTTCCTTTATCTACTAATACACCCGCTTTACCCGCCATTAATGCACCTGCGGCACCTACAAGACCAAATAAACCAATCACAGCATCCGAGTAATTAAAAGGATCAGAAGCCAATAAAAAGGCCATTGAGGTCCACAATAAACCAAAGTGAGCAAAAATAAGCGCACCAACTAATGAGCGAGTTCTTAATACGGGAGTTGTTGCAAATAATTTGAAAATAGAACCTAGCAATTGGAAATAATTTAAGTTGGTTTCACTTTTATAAGTGGGTAAACAGCGCCATAAGGTGATGGCTAAAATCGCCAGAAAAATACTGGCTATCCAGAAAATACCCTGCCAATTAGTAAATGACGCCATTAACCCAGATGCGGTTCTCGCCAGTAAGATCCCGAGTAAAAGGCCACTCATAATCGTTCCGACAGCCTTTCCACGTTGATGTGGCGCGGCAAGCGTTGCAGCAAAAGGAACAAGAATTTGAGCTACAACGGAGAACATGCCTGAGAGTGCAGTTCCTATTAACATCACCCAAATATTAGATGCCATGGCGGTAATTAATAGGCCACTTGCTGAAATTAATGTCATGGTAATAATGAGTGAGCGACGTTCAAAAATATCGCCAAGAGGCACTAATAACATTAACCCTATGGCATAACTTAATTGTGCGGTGGTGACAATAAATCCAGCCAAAGTAGCAGATATGTGGAAATAGTTTGCGATTGAATCAAGTAGAGGTTGTGCATAGTAGTTACTGGCAACAACCATACCTGTGGCAACCGCCATAAGTAAAATAAGGCCTTTGCTTAGCGATGTTTGTGGTGCGGTGTTTTCCATAATACTCGTAACAAATCATTTGTAAGGTAAATGATAGTAACATGAGTCATTTTTTTGAGAAAAGAATTACTGTGATAGAGATGTTCAATTAATTTGATACAAAACCTTAGAATATATTTTTATAACATATTGTTTTATATAATAAATAAACATTGGGTTTTGCTTGTTAATAACTAAAAAGCGTAAAAAAGAGCATAGCCAAACACCATATCCATTGAATTGAAACGCCAATCACGGCAAAAGAAAATAGGCGTTTAGTCCCTAGCCAACGGGCTTCTATAGTCTGTTTTTGGGGACGCTTAGGAAATAATATAGAGAGACTTTCATCAAAACTAACATCGTCTTGATAACGATAAAGAGCTTGAAAAAAATGGCTATCAAGCCATAAACGAAAAAGATGATATTGAGTAAATAAAAATAAAAGAGAAGCAATAAAGAAAGCCAATTTATTGTGAAAATAAAGGCTAAATACAGGCAATGTGCTTATATAAGGTAACAGTGATAACAGCAGTAAGTAGCGCCAACTTTGAGTTAAAGACACAATGACTTTACCGCTAGTTTTTGTTGTCAGCATAGTTGCCTCGTTATCTATTTTGTTGGAAACGTGAATACCAAATTTGTAATGCTTCTTGTGTTTCTGAATTTAAGATCACTTGAGGGCGTGTTTGATACACCTGTTTTATTGCGTCTTCCAAAGTATCTACTGTGCCATTGTAAACGAGCCATGCAACCGCAATGGTGGCACTGCGTGAATAGCCTAATTTGCAATGAATATAAACAGTACCTACTTGGCTAAGTTGTTCCATAGACAACATGGCTTTGCTGATATCATCTGGAGATAATGGTAATAAATCGATTTGAGGTTGGGCTAAATAAAGCTGATTTTGGCTAAATTTGTTTCTTGGCCATTCACAGGTTAAATCAAAAACTGCATTCGCTTTTAATTTATAAAGTGGGCGTCCACCTAATAAAATACCTTCAGTTACTAAACTGGGTGTTTGGCAGCAAGTTAAATAATAGCGATAAGTACACCAAGCAAAAAAGCGATAAGGTAATAGGATTATCTGTGCAGAAAGGGGAATTTCACCCTGTGCATTTTTTTGAAAAATAGAAGCTCCTGCCCCTAAATAACCTAAAGTCACAAAAGTTAATGTGATTGCAGGCCAGAGAAAAACCCAAAAGAAACCTTGTAAACCAAAAGATAACAGGTAGAACACTATTGCTGATAATGCATAGTTTTTACCAATACGTAAACTGCGTTTGCTGCCAGTAAAATGCCATTTCCAACGTGAATTTATTGGCAATAAATAACAGATAAATACGCCAACACCAAAGCCTGTAATAATATCAATAAAGTGATGTTGCCATGTTGTCAGTACAGAAACAGCAATAAGCAATGACCATAAATTTAAAAACCATTGCCATGATTTTGGCGTATGTGCGCGAAAACGTAACCAAAGTATCCACAATAAGATAATGTGCAAAGAAGGAGCTTGATTATAAGGTAAATCAAAACCTTCTAATTGGGTAAATAACCAACCAGAAAATCCTTCTGTTGTTGGGCGAATAAAACTAAATTTTAAAGGAAATAATAAAAAACCAGCACAAGCAATAAGAGAGGCCACAATTAAACGTAGCCCATGTATAAATTGTTCTCTCAATGTTGTACAAATAATCAGTGAAATACCATAGGCAATATTCACACTCCAATAAGGAATGATTGTCCAAGGTAAAAAGGGAATCGCTTTTTCCCACGAATAAACAAAAGAAGGAACATCAGATAAAGTGGAAGTGTAAGTGTTAACTTGCATATAAGTTAAATAGAAAAATGGGGCAAGAAACAACAGCCATACAATACCAGCAAGCCAGATACTTTTTCTCGATGATGTTATTTGAGTGTGTTGGGTTCCACCCATACTAAAATTCCTTTCTTTGTTTATGTTTCTATTTTTACAACAACTTAAAACTATCGCTATATGTTGCCATATAGCGATAGCTCAGTTATTGATGGTGCATTCCGTTAGCGACGTTTTGCTATTGATACACTGAAAATACCCCAATGATCAATTTGTTGATCTAACTTCTCAAAACCAGCTTCATTAACTAAAGCATCCATTTCACCCTGACTACGGCAACGCATGATCCAAGGTTGTCCATTTTGGTGACTCGGTAATACACGCGCAATCATTTCAAGTTGGGGGTGCCAAGGTTGACAGGTATAAATTAATAAACCGCCACTTGGTATGGCTTGCGATAGCCCTTTTAAAGACTCTTTTAACAGATGATTTTCAGGGAATAATTCATAGAGCCCGCTGACAATACCTAATGTTGGTGAAGGCGAAACAGTACTCAAGCTTTCTGCATCAAAAGCGTTACCTTCTTCAAAACGCACTTTATCTTCTAAGTGACGTTCTTTAATCACCATTCTGCCTTGTTCAACGTTAATAGCGCTATAATCGCGCATTAAAATCGAATCGACCTTACCATAATCATTAACAGCATCAAAAAGATAGCGACCTTGTCCTGCGGCGATATCCATAATATGCACAGGCATATTATTTTGTATTAATTGGCGAATGGCATAACGAATTGTATTTTCAATATTAATTTTTCGTTGGCGAATGCCTTGCCAACCAATACTATTTAAATATTGTCTATCAACGACACGACCAAATAAGCCTTTTCCCTGCGGTTGATTACGATAGACATAATCCAGAGTTGATCCAGAATCAAAACCTTTATCGTAACCCAGAGCAACACCTTCAGATGCTTTACCTAAAGTGCTCATAGAACGGCTAAGTATTTTGTAATAAAGTCTTTTTGGACAATATGTAGGAAGAGGGGTTTGTAATGTGCGATAAACATCTGCACTATGGCTCCAAGTATCTTCATATTGGTAATCATGTTGATAAAGTGGTTGTGCAAACAATTTTTCAATAAAACTGCGCATTTTATTGATAGGGATAACTCTATCTTTCTCACCTAAGGTATCGTGGTAAAAGCCTGGTAGAACATGTTTTTCTTTAATTGATGTGTTTAAACGTTCATAGAAAAGATGTTGAGGCTTGGCGTGAACAACATGATCATTGCCTGAAATAAATAACTGTGTTGGTAAAGTAATCGCGTTTGCGTCTTCAACAACACGATCTGCTGTTTTATAAAGCTCTAATAAAATATTGACAGCAATAGGGCGAGTGATTAGTGAGTCTTGGTTAAAAGAGTCGATACGACTTTGGTCATGGGTTAGGTATTTCGCTTTCACATACGAATTAACATAAAAAAGCCCGCGAACTTTTTGCATTAAGGCAAGACCTGTACGTGCAAAAGGAACATATAATTTCACTTTAAATGCAGGAGAAGCTAGCACCATGCCACGAATTTTGGGAGCGTAATCGTGTACCCAACCAGTAACTAAAACGGCACCTACACTTTGACCAACAACCAGAATATTCTCCATTGGAATATTATAGTTAGAAGAAACGTAATGAACGAATTCGTCTATATCTTTTATTGATGTTCCCATTGATGGGCTATAACCGCGAGCACCTTCATTTTTACCATGCCCACGAGCATCCCAAGCAAACATTGAAAAATCAGGAAGATCTAGCTCATCAACGAGATGAGCAACACGGCCTGAGTGCTCATGTCCTCGGTGAAATAAAATAATTGCTTTTGGCTCAGTGGTAATTTGAGCAGGCCAATGACGATAATACAACGGTGTCTTATCGCTGGTGGTAAATTCAGACTCAATCATATTCCTTTGAGTTTGATATTGCGGCTGTTGATTCATAACGATGTATCCTTATCTTTATCTGTCATCGTTGCTTCTTTTAGTGCGCGATGAATTCGGTGATAACAAGTCAACAAAAGTAATAAATTAATAATAATAAAAAGATAATGTGTGCTTTCTGATAATGTCAGTGAGGGGAATAATCCGATAAAAAACGCAATAGCACCAAAAATAAAAGCTCTATCACTTTTTCCCATCGGGCCATCATAACGACGAGAAGCATTAATAGTTTGGGCTAGAACGCCTAAGAACTCAGTCATTATCATTAAAAAAAGTGTCAGCATGATCCACCAGTAGGCTTGTGGAAAAATAAAAGCAAAAGGTAGATAGAGTGCAATGTCTGAAATAACATCACTGGCTTCGTTTAATATCGCCCCAAGCGCACTTTTTTGATTATGTTCTCGTGCAAGCATGCCATCTATGGCATTAAGCGCCATACGAAAAAAGAGGACAAAAGGGAGTAATAAAAATAAACGAGGGGAAGGATAAAGTAAAAGTAACCCACCAACGGCAATGGATAACAGTAAAGCAGAGAGCGTGACCTGATTTGCGGTGATCCCTTTTGTGAATAACTGTTCTACATAAGGGCGCAATAGAGATTGAAATTTGGGTTTTAGGTCATAAATTGTCATGACGCATCCTTGTGTTCAAAAGTGCGTATATTGCCTCAAAATTATTATTTTATTATTAGCTGATTTTTATCCCATTGAATATCTTTATTTCAATGGTTTAGTTTATTTAAGATTTAAACATAAAACTAATATCTGAAATTTACTTGAATTAATAATTATTTAGCGCCTTAAAAAAGGGAAAATAAGATACGCATAATTGTAATTATCAGACTGTTCCGTGTCTGTTTTATTCTTTTTATTTTAAGAATGATTAAATTTTCTTTAGTAATATATTCGTAATTATAATTAGAGAATTAAATGAGAGGAATGAAATAAGAGGAATGAAATAAGGAATATCAAATACCTTATAGTAACTAATGAAATTAGTTTAATTTATTAAAAATATCATTTTAGATAAGATTTAAATCTAACAGGAGTGTATCAATAGAGTAGTTATCTGTATTGAGTGATAAATGCAAAAAAACTAGATAATGATAATTATTATCATTATCATAATTAGCGCTGTTAGTTACAGCTCTAACCATCTATCAAACTAATAACCATACAAAAAGATACTACTATTATGATCCATTTCTTAGCAAAAAATGATGCTTATCGTCAGGGAATTGGGATATTTTCATTTTCGTCATCAGCGATTGCATTATTATTGACTTCACTCACTTCGTTAAATAGCTATGCAACTGAAAGTGTAAAACCAGAAATAACGACATCCACAAAGTCGGAGAGTCCTGTACAACCAAAATCGAGTGAAAAGATTATTCTTGAGCCTATCTATGTATCAGGTGAGCTCAATTCGAGTGTTGATGCAGGAAGTACCGTTCTGACATTAAAAGATATCGATAGAATTCAGCCTAATAATATTGCAGAGCTGGTGGATAAATTACCCGGAATTTCATCATCGGGTTCACCCAGACCAGGAGGTCAAACATTAAATATCTGGGGGATGGGTAATCCTGAAGATATTAAAATCACCCTTGATGGTACACCTAAAACCTTTGAGAAATATCGTCAAGGTTCAATTTTTATTGATCCTGAATTAATACGTCGTATTGATGTTGATAAAGGGCCTCATAATATTACTCAAGGAAATGGCGGATTTGGTGGTTCGGTGAGAATTGAAACCAAAGATCCCGATGACTTATTATTACCCGATCAGAATATTGGGATGTTTTTAAAATACGGACATCATACTAACGACAGACAAAATCGTTATAGTGGTGCGGTATATGGCAAATTACTTGATGGTCAAGCTGACGGATTATTCTATTTCAACCGCCGTGAAAGTGATGATCTGCGACGCCCGGATGGGACTAAATTTGGCTATTCACAGTCAGACCAAGATTCTTTTTTAATTAAAACGAATATCTATTTAACTGAAGCACAAACATTAACGTTATCAGCATCACGATCAGAAAGTGATGGTTGGACACCTTGGGCGGCTAAACGGGATGAATTAGCTAAACCTAGCCAAGCTGAAGTGGATAAATATGGCTTTGATGCGGCGATGAAACGTAAATTAGTTTATCGTGATCAAAAAGATGACACCTTCAGTGTGAAATGGAATATTCAGCCAGTTGATTCTGATCTAATTAATTTAACGCTTACCTACGGTTATTCAAAAACTAAGCAAAACGATAGTCGCCCAGAGACAGCAAGCTCCTATTTTAGCAGCAGTATGGGGAATCAAAGTTGGGTAGATTATCGAAATCATCAAATTGAAATTAAAAATGAAAGCACTATTATGCAAGGTGCTTTAGAGCATAAAGTATTAGTGGGAACACGTTGGCATCGTAATGATCGTGATGTCTTAATGTTTACTCGTGATAAAGCTAAGAATCCAAATTACAACTATGGATATTATGCGCCTCCTTATATGCCAGAAGGTACGCAAACGACAACCAGTTTCTATCTTCAAGATTCGATGAGTTATAGAAACCTGACGATAACACCAGGTGTTCGCTATGATATCGTTAAAAATCAAGGCAAAGGAAGCCGAGCTATCACTTATCAAGATCCTGATCCCTATTATGGCCATGATTATTCGGATGTGACTTATAGCGGGGCAACGCCTCACTTAGGTTTATTATGGAAAATGAATCAGAATTTCAGATTCTTTGGTGATCTAACCTACACATGGCGAGCGCCATTGATTGATGAGCAGTATGAAGTTCAAGGAAGTGTTTCTAGCTTAACGGGAACAAGTCGCCACCTAGATAAAGAAACAGTAAGAGCTGCACGAATTGGTGCAATTGCAGACTTTGAAAGTGTTATTCAGCAAGAAGACCAACTGCAATTAAGAACAACACTGTTTGATACTCGTGGTAAAGACGAAATCTTCCGCCGCCGTGGTGTCTATTGTGAAAGCCAAAAAGTGGATGGGCATAATGGAAATTGTCCGCCTTCAATAGGTAATTACCGTAATTTACCGGGTTACCATATTCAAGGGTTGGAAATTGAAGCCTTTTATAATAGCCCTAATGTATTCGGTCGTTTAGCTTATTCAACAATGAAAGGAAAACGTGACCAATCACCGCGTGATCCGTGGTTTGGTCAAAAAACATGGATTGCAGAGATCCAGCCTGACGCTTTACATGCCACCCTTGGTGTAAAAGTACCAAGTATTAATGTCAATATGGGATGGACGGGCGATTTTATTGGCGCTCAACGCCGCTCGCCAATAGATGCTGATCCTGATGCTGGCTATTGGTCATTACCAAAAAGTAAAGGTTATGCAATCCACGGTTTATTTGTGAATTGGGAACCTTCTTTTATAGATAATACTGAGGTTCGTTTTACGGTCGCAAATTTATTTAACCGTGATTATTACCCTTATTTAGGTGAATCAGTTTCAGGTGTAGGACGTGATTATCGATTTACTGTGGTAAAACGTTTCTAATATTACTGAAAATAAAAACTGCGGCCTTTGGTCGCTTAAATAAACCCCATAGATATTATGGGGTTTATTGTCATTTAGAATTCAATACTCAAGATATTGAATTAATAACCGTGTGATGCAGAAGTTGCAATCATTGCCATCATGGTAGTGAAGAAGAAAATAAAGAAAAGAACAGCCATAATGATACTAATAATAAAGTAAATAAAGCCCGCTCTGTTCCATGTTTCTTGCACTTTCATAAAGGTTTCAACAGAATCGTAATCACCACTTTTCCAAGCCCATTCATTCCCTTTAATACCACAGACAAAGATCCAAACAAGATTAAGTAAAGGAACAAGTACTAATAATGGAAGATAGGATTTATTACCGAAACCCCAAATAATATTAAACATGAAAGCACCCCAGTTCCAACGTTTAATTTCTTCAGGTACTGGTTTGTTAGTGTAAGACACAGTTTATTCCTTATTTAAAATAATAAATATAAAAATGAAAATGCCAACTGGAGAAAGGAATAATCATAATTGAATAAACGAGAGAATGAAAGACAGGTATATCTTTACCATTAATAAAAAGAATAATCTTAATAATAAAGTTGTATTAAGATCTTTTAATTTTTATATAAACTCGTTTTGCCTAATTACATGTAATTTTAGTTTTTTATAAATGAAAACAGGCCACAATAATGTGACCTGTTTTGTGATAATCTTAATTTAAGATTATTTATTGATTACTTTGCAGCAGCCTGAGCTTGTTCAATCCAACCATCAAAGGTTTTTTGATGTGCTTTGATCCATGCATTAGCATGACGTTCAATATCTGCTTGTGATTTTTGACCATTATGCATACGCAAGTTTTGCGCATTAATATCGGCAACAGACACTTTCATGACTTCAAAGAGTTTTGCCGCAGCGGGATTTTCTTCAGCCCATTTTTTATTTGCTGCAATATGCATAGTACTTGGTGGAAAGCCGTAGTTTTTACCATTTGCTAATGTGGTATCGGTTTTATCATCACCTGGTAACGAAGAGAAAGGGACTTGTAACCAAACAACATCTTTACCCGGTTTTAATACATCACTTATCCAGTAAGGCGTCCATGTGTAATAAAAAATGGGTTTGCCTTCTTTATAGCGAGTAATGGTATCTGCCATCATTGCCGCGTAATTGCCTTGGTTATGTGTAACAGATTTTTCTAATCCATAAGCTTTTAAGTGGTTGTTGATCGCTTCTTCACAACCCCATCCCGGATTACAACCTGTTAAATCAGCTTTGCCATCACCATTGGCATCAAATAATTTGGCAATTTTAGGATCTTTTAATTGCTCAATATTCGTAATGTTATATTTCTCTGCTGTTTTTTTATCAATCAAGTAACCTTGAGCTGCATTAACGACATAATCCCCTTTACGATAAAAGGTATTATCACCTCCTGCCGCTGCATATTGTGAATTATGAAGAGGAACCCAACTGACTGCCATAAAAGTTGCATCACCATTGGCGATAGAGGAATAAGCAACGTTATAGTCAACTTCTTTAATTGGCTGAACAGTGTAACCTAATTGTTCTAGTGCTTTATTGACGATTAACGTTTGAAAGGTTTCTTCAGAAATCGTACTTTGCACGGGTTGAACCGAAATCCCTTTTCCAGGCAAATCAGCAGCGGATAACTGGGTGCTTATCAGTGTGGCGGACAATACTGTTGCCCAGATAACTGGATTACGCATAGTTTTTCCTTCTGTTGTGATGGTAAGAGATAAATAGCGACAGCGAACTGTCGCCTCTATTTCTTGTATTGATTGAACGTGTTGTTCTTTATTGATTTTTGATACTGATTTTAAATAAATAGTGAAAATATTTATTACGATGCTTTTTTGCCAAAGAGTCGACAAATTAAACCGATAGGCCCTGTCATATACCAGCATCGATTGCCTTTATGACGGCTGTTTTGACCTAAAGATTGTGTTAATCGGTCAAGAATAATGGCGAGGATAACAATACCTGCACCTCCTACGGCAGCAAGTCCCATATCAAGGCGACCTATACCGCGTAATACCATTTGACCTAATCCACCAACGGCTATCATTGATGCAATAACAACCATTGAAAGCGCTAACATCAGTGTTTGGTTTACACCAGCCATAATCGTTGGCATGGCGAGTGGCAATTGCACTTTAAACAGCATTTGACGAGGATTTGCACCAAATGATTGTGCTGCTTCAATTAAATCTTCAGGAACTTGTTTGATCCCTAAAATAGTCAATCTCACAATTGGAGGTAAGGCAAAAATAATGGTGACCACAACGCCGGGTACGTTACCAATACCAAATAACATGACAATAGGCACTAAGTAGACAAACGCAGGTGTTGTCTGCATTGCATCCAGTAAAGGCCGAATAATTTTGGATGCTCTATCACTGTTAGCTAACCATATTCCTAATGGGAGCCCGATAATAAGACAAAACAGTAATGAAGTGAGTACCAATGCAAGGGTAACCATAGCTTCAGACCAAGCACCAATCGCACCAATTAAGATTAATGAGATAAAGGATGCGACACCCATGACTTTGCCTGAAAGTTGCCATGCAATCAGAGAAAACAGAATAATGGCGATAGGTGCTGGCATTGAGGTTAAGAAATTTTCAAAACCACTTAATACCAAATCAACTGGTACACGAATACCTTGGAAAACAGGGCGAAAGTGCAACACAATCCAGTCAATCGCATCGGTAACCCATGAATCTAATGGGATCAGCGTATTGTGAAACGGATCCATAAGATTGAAAGAATCGGGTGCGACATCCGTTGGTGCGGCATCTAGCCAATCACTGCCAGCGGATGAGGTGTCAATATTGTCAGTACCACTGCCTGCACCCCACGGATCGGTATCTGTTGATATACTGTCAGCACTGCTCCAAGGATCGCTTTCTGTTGCGCTAGTATCTGTTGTTGCCCAAGGATCATCATTTACGTGATTGGTTGTCTCTTGTGCAGTTTCGTTTGTCGCAGCCTCTTGGATCTTTGTATCCAAAACTGTATTTTGATCTGTTGTATTACTCATTTGGCGTCTCCTTATCCAGTGCTTGTAGTAACATTCCTTTAGAAATTAAGCCGATATAACGGTTTTTTTCATCAATAACAGGAATTGCACAGGGAGATTGTGCAACCGTTGAAATCAGCTCGTTTAACGGTGTATCACCATTAATGGCACAAGGCTCAGGTAAAATAGCTGACTCAATAGGTTGTTTATTCTTGAGTGCCTCTTCAAGAGATGTGACTGAAACAATACCAACAAATTTTCTTCCTCGTTCAATGAGATAGCCAAAGTTTCTATCTTCATCTTCGAGTACTTTTAATGCAGATCGAGGACCAAAACCGGGCGCAACATGCAGTAAGGTTTCTGGGCGACGTTTGGCTATATCTTTTGCACTAAATACGTGGCTAATATCAACACCACGGAAAAACGTACGCACATAATCGTTTGCTGGATTGTTGAGTATCTCATCTGGTGTTCCCGTTTGGACAACAACGCCACCTTGCATAATGGCAATTCGGTCACCAATACGCATCGCTTCATCCAGATCATGAGAGATAAAGACAATGGTTCGCTGTTTATCGCCTTGTAAGCTTAATAACTCATCTTGCATTTCAGTACGAATTAACGGGTCGAGTGCTGAAAAGGCTTCATCCATTAACAAAATATCAGGATCATTAGCAAGCGCACGCGCAAGGCCGATACGTTGACGCATCCCACCAGAAAGCTCATCAGGCCAAGAGTTTGCGTAACTACCCAAGTTGACTTGCTCTAAGGCATCCATCGCTTTTTTATAACGCTCATCTTTGCTTAACCCCGCGAGATCCATTCCAAATGCAGTGTTATCAAGCACATTCATATGAGGCATCAATGCAAATGACTGAAACACCATACTGATTTTTTTACGACGAACTTGTCGTAATTCTTTATCTGACATGGTGGCAATATTTTCACCATCAATAAGCACCTCTCCCTTTGTCGGAGAGATCAGACGATTGAGAAGGCGGACTAGAGTGGATTTACCTGAACCAGATAACCCCATGATGACAAATATTTCGCCTTCTTCAATTGCCAGATTTGCATTTTGAACGCCCACCGTAAGCCCTGTTTTATCAAAAATCTGATCTTTATTCATACCTGATTCTAATAATTCAAAAGCGCGTTTAGGGTGCTCGCCAAATACCTTGTAGAGATTTTTTACTTCGAGTTTAATTGCCATGCAATATAGTGTTTCCTATTTAAATATTGAAAGGAATAAATTAAATATTAATAAATAAGTGTTGTTATTTTTCCTAAATAAGAATTTTAGTAAGAGAAATACCCTACCACAATGATTGAGTCTGACAACCCTATGTTAATTATAATTAATTAAATAATTTGGCTGTTTTTTCTTTATTTTTAATATGATTAATAATTAAATAAAGTGAAATAAATAAAATTTATTAAAAGAGATATTATCTTCTAACTAACTGAAATAACTTTATTTTTAGAGATATTGTTATTTTGATTAGGATCTCAATAAAAATGAAAACTCAATATCAAAATAAAAGGGAAAAAGAGATGAAAATTAAATGAAAAAAAATCATAATGCATTAGTTAAATTAATGTTTGTTATCTTATTATTAGCTCTATCTACTTAATGTAAGCTAAAATTATTCGAAAAAAATTGATTTTTTGACAATATTGAACGGCAAAAATCAATCAATTAGATTGTTTAGTGAACAAATAAAAATACACCAAAAAATAGTCTATATTTTTCAGTGTATTATGTTTTATATATGATACATAATTAAATTGAATGTATTGTGTTATTTATCTTAACTTCAACTAGGCTAATAAACCTTAAAAATCCCAATCATCGTCTTCAGTGTTAATGGTTTTTCCAATAACATAAGATGAGCCTGAACCAGAGAAGAAATCGTGATTTTCATTTGCATCTGGTGATAATGAAGAAAGAATTGCAGGACTGACATCAGTTATTTCATCAGGGAATAAAGCTTCATACCCTAAATTCATTAATGCTTTATTTGCATTATAATGAAGAAATTTTTTGACGTCTTCTGTCCAACCTACAGTGTCGTAAAGATCTTCGGTATATTTCACTTCATTGTCATATAAATCTAATAATAATGAGAAAGCAAAATCTTTAATATCTTGTTTTTCTAATTCTGATTTATTTAATAACTGATTTTGAAATTTATAGCCAATATAATAACCATGAACGGCTTCATCCCTAATAATAAGACGAATTAAATCAGCTGTATTGGTTAATTTCCCTCGACTTGACCAATACATTGGTAAATAGAATCCTGAATAAAATAAAAAGGATTCTAAAAAGACGCTGGCGATTTTTTTCTTTAAAGGATCTTTATCTTGATAATAACGCAAAATAATTTCTGCTTTCTTTTGTAAGTAAGGATTTTCCTCACTCCAACGGTATGCCTCATCGACATCGGTTGTTAAGCAGAGTGTAGAAAATATCGAACTGTAAGAACGAGCATGAACCGCTTCCATAAAACAGATATTAGATAATACTGCTTCTTCATGAGGCGTGAGTGCATCTGGCATTAAAGTAGGTGCGCCTACGGTGTTTTGGATCGTATCAAGCAAAGTTAACCCTGTGAAAACACGGATCGTCAGTTGTTTTTCAGCTTGAGTCAGCGTGTTCCATGAGGGAATATCATTAGAGAGTGGAATTTTTTCAGGTAACCAAAAATTCATGGTTAAACGGTTCCAAACTTCTAAATCTTTTTCATCTTCAATGCGATTCCAGTTAATCGCATTAACGTGGCTTAATAAAGGTGATGACATGCTATGTTCTCCTTATTGTTATTATTAAAGTGCGCACGAAACACAGCCTTTGATTTCAGTACCTGCTAATGCAGATTGTCGAATACGTATGTAATACAAGGTTTTAATACCTTTACGCCATGCGTAAATTTGCGCTTTGTTAATATCTCTTGTTGTGGCTTCATCAGAAAAGAACAACGTCAGTGATAACCCTTGATCGATATGTTGTGAAGCTTCGGCATAGGTATCGATAATTTTCTCAGCTCCAATTTCATATGCATCTTGATAATATTGACGGTTTTCATTGGTCATAAAGGGTGCAGGGTAATAAACTCGCCCAATCTTACCTTCTTTTCTGATCTCTATTGGCGCGGCAATAGGATGAATACTTGATGTAGAATGGTTAATATAGGAAATAGACCCTGTCGGTGGTATTGCTTGTAAGTTTTGATTATAGATCCCATGCGTCATAATAGATTGCTTGAGAGTCTGCCAATCTTCCTGTGTTGGAATATGAATATTAGATTGGCTAAATAGCTGGTGGACTTTTTGAGTTTTAGGCAACCACTGTTGTGATACATATTTATTAAAATATTCACCCGTTGCGTATTTTGAATTTTCAAAGCCTTTAAAGTGCTGCTTTTTCTTAATCGCTAATTGATTTGAAGCTAATAACGCATAGTAAGTGACGGTATAAAAATAGATATTAGTAAAATCTAACGCTTCCTCAGAGCCATAATAAATTCCTTCACGGGCTAAGTAGCCATGTAAATTCATTTGCCCTAAACCAATGGCATGAGAAGCGAGATTACCTTTTTCAATAGAAGGAACGGACTCAATTTTCGTCATTTCAGAGACATTACTTAATGCCCTAATTGCAGTGCTGACGGTATGTGCAAAGTTAGGTGAGTCCATTGCCATAGCAATATTCATAGAACCTAAGTTACAACTGATATCATGACCGATATGGCGATAACTTAAGTCAGGGTGATACTCACTTGCGCTGTTGACTTGTAAGATTTCAGAGCAAAGATTGCTCATGTTAATTCTACCAGCGATAGGATTGGCGCGATTTACTGCATCTTCAAACATGATATAAGGATAGCCAGATTCAAATTGAATTTCGGCAAGTGTTTGGAAAAACTCTCTCGCTTTAATTTTTTTCTTACGAATTTGCGCGTTATTCACCATTTCACTGTATTTTTCACTAATACTGATCTCTGACATAGGTACGCCATAAACACGCTGTACATCATAAGGTGAGAAGAGATACATATCTTCATTGCGTTTCGCTAATTCAAATGTGATATCAGGGATAACAACGCCTAAAGAGAGGGTTTTTATTCGCACTTTTTCATCCGCATTTTCTCTTTTTGTATCAAGAAAATGGTAAATATCTGGATGATGTGCATGAAGATAAACAGCACCAGCTCCTTGTCTTGCGCCTAACTGATTGGCATAGGAAAAAGCATCTTCAAGCATCTTCATAACAGGAACAACGCCAGAAGATTGATTCTCTATACGTTTAATGGGGGCACCAGCTTCACGTAAATTAGTCAGCAAAAATGCAACGCCACCACCACGTTTAGAAAGTTGTAATGCGGAATTTACCGAACGACCGATAGACTCCATATTATCTTCTATACGCAGTAGAAAGCAGGAAACCAATTCACCACGCTGTTGCTTTCCACAATTTAAAAAAGTCGGTGTTGCGGGTTGAAAACGGCCACTAATGATTTCATCAACAAGATGAAGTGCAAGATCAGTATCACCCTGTGCAAGCGTGAGAGCCACCATGCAAACGCGATCTTCATAGCGCTCAAGGTAGCGCTCGCCATCAAATGTTTTTAAGGTGTAACTGGTGTAATACTTAAAAGCGCCAAGGAACGATTGAAAGCGAAACTTTTTACTATAAGCATGTTTGAATAGCTGTTTGATAAAGGCAAATTCATACTGTTCTAACACTTGAGATTCGTAATAGTGTTGTTGAACTAAGAATTCTAATTTTTCTCTTAGATCATGAAAAAATACTGTGTTTTGATTTACATGCTGACGAAAAAAATGGTGTGTCGCTAATTTGTCTTTATCAAACTGAATATTACCTTGCTCATCATAGAGATTTAGCATGGCATTCAATGCATGGTAATCCAGTTGTTCTGTTGATTGTGTCATGTTAATTATCTCGTGACGCATTGGTCAGTAAGGCTTGACCAAAATGTGCTTAAACCTGTTTTTACGCGGTTTACATCTTCTGGCGTACCTAATAATTCAAATCGATACAAAAAAGGGATTTGGCATTTTTGTGCAATAATATCGCCTGCTAATCCGTAAGCTGCACCAAAGTTAGTATTTCCAGAAGCAATGACTCCACGTATTAATTGACGGTTTTCAGGAATATTTAAAAACTGAATAACCGCTTTAGGCACTGCACCTTTAGTACCGCCACCGCCATAAGTTGGGCAAAGCAACACAAAAGGTTGTGTTGCAAGCAAGGTTTCATCTTCAATAATTCTGGTCGCCTTTAAATTGAGCTTTTGTACAAAGCGATGGCAGTTTTCAGAACGACTTGAAAAATAGATCAAAGGTGCAGTTTGCATGAGATGCTCCTTTAGAGCGTGATCTGTCTGATTTTATCAGGGCAGAAACCCGACCAATGTTGTTCACCGTGAACAACTACAGGTACTTGGCGATATCCCATAGAAACAATGTGAGCGAGGGCTTGTGTATCTTTGGTGAGATCAACTGCAACAAACGGAATATTTTTCTGTTTTAAGGCGCGTTCTGTGGCACTGCATTGAACGCAATTCGGTTTGGTATAGAGGATAACAGACATAAAAATAACCCTTATAAAAATATGGATGCGTCTGTTTTCACATCCATAATGAGAAGTCCTTAAATACTATATATAGATTTATTTATTTTCAACCACACAATATATGGTGATTTTCATTTTTGATAATGATTATCATTAAAATTAAATAGTTAGTGAATTAATTTTATTTTTAGATCGCTCGATTGATCAATTTTTATTAGATATACGAGTAATTAGATGATTGCTTTACCAATCAAGCATGATTTAATCTTGTTATTAAAGACAAATCAGCAGAGAAAACATTATGTACCAAGACTATCTCGATGCACCGAAAGGCTTTCCAAAACCCTATATCTCTATCACTGCAAATGAAAAAGGGATCACAAGTCTCTATTTTGTGAATGATAAAGAGGTTGCTGTAAACACAAGCCCCGTGATTAAGCAATGTATGCAACAATTAAAAGAGTATTTTGCGGGTAAACGCACGACGTTTTCAGTGCCATTAGCGCCTGAAGGAACTGAATTTCAAAGCCGTGTTTGGAAGACATTACAGACAATCCCTTATGGTGAAATTTGGAGCTATAAAAAATTAGCGCTTACATTAGGTTCGATCAATTATTGCAGAGCGGTAGGAATGGCAAACTCGCGCAATCCAATTTCTTTAATTATTCCTTGCCACCGAGTGATTGGTCATAACGGTAAGTTGGTCGGCTATACTGGTGGATTAGATATTAAGCGTTGGCTACTTCACTATGAAAAAGTAGAAATTGATGAATAGTTCAGATTGTAAGTATTAAGTATTGTTTCTTAAGTGAACTATGCGTTAAGGCATGGGATTTGTCTGAATATTAATCATTTGGCAGAAAAAAAATGTGAGTTTCGTGATCTAGACTGTGGACAGGGAATCATCATTTTTGTTTTACTATAGCCAACGCAAAACGCTTGCGTTTATTTTCTATTTTAAAGGTAAACTTGATGTCTAAATTAAAAGGTAACGTTAAGTGGTTTAACGAAACTAAAGGTTTTGGTTTTATCACTCCAGAAGATGGCAGCAAAGATGTATTTGTACACTTTTCCGCTATTACATCAGAAGGCTTTAAAACCCTTGCTGAAGGTCAAAAAGTAGAGTTTGAAGTTACTGACGGCGCGAAAGGGCCATCTGCTGCAAACGTTGTCGCTATCTAATTAACGACTTCTTTGAGACAGTAAAAACCCGTTTTTTAACGGGTTTTTATATTTCTAGAGCAAAACCTGTTTTTTAACCGGTTTTTATATACCTAGAGCAAAACCTGTTTTTTAACGATTTTTTACATTCCGAGTATTACATCTCTCGTAGTAACCAAAACGCAAATGCGGTCATTAAAAATGAACCCGCCAAGTTAGCACCCATCGTACTTAATGCCCATCCTATCTTTCCTTCAGTTAAGAGTGCGACAACTTCGACAGAAAAGGTTGAAAATGTTGTCAGACCGCCACAAAAGCCCGTAGTTAGCATAATTTTCCAAATAGGATCAATATGTGGCGCTTTGCTAAACCAAGCGATACCAAAGGCAATAATAAAAGCACCAATACAGTTAGCAATAAAGGTGCCTGTAGCAAAATGAGGAAAAATAGAATTTAGGCGGTAACTAATCAGCCAGCGCAATACGCTACCTAAACCACCACCTATAAATACAGCAATTGCAATGTTAAGCATGAGAGATTAATTGTTATTTAACCTCAATCCCCTGAGCTTGAAGATCAGCATGATAAGACGAGCGAACAAACGGCCCACAAGCTGCATGGGTAAAGCCCATCGCAAGTGCTTGCTCTTTCATATATTCAAACTCATCAGGACTGACGTAGCGTTGAACAGGAAGATGGTGACGACTTGGCTGTAAATATTGCCCTAATGTCAGCATCGTTACCCCATGTTTACGCAGATCACGCATAACGTCAATAATTTCTTCGTTGGTTTCCCCAAGGCCGACCATTAAACCCGACTTAGTAGGAATATCAGGGTGAGCTTGCTTAAAACGCTCTAACAATGTCAATGACCATTGATAGTTAGCACCTGGGCGTACTTGACGATAAACGCGAGGAACGTTCTCTAAGTTATGGTTGAAGACATCAGGTGGTGTGTCTGTGAGGATCTCAAGTGCTTTATCCATACGACCACGGAAGTCAGGGACTAATGTTTCAATACGGATCGTTGGATTTTTTGCACGAATCGCAGCAATACAATCAGCAAAATGTTGAGCACCGCCATCACGTAAATCATCGCGGTCTACGGAAGTAATTACGACGTAGCGTAACCCCATATCTTTAATCGTCTGAGCGAGTTTTTCTGGCTCTTGCGGATCGGGGGCATTTGGGCGGCCATGAGCAACATCGCAGAATGGGCAACGGCGTGTACAGATCGCGCCTAAGATCATAAAGGTTGCTGTTCCGTGGTTAAAGCATTCTGCAAGGTTAGGACAAGAGGCTTCTTCACAGACGGAATGAAGACCATTTTTACGCATTGCTGCTTTGATACCCTGAATTTTACTTGAGTCAGCGGGTAACTTTATTTTCATCCAATCAGGTTTGCGTAGCAGTTGTTCACGTTCTGTAGCGACTGTTTTAACAGGAATAAGTGCCATTTTATCGGCGTCGCGATATTTAACTCCGCGTTCCATCTGAATAGGTTTACTCATAATTGTGCCAGTTCCAGTTATCTAGAGTGATTAACACGATGTGACTGAGGTAATCAGGGTTTTAAAAAAATATGACAAATGTTAAAAAAATTATAGCATTTTTATTGCTGTGGTTGGAATCCTAGTTGTGTACAAAAATGCTTAACTAATAACGGTGCTACCTGTGTCGTTGTCGTATTTGGTGCAAAATCAATTAACTGCGTCATTTTTAGATCAGAATAACCACAAGGATTTATTCGTGCAAAAGGGGATAAATCCATATCGATATTGAGCGCAAGTCCATGAAAGGAGCAACCTTTACGAATGCGTAATCCTAAAGAGCAAATTTTATCACCCTTTACATAAACGCCGGGCGCATCAACACGAGCATAAGCTTCTACATTAAACTCCGCTAGCGTATCAATAACGGTGTTTTCAAGAGCAGTGACTAATTGACGAACACCTACATGATTGCGTTTTAAATCAATTAAAACATACATTACTTGTTGACCAGGGCCATGATAAGTCACTTGACCACCACGATCAGATTGAATAACAGGAATAGACCCCGTATTTAATAAGTGTTCAGCTTTACCTGCTTGGCCTTGGGTAAAAACCTGTTCATGTTGAACGAGCCATATTTCATCAGGTGTGTGACTTTCCCGTTTTTCCGTAAACTGATGCATAGAATCAGAAACCGGTAAATAGGGTTTCACACCTAATTGGCGAATAATGATTGTCTTGTCTTGCACCGTGAAAATCTTCATTTGTAGCGTAATTGTGAAGAGCAGTATAACGCTCCAGTAAATGAACTACCAGATTGAGATGTTTTTTTTCCTCGGTAGGATTAAAAATGAAGGGATGCAGAATAAGAAAAAGCGCCTTAATGATAAAAGGCGCTTTTAAAAAGTTATCTATTAAAAGAAGAGATTACAGAACCATACGTACCAGTTCAAGTTCACCTAATTCTTTATATAACGTTTCTACTTGATCGATATGAGTTGCGTTGATGGTAATAGAAACAGAGTGGTAATTACCTTTGCTACTTGGTTTCACTGAAGGTGTGTAATCACCAGGAGCGTGGCGTTGAATAACTTCAACGACTTGATCCACTAATTCTGGTTTTGCGTGACCCATCACTTTATAAGTGAAAGAACATGGGAACTCTAACAGTTCGTTTAATTTTGTTTTCATCATAATGTAATTCCTTAAGACAACAGGTGCTGTTGTTTTAATAATTTATGTCTACACCTAATCTTAGCAAATAAAAAGCGCATTCCTTAAATAATAAGGAATGCGATACTGGTAATTAGGGTAAATATGGAAATGGTAAATGTGTTTGTGCCAATATCTAGATAATAGTTATATGTGGTCACATTTACCTTTTTCAAGCCTTAGCCAAACCAGTGTGAGAATAATAATTTGATGTAGTCGATAATACGACTAAAGAAGCCACCTTCTTTTACTTCATTCATCACAACAAGCGGACGTTGTTCAATAACTTGACCATCAAGTTGGAAATTAATTGTTCCCACAACTTGGTTTTTGGTCACTGGTGCATGTAATTCTACATTATCAAGAACATAGCTTGCTTTTAAATCTTTTAAACGACCACGAGGAATAGTTAAATAAACATCTTTATCTACCCCTAATTGTACTTTATCTGTTTCGCCATACCAGATAGGCTCAGCAGCGAATTCTTTACCCACTTGCAATGGTTTTACGGTTTCAAAGAAACGGAAACCCCAAGTGAGTAATTTTTTACTTTCGGCATCACGACCTTTAGATGAGTGACCACCCATAACCGCAGAAATTAAACGCATATCGCCTTCAGTTGCAGAAGCGACAAGGTTATAGCCAGCAGATGCAGTATGGCCTGTTTTAATACCATCAACGTTTAAACTGGTATCCCACAACAAACCATTTCGGTTAGTTTGGCGGATATTGTTGTAGGTGTACTCTTTTTCTTTATAGATAGCATACTCATCAGGTACATCACGAATTAATGCCGCACCAATTAGCGCCATATCGCGAGCCGAGCTGTATTGTCCTGGGGCATCAAGACCATGAACGGTTTGGAATTGTGTATTTTGTAAACCTAGGCGTTTAACGTAATCGTTCATCATGGTCACAAACGTATCTTGGCTGCCCGCAACATAAGAGGCCATTGCGACACAAGCATCATTACCTGATTGTAAGTTAATGCCGCGAGTTAACTGTGCAACTGTAACTTGATCACCCGGTTTTAAGAACATTAAAGAAGAGCCACGAAAAACAGGATTACCCGTTGCCCATGCTTCTTCACCAATGGGTACGATATCGCTATTAGAGATTTTACCTGCACGAATAGATTGACCGATAACATAGCTGGTCATCATCTTGGTTAAACTTGCAGGATCACGGCGAACATCGGCATTCATTTCAGCCAGTACTTTCCCAGAATTATAATCAATAAGAATATAAGATTCGGCTTCGATACTAGGAACAGCGGGTATCATTGTTTTTAGGGAATCTTCCGCAATACTTTGATGACTTACTGTGAGTAAAGCAAAAGTGGCACTTAATAGGCTTGTTCTTAGTAATTTTGCTGGGAGTATCTGTTTCATTCTGTTTGTTTAATCCGAAAATTCAGGGAAAAATAGGGACTGATAAATAAAATATCAGCAAACCCAGACGATTCTACGCTTGAATTTGCTGATATAAAAAGGATTTTACGTAAAATTATCCTTTATTGGGTAATAATAAACCCAGTGATATCTTTAACTTGTTTCAGCTTGCTTTTTATCACTTCGGCTTGATCCTTAGATGAATAAGGGCCGAGTTGCACTTTATATAATCCATCTGTTTTATTGATCACACCTTGGGTACTAACTGATGATGCTAAATCATCTAGCCAACGTTGTGCGTTATTTTCATTACTGAGAGCACCGACTTGAACATAAAAGCCTTGTGCTATGGAATTTGAGGATAATACTGGTTTTGGCGCTTTTGTTTCTGTCTCTACTGGAGCGGGCATTGGAACTGGCGCTGGCGTTGTAGTTTGGGCTGGAACTGGCGTTGGAGCAGGTGGCTCAACTGGCATATTGTTGTTGGTAGGCGTTGATGTCGCTAATGGCGCTGGCGTTGCTGGTTGAGCATTAAAATTAGGACGCTCAGGTAATGCCGTTGTTTTTTTCTCTATCTGCGCACCATGTGTACCAATACCACTCATATGGCCAGTTTGGTCAACAACAATTCCTTCAATAAGCAATGGAGTTGTCGGCATTAAACGTAAGCTATCAGAAACCGCTGGCGTAACTTGGATTTGTTTTCCATTAACATAGGGGCCTCGGTCGTTAATACGTACAACCATTGTGCGCCCATTGAGCAAGTTTGTGATTTTCGCATAGCTTGGGATCGGTAATGTAGGATGCGCAGCGGCAAATTCATAGGGATTTACGCGCTCACCAATGGTAGTTAAACGACTCATCGCTAAACTATCATAGACAACCGCTTCTCCTCGTTCACTGAAGTTTGCAGGATCAGTCACAATACGGTAAACCACCCCATTTTTTCGGTAATCTTGATTTGCCGTAGGGTGATAAGGCTCGTAACGAGGCTCTGCACCGAGAACACGTTGAGCTGGCACATTGGGTAATGGTGCTGGCTGTTTATTGGTATTCTGCTTATCAATAACACACCCTGACAGTAGCAATGCACTGATACCAATCAAAACCCATTGCAGACGCATAAAAACCTCATTATAAACTTTTCGATAGTAGTTTTCGGTGTGTATGAATTGACATCACGATACCAAACCCTGCCATTAACACAATAAGGGCGGAGCCTCCATAACTCATCAGCGGTAACGGAACCCCCACAACAGGAAGGATGCCACTCACCATTCCTATGTTGACAAAAACATAGACAAAGAAAATTAGCATTAACCCGCCAATCATTACTCTACCAAATGTATTTTGTGCTTTCGTCGCAAGGTAAAGGCCTCGCGCGATTAAGAGTACATAGAGAGTCAGTAGTATCAAAACACCAATTAATCCGAGTTCTTCAGCCAATACAGCAAAAATAAAGTCTGTATGGCGCTCTGGTAAGAATTCTAATTGAGATTGAGTGCCTTGTAACCATCCTTTTCCATGTAATCCACCAGAACCAATGGCAATTTTAGATTGGATGATATGATATCCTGCGCCAAGCGGGTCTGATTCGGGGTCCAGAAGCATCATTACCCGTGCTTGCTGGTAATCATGCATGAGGAAAAACCAAAGTATGGGGATAAAGGCGGCAACAAGTACAATTGCGATAGTAATAAGACGCCAGCTCATTCCAGCAAGGAAAAGAACAAATAGCCCTGAAGCAGCAACAAGGATGGATGTCCCCAAATCGGGCTGAGCTGCAACTAATAATGTTGGAACAAAAATAATGACCAGAGCAATGGCGGTATTACGTAACGTAGGTGGGCACACATCTCGATTCATAAATCGCGCCACCATCAAAGGAACGGCAATTTTAGCAATTTCTGAGGGCTGAAAACGTACAATACCTAAATCGAGCCAGCGTTGTGCTCCCTTGCTGATTTGTCCGAAAACATCAACGAGGATCAATAAGATAACGCAAAAGAAAAAGAGATGAGGCGCCCAACTTTCATAAACTCGGGGAGGGATTTGTGCCATGATGATCATGACCATAAATCCCATTGCTATTTGTCCTAACTTACGTTGCATCATTTCTGGATCTTGCCCGCTGGCACTCCACATAATAAATGCGCTGTATCCTAATAAAGCAATAATGCAAAGTAAGAATAGAGGATCGATATGGATCCGTGTCCAGAAGGATTTTTTCTTATTATTTTCAGTCATGAGTATTATTCCTCTGAACCACGCGGTGCTGGTGGAGAAGCTGGCAATACCGTGTTGTTATCACCAAGGAGAATGTGGTCAAGAATTTGTCTTGTAATATCACCGACAGAAGGGCCTGCGCCACCATTTTCTAGGATAATAGAGATGGCTACGGTCGGCTTATCATAAGGCGCAAAGGCAATCATCAGTTTGTGGTCACGAAGATGTTCAGCCAATTGGCTCGCATTGTAGGTTTCGTAACTAAACACCTGTGCAGTTCCCGATTTTGCTGCTACTTTATAAGGCGCATCAGCAAAACTTCGGCGACCTGTACCATTAGGGAAGTTAGCCACACCATACATACCGTGTTTTGCTAATTCCCAATAACCTGAGTTGATATCGCCAATTTGGCGTGTTTCGGTATCAACATAAGGCAACATTTCATTGCCAAGTTTTGTACCGTAAAGTAGGTGAGGGGTTTTAACTTGACCATCATTAATCAATGTCATTAAAGCTTTCGCCATTTGAATTGGCGTTGCTGTCCAATAACCTTGCCCAATCCCTACGGGGATCGTGTCACCTTGATACCAAGGCTTTTTATAACGTTGCTGTTTCCACTCACGCGTTGGCATGATGCCATTGCGTTCTTCGGATAGATCAATACCTGTATATTCGCCATAACCAAAGCGCCCCATCCAAGTTGATATACGATCAATTCCCATATCATAAGCAACTTGGTAGAAGAAGGTATCCGCAGATTCTACGATAGATTTTGTAACATTAAGTTTTCCATGTCCCCAACGTTTCCAATCTCGATAACGTTTTTCAGAGCCAGGAAGTTGCCACCAGCCGGGATCATGAATTGTTGTATTGGCTGTGATTACACCTTCACTTAATGCAGCAACAGACATAAACGGCTTTACGGTTGATGCAGGTGGATAAAGACCTTGGGTTGTACGGTTGATCAACGGTCTATCTGGATTATTTAGTAACCCTTGATATTCGCTGTTCGAAATCCCACCAACAAATAAGTTAGGATCATAACTAGGGTTCGATACAAGCGCTAAAATCTCACCATTGCGAGGATCGGTTACTACAACCGCAGCTCGGCTTGTGGTGAGTAATGTTTCAATATAGGTTTGCAGTTCAAGGTCGATGGTAAGATAGATATCTTTACCTGCCTGTGGAGGTTGCTCGTGTAACTGGCGAATAACTCGACCACGACTATTAACTTCAACCTCTTCATAGCCTGTTGTACCGTGCAAAACAGACTCATAATAACGTTCGATGCCTAACTTGCCGATATCATGAGTCGCAGCATAGTTAGGTGATAAACCTTCTTTATCAAGGCGTTCAACATCCTTATCGTTAATTTTTGCGACATAACCAATTACATGCGTTAATGCTGAACCATAAGGATAATAGCGACGTTGATAGCCTTTAATTTCTAAGCCAGGATAACGGTATTGATTGATAGCGAAACGTGCGACTTGTACTTGGCTTAATGTTGTTTTTAAGGCAATAGAACTAAATCGACGTGAGCGCTTGCGCTCTTTTTCAAATGCAGCAATATCTTCGTCCGTTAAGTCAACGACATCCCTTAAACTTTCAAGTGTTTCTTGTAAGTTTGTTACCTTCTCAGGCACAACTTCTAATTGATAGATAGTACGATTGAGCGCAAGAGGGATACCTTTGCGGTCGTAAATAATGCCTCTGCTGGGAGCAATCGGTACTAATTTAATTCGGTTATCATTTGAACGTGTTTGATAATCATCATGGCGAGCGATCTGTAAGTGATTGAGGTTAAAAACCAAAACTCCACTCAATATAATAATTACTGAAAATGCGACAATCACACGACGGATAAATAGCTTTGATTCCGCAGTATAATCTCGAAACGGGGTACGTTTTTTTCTTTTCATCCCATTTGACTTCACTTACTGACCCGCCAATTTATTGATTATTCACGATGATAAGGATGGTTTGTGGTAATGCTCCATGCTCGATAAAGGCTTTCTGCAACCACGACACGAACAAGGGGGTGTGGCATTGTTAAAGGAGATAAAGACCAGCTTTGTTCAGCCGCAGCTTTACAAGCGGGTGCTAATCCTTCGGGGCCACCAATGAGTAAGCTGACATTTCTACCATCAAGCTTCCATCGTTCAAGTTGTTCTGCAAGTTTTGGCGTATCCCAGCGAGCGCCAGGAATATCGAGAGTGACGATACGATTTCCTTTACCTACTGCTGCTAACATTTGTTCACCTTCTTTTTCGAGAATACGTTTAATATCCGCATTCTTCCCACGCTTACCTGCGGGGATCTCGATAAGTTCTAAAGGCATGTCTTTTGGGAATCGATTAAGATAATCCATAAAGCCGGTCTGTATCCAGTCCGGCATTTTTGTACCAACGGCAATGAGCTGTAATTTCAAACTCAGCTCCAGAGTTTTTCAAGTTCGTACATACGGCGACTATCTTCTTGCATGACGTGTACCATGGCTTCACCAAGATCAACGACAATCCAGTCAGAAACGCCTTGTCCTTCAACACCTAAAGGTTGTAATCCCGCTTCGCGGCAATCATCAACGAGATTATCTGCAACAGACATGAGGTGTCTGCTTGATGTACCCGTACAAATAATCATGTAATCAGTTACACTTGATTTTCCGCGGACATCTAATGCAATAATGTCTTGAGCTTTAGAATCTTCAAGTTTATCAATAATAAATTGCTGTAATTCAGAGCCTTGCAAAAGGATCACCTTTAATCTAATGAGTTAATTCAATCGAAAAATAACATACTCGTGATACTTCAAGTTGCAGCGTTGTTGACTACATTTATTCGCACTAGTTATATACTGTGGCATATGCCTAGCGACTTACTCCACTTGTTGTCTAACTGCATCTCAAATTATTTAGAATATGAATGCTATTTTAAAGGAATTTATACCAATAAATCTATTTTACTGGATGATTAATTCCAGTTAGCAATAACAAGAACATAAATCTCATTTTCTTGTTTTTCGACGTTTGATTTAGAAAAATTCATATATGCCCATTAACTGCGTCATAATAAATAACAAAAAGAAGGCAGATAAGAACTTTTTCGTTTAGACGACAGTTTTACCTTACAGTTCCCTTAAGGGAACAGAGGGTGAGAATAACAGCTAAACCTCGTCTGTCAATGCTGATTAAACACCTAATTAGCGTGTTTTGACTTTGTTACGTTTAGATTATACAGACTAATACTCATACTTTTTAGTTAGAGAGAAAAAGAATGGAAAGAAAAGAAAATTATCTCGGTCTATCTTCAGAAATTGTGAGTAACAGCGATCGCCAATTACAAGAAAAGTTAGCGTTACTTTGTCGTGTCGTTAAAGATGAAAAAATAGGCATTATGCGGATAGATTTCCAAAACAGAGATCATCCGTTGCCGATTTATGGTTATATCGGAAAAGAAGGGGACAGACTTGTTTCGCCATCAAGTTTTATTTTACCTCAATTAAGTCTTGAGCAACTTTTGCAGCCTATTGTTCTCGATCACTTTCTTACTCAATTCTTTGCACTATGCGATTATCAACAACAGGTTAATCAATCATTAAGTAAAGGGGCTTTGATTAAATTTCATAGTCGATATAAATATTTAATTATGGCTTATTCACAAGTGGCTTATCGTGAATTAGGGCGTTATATCGCTAATCTTTCTGACGAAATCTCTCTTGATGAAATTGCATCTAAATATCAACAAAAGTTAATGAAGGCATTAAGTGTTGCACCAAGTCGAGAAGGACAAACTAATGCATTAATGCATATGGCTGGGTACTTTAAGCGAGATCTGAGTTCGCAACAGAAACAAGAAATATCACAGACAATTTTGCTATATCGTCAAGGTGTCGTGCCTTTCTCTAAACCTTATGATTTACTCCAATATTGGTTAACCATTTACCCCGATGACTATTTGATTAACCAACGCTATTTTTCGCCTTATCCATCTGCTTTTAATTATTTAAGAGAACAACTTTAAAAAGAATACGTTATTTATAAAGTTGTTGTTGGCGAATATAGTTTTCAACGGAGTTGGGTAGCAAATCGTGGCAATCTAAACCTGCTTTGTGGCGAGCTCGAATGTCTGTCGCTGAAATATTATAAAGTGGTGTGTCAGCGAGGAATATTTTACCTGCGGGTAAGCAATGAATATCTTCTTGCTGTTTGGTTTGGTGCTTTTCCAACCATGCTTGCATTTGCGCTGATTCAAAATGAGTTTGATAACCAGGACGAGCACAAACTAATAAATGACACACGTCTAATAAACTTTCCCATTTGTGCCACGTATTTATTGAAAGCAATGAATCTTGACCAATAATAAAGGCTAAAGGTTGTTTCTCGCCAATTTCTTGTCTGAAGTCTCTTAATGTCTCGATGCTATAAGAGGGGGTTGGTTTTTCAAGCTCGCGGGTATCCACTTTAAAGGAGGAATACGGCTCAAGCGCAAGACGCACCATTTCAAGACGTTGTTGAGAGGATGCTTCTGGTTGAGGGCGATGAGGAGGAATATTGTTAGGTAACCAAATCACTTCTTTTAAACCAATTAATCCTGAGAGTGCTTCAACAGGACGCAAATGCCCATAATGAATAGGATCAAATGTACCACCATATAAAGCGATGGCTTGGTTAATTAAAGGTGTTGAGTGATTGGTTCTAGGCATGACTGACAAATCCTTCTGGTAGTGCTTTTCCACAAAGTAATAAGCCCAGAGCACTGAGCGAGGGCCAAACTGTCTGTCCGTAATCTTGCTTAATAGTAATTTCAATTGTTGCAAGTAATCGTATTGCTGTCAGCAATTGATGTTCAGATAAACGTTGTAGTGCTGCTGTGAATATTGGGCGTCGGTTTTGCCAAATTCGATGTTTATCAAAAATCGTTTTTAATGAAGCTGTTTTAGATTCACGATGTAGCGTAATCAGCTGCATTAACTCACGTTGTAAAGTTCTGAGTAAAATAACAGGTTCAGAGTCTTCTCTTTTGAGTTGTTGCAATATATGCCATGCACGTTGTGTTTTCCCTGCAAGTAATGCATCAACCCAGTGATAAGGGGTAAAATGTGACGCGTCATTGACCGCCGCTTCGACTCTTGGGAGCGTTAATTTACCGTCAGGGTACAACAGCGAAAGGCGCTCGATGGCTTGTGCTAGTGCTAGTAAATTTCCTTCATAACAGTAGCAAAGTAATTGATTACCTTGTTCATCCAGCGCTAACCCTTTTTGTTTTGCTCGACGCGCAACCCAAGTAGGTAATTTATCAAGCTCAGGTGTCAGACAAGAAACATAGGTTCCATGTTGGCTTAATGTTTTAAACCATTCACTGTTTTCTTGCGCTTTTGTGAGTTTATTGCCACGTAAAATCAACAATAAATCTTGATGCAATTCTTGAGATAGGCGAGTGAGTTTCTCTGACATCGCTGCATTGGGGCCATTTTCAGGTAAATGCAGTAAAAGAGATTGTCTTTGAGAAAAAAGGCTTAGCGATTGACAAAGCGAGTAAATTTCATTCCAGTCTGTATTATTATCAAGGGTAAATTGATAATGCTCGATAAATCCTTGGGATTTAGCGACGGATTGAATAGCATCTTGAGACTCTTGGAGTAATAGAGGTTCATTACCCCAGAGTAGGTAACTTTGGCGCAGCCCCTCTTGGAGCTGCGCATTCAGTTGTTCTGGATATAAGCGGATCATTTGGCTGGTGAGATTATCTGTTTTGCCTGCTCAGCTTGTACGGCTTTTTGGCGTTCAGCGTTGTGAACAACCAATAATTTACGCACTAATATTGCTGTCGCTTGTTCACGCATCTCTTGCTTGATAATGTCATTTTCAGCATCTTTCGCTAATGCTTCTAATGGGTTATCGAAGAATGGGCGTGAAACCTGTGATGAAATTGGGTAAATCGTACCATCAGGCATAATCACTTGCGCATCAAGCACAAATGTTAACTGACGTTCTGCTGATTTACCGTCTTGATACACAGATACGGTTTCTTTACTTTCTGATGAGCCGACAATTTTAAGAATAGGGATATTGGCTGTTGGATCCTCAACAAGCTGAACACCACTAAGTCTAAGTTGTTGACGCATTACTCGAGATAATGGGCCATAAGGGTCACCAGAGCTAAGATAAAGCGTTTTTAATTCTGCTGGAACCTGAGTTTTACCTTGAAGGTGAAAACCACAGCCAGCGGTGATTAACACCGCCAAACCGAAAAATAGCGAAAATAGATATCGCACTAGGCCTCCTTATCAGCCAACAACGATGTTCAGTAATTTGCCTGGAACATAGATGACTTTACGAATAGCCACATCTTCCAAGTATTTTGCAACACTGTACTCTTTTGTCGCCATTTCCTGAACATATTCTTTTTCTGAATTAGCCGGAACAGTAACACGACCACGAACTTTACCATTCACTTGAACGATAATCAGTTTAGTGTCATCAATCATGGCTTCTTCATCAGCAACAGGCCATGGCGCAACATCAACGTCTTCTTTGCCACCTAATGCTTGCCACATAACAAAACATGCATGAGGAATGATTGGAGAAAGCATACGAACAATCGCTTCTAATGCTTCTTGCATTAATGCACGATCTTGTTCTGTTTCTTGTGTTGCACGAGTTAATTTATTCATTAACTCCATAATGGCAGCAATCGCGGTGTTAAAGGCTAAACGACGACCTACGTCATCAGATACTTTCGCAATCGTTTTATGTAAGTCACGACGTAAATCTTTTTGTTCTTCTGTCAGTGTAGAAAGATCAAGAGACTGTGTCGCTCCTTTTTGAGTGTGCTCGTGAACTAAACGCCATAAACGACGTAAGAAACGGTTTGCACCTTCAACGCTAGATTCTTGCCATTCCAGTGTTAATTCTGGTGGAGCAGCAAACATCATAAATAAACGAACGGTATCTGCACCATAACGTTCAACCATAGTTTGTGGGTCGATACCGTTATTTTTAGATTTAGACATTTTGCTCATGCCAGCATAAGTCAATTCATGACCTTCGCTGTCAGTCGCTTTAATGATGCGATTTTTCTCATCACGTTCAACAATCGCTTCAGTAGGAGATACCCAATGGCGAGCACCATCTTCACCAGTGTGATAGAACGCATCCGCTAATACCATGCCTTGGCACAGTAAGCGTTTTGCTGGTTCATCCGAGTTTACTAAACCGGCATCACGCATCAGTTTATGGAAGAAGCGGAAATACATTAAGTGCATGATGGCGTGTTCAATACCACCAATATACCAGTCAACAGGTAACCAATAGTTAGCTGCTTTAGGATCTAACATGCCTTTATCGTAATCAGGGCAGGTATAACGAGCGTAATACCAAGAAGATTCCATAAAGGTGTCAAAAGTATCCGTTTCACGCAGCGCAGGTTGACCATTAATTGTGGTTTTTGCCCACTCAGGATCTGCTTTGATTGGGCTAGTGATCCCGTCCATTTTGACATCTTCTGGCAGGATAACTGGCAGTTGATCTTCAGGAACAGGAACAACAGTGCCGTCTTCTAAAGTCGCCATTGGAATTGGCGCACCCCAGTAACGTTGACGAGAAACACCCCAGTCACGTAAACGGTAGTTAACTTTGCGCTCACCAACACCCATTTGTGCCAGTTTATCAGCAATAGCGTTAAAGCCAGCTTGGTTATCAAGACCTGTGAATTCACCAGAGTTAATCAGGCTATTTCTTTCAGTGAATACACTGGCAGAGACATCTGGTTGGTTACCTTCAGCATCTGCAATAACAGCTTTAATTGGTAAATTGTATTTAGTTGCAAATTCCCAGTCACGTTCATCATGACCTGGAACCGCCATTACAGCACCCGTGCCGTATTCCATTAAGACAAAGTTAGCAACCCAAATAGCGACTTTTTCTTTAGTTAATGGGTGAATAGCGTAAAGGCCTGTTGCAATCCCTTTTTTCTCCATTGTTGCCATATCGGCTTCTGCCATTTTCATGTTACGGCATTCATCAATGAATTGTTGAATTTCAGGATTATTTTGAGCAGCTTTTTGCGCTAATGGGTGACCTGCTGCAACTGCAACATAAGTGACACCCATAAATGTATCTGGACGCGTTGTATAAACGGTCATTGTGTCGTTGCTGTCAGCAACATCAAATTTAATTTCGACACCTTCAGAGCGACCAATCCAGTTACGTTGCATGGTCTTAACTTGTTCAGGCCACTCATCTAACGTATCTAAATCGTTTAACAGCTCTTCGGCATACTCGGTAATTTTGATAAACCACTGTGGGATTTCTTTACGCTCAACAGGGGTATCACAACGCCAGCAGCAGCCATCGATAACTTGTTCGTTGGCTAAAACTGTTAAGTCGTGTGGGCACCAGTTAACAGCAGAGGTCTTTTTATAAACTAAGCCTTTTTCATATAACTTAGTAAAAAACCACTGTTCCCAGCGATAATATTCTGGTGTACAGGTAGTGACTTCACGATCCCAATCGTAACCAAAACCCAGTTTTTTTAACTGGTTTTTCATGTAATTGATGTTTTCGTAAGTCCATGGTGCAGGGGCGGTTTTATTTTTTACTGCGGCACCTTCTGCTGGTAAGCCAAACGCATCCCAACCAATAGGCTGTAAGACGTTTTTACCTAGCATACGTTGATAACGGGAAATCACGTCACCAATGGTGTAGTTACGGACGTGTCCCATGTGTAGTCGGCCAGAAGGATAAGGTAGCATTGACAGGCAGTAATATTTTTCTTTGTTATTATCTTCTGTCACTTTAAATGTATTGTTCTTTTCCCAGTGTTCCTGGATAGTTTGCTCTATATCTTCGGGACGATATTGTTCTTGCATGGCACCGATAATCCTATGGTGAATTAATGGCTACCGGAGGGTAACCGCTATTATGAAATTAAGACTTGCATAGCATAGCTGATTTTGTCTAATAGCCACAACTATTGATCTCAATGAAAGCCACTGTTTGCATAACTTTTTCAAGACAATTGCGAGATATCTTGGAAAGAGTTAGAGCAAAAAGACAATAAATGCGTATTTTCTGAAAAAATAATAGGAATATTGCGAAAAAAGAAGATTATTTGATATTTAGTTGCGAGGTTAATCGAAATTATTATTTGGGGCTGACGTGCTGAAAAAGCACGCCAGCAGAGGAGATGTGGGGGTTAGTGTAGAATTTTAGCGAGGAAATCTTTTGCTCGCGCTGATTTTGGATTATCAAAAAAGTCATTTTTAGGTCTATCTTCCACAATTCGACCTTCATCCATAAAAATAATACGGTCAGCAACTTTTTTAGCAAAACCCATTTCATGGCTCACTACCATCATTGTCATACCTTCATTTGCAAGCTCTACCATTACATCAAGTACTTCATTAATCATTTCAGGATCAAGCGCTGATGTTGGTTCATCAAATAACATTGCAATAGGGTCCATGCATAATGCGCGAGCGATGGCGACACGTTGTTGTTGGCCACCAGAAAGCTGAGCTGGATATTTGTTAGCATGGCTTGCTAATCCTACTCGCTCTAATAGCTTTAATCCTTTCTCTTTTGCGGCACCTTTCTCTCTATTAAGCACTTTAACTTGTGCCAGTGTAAGATTTTCAATAATAGAGAGGTGAGGGAATAGTTCAAAATGTTGGAAAACCATACCCACTTTTGCTCGTAATTTAGCAAGATCAGTATGCTTGTCATTTACTTTGATTTCATTAACAAAGATCTCGCCTTGTTGTATCGGCTCTAAGCCATTCACTGTTTTGATCAGTGTTGATTTACCTGATCCAGAAGGTCCACAGACAACAACAACTTCCCCCTTTTTAACTTCAGTGGAACATTCAGTCAGTACTTGAAACTGACCATACCATTTGGATACGTCTTTTAGGGAAATCATCTAGGTAGTCCTTTTTTTAAGAAAGTTTACTAACATCGAAGCAGCGAAGCTAATGACAAAATAAACAAAACCAGCAAAGAGGATCATTTCAACTTGTGTACCATCTCGTTCTCCAATATTTGCCGCTGTTCTGAAAAAGTCAGTAAGACTTAAAACGTAAACCAAGGATGTATCTTGGAATAATACAATTCCTTGAGTCAGTAAAAGCGGGATCATGGCTCGAAAGGCTTGAGGTAGGATCACTAAACGCATGGTTTGTGATTTGGTCATACCTAACGCGAGTGAGGCTGAAAATTGTCCTTTGCTAATACTTTGAATACCTGCTCTTATAATTTCAGAGTAATAGGCCGCTTCAAACAAAGAGAACGCTATCATTGCTGAAATTAAACGGATATCACTTTTAGGTGAAAGTCCTAGAACATTTTGTAATATGTTAGGCACAATTAAATAAAACCACAGCAATACCATGACTAATGGGATAGAACGGAAGGTATTAACGTAAGCGGCTGCAAACCAGCTAATAGGCTTAAAGGTAGATAGGCGCATAACGGCAAGCACCGTTCCCCATAAAATACCGACCACAATAGCAGTGATAGTGATTTTTAGTGTGATAGCCATTCCATCGACTAAAAATGGTAGGCTTGGAACAACAGAACTCCAGTCAAATTCGTACATTATTGACCTCCTGTTGTGCTGGGTAAGCGAACGCGTTTTTCAAGCCAATGCATTATTAGCATAATGATGACATTGATAAATACATAGGCCAGAGTGATTGCTGTGAATGACTCATACGCTTTCGCGGAATAGTCGAGGAGTTTATTTGCTTGTGCCGCCATATCAATAAGTCCGATAGTAGAGGCAATCGCTGAGTTTTTCACGAGATTGAGCATTTCGGATGTCATTGGTGGAATAATGACTCGGTATGCATTGGGTAATAAAACATAACGATAAGTTTGAGGTAAAGTTAAGCCCAATGCTAAACCTGCGGCTTTTTGTCCGCGGGGTAATGAGTTTATTGCGGCTCTAACTTGTTCACACATACGCGCGGCGGTAAATAAACCTAAGCAGAGTGCTGATGAAACAAAAAATTGCACATTGGGCGCTAAGTCCATTTTAAACCAGTCGCCAATAGATTGAGGCAAGAGTTCAGGAATAACTAAATACCACGTAAAGAATTGAACAATAAGTGGTACGTTACGAAATAACTCAACATAAACAGTGCCTAAGCTTGAAAGCCAGCGATTAGGTACTGTGCGTAAAATTCCGAATAAAGAACCGACAAGAAAGGCGATAATCCAAGCGCATAAAGATAAGGCAATGGTGACTTGAAAGCCAGAAATCAGCCATCCTAAGTATGTGGTGTTTCCGAAAGGGGCTTCTTGGAAGAATATCCCCCAATCCCAATCAATCGACATGATTTCACCTCCGGTGAAAAAAGAGGGGCAGGGAACGGCTGCCCCAAACTTCACTGATCTGTCTGTCCAACAGATACTTTATAATTATTTATTTTGCATCAATTATTTATGTATTTTTAATTCAATGCCTTATCATTTGGTGATGCAAATAATGCTTTCATTTCATCAGAGATGGTGAATTCTAAGTTAAGATTTTTAGGTGGGATCGGTGCATTAAACCAGCGATTGAACGATTTTTCTGCTTCACCCGATTTTTGTGCTTGAGCGATAGTTTCATCAATTAGTGCTTTGAATTGAGCATCATCTTTACGCAACATACAACCATAAGCTTCTTCAGATTGCGGGGTTCCTACAATTTCCCACTCACCTGGTTTTTTCGCTTTAGCACGCTCACCAGCTAGTAATGCGTCATCCATCATAAAGGCAACAGCACGACCTGATTCAAGTGTACGGAATGAGTCTCCATGATCTTTTGCGCTGATAATGCGCATATTCATCTTTTTCTCATCATTTAATTTGTTGAGTAACATTTCAGACGTTGTTCCTGATGTTACGACAACGTTTTTACCTGACAAGTCAGCAAAATCTTTAATTCCACTGTCTTTTTTCGCCAGTAAACGTGTACCTACGATGAAAATAGTATTAGAGAAACCAGCTTGTTGCTGACGAGCTTCATTGTTGGTTGTTGAGCCACACTCAAAATCAAATGTGCCATTTTGTAATAATGGAATACGATTCTGAGACGTAATAGGAATGAGGCGAACTTGTAAGTTTGGTTTGCCTATTTTGTCTTTTACAGCCTGCACAATTAGGTTGGAATAGTCTTGCGAATAGCCAACGACTTTCTGTTGATTATCATAGTAAGAGAAAGGAACAGAGGATTCTCTGTGCCCAACAATAATAATATCGTTGTCATTGATTTTCTTTAAGGTTCCAGTGAGTTCTTCTGCCTGTACTGCTCCTGCCGCCCCTAAGATCATTAATGATAATGCTAGTTTACGCATGCGCATAATAACTCCTGTCGTGGTGATAAGTGATATTGGTGTTTTGCTTTGTGTTGCTTTTTTGTTTTAATTTGTTTTGATAATGTTAATAGATAGAACAAATAACATACTGTTGGGAAGTGCAATTTGTGAAATACGAGAGGTATCTCCCAATAAAAGAATGAAATCAAATGTAGTTGATTATTTTTTTGGAAGTTGTTTTCAATATTTAAAATTATTGTAGTAGAAACCTTATAGAAATAAAGGTTAAAGATGAAAATTTGAGATGATGCGAAAAATAAACTAAGTAGGGATTTGTAAAGTTTGTCTTAAGGAGTTGTTTGTCTGTGGATTACCGTTAAGATAGCGAGTCATATTGATGAGGAACATCTATGAGTAATTGGCGGTCAGGTCGCTGGCTAGTGGTGATAACAGTTTTGCTGATCTTATGTTGCATTGTTCAGCGTTCATTAGGTGCCCACATCATTAGTGAGCGCTTAGCAACAGCTGTTGCTCAAACACAATACCCACTATCAACACCAATTGCTGATGAGAATAGCGTAACAGAGCACACTTTTTCATTGTCTACCTGTGAATTAAGCGCCAAATCATTATTATCTGTTCCTCCATTAACAATAGAGCCATTTTTCCATTCATGGGTTGTATTACTATTGTTAAGCATGGCTGCTATCTATGTATCGCGTCAGCGTAATCAGAAAAAACACCATCATCCACCTCCACCAATCAGACTTCACCTTCATTATTGTATTTTGAGGGATTAGAAATTTCCTTTTAGCTAAAAGATTGCTCGTCTATTTTGGACGTGACTCTATGTGTAGCGTTGTAGGAATTTTTAGGGAGTTGTTATGTTTCGTTCTTTTGTTATGGCGTTGATATTAACGCTATTTACTTTATCTACTTCTCAAGCAGCAGATACAGGCTGGTTAACCACGCCTGATAATTCTCATGCACAAGTTAGGGCGACAGCACAAAAGTTCCCAACAGGTGATGTGAAAGTTTTACTTGAAGTACAGCTTGAGTCTGGATGGAAAACGTATTGGCGTTCTCCAGGAGAAGGTGGTGTTGCCCCTGAAATTAATTGGTCGCAAGATGTAAATGCAATGATTTGGCATTGGCCTTCGCCTTCAGCTTTTGATGTAGCAGGTATTCACACGCAAGGTTATGATAAACAAGTTATTTTCCCCATTGAGTTATCCCCTGTTCACGCTGATCGTTTAACAGGGGTTTTAACTTTATCAACATGTAGTAATGTCTGCATTCTGACTGACTACACTTTAGATTTAGATCTTACCGAACCTGTGCCTGCTGATTTTGAATGGCAATATAATCAGGCAATGGCCAAAATTCCTGTTGGAACGGGATTAATATCATCAGTTTCTTCTGGTTATAACAATAGCCAACTCACTATCTCTTTACAAAAAGAGCAAGGTGCTTGGGTTAAACCTAATATTTATCTCGATCCTCCTGAAGGTATGCTTTACGGTATTCCAAAATTAAAGCATCAAGATAAAAACTTATTTGTCACGGTTGATGTGACAGATGATTGGGGGGATGCTGCTGGTAATATCTCAGGTAAGGTACTTTCTTTTGTTATTACTGACCAAGATTTCTCTCGCCAAGTTAATGACATAATAGGGCATGGAAAAGAGGAGACTGCTCCATCTTCTAATTCAGGTATTGGGCTTTGGGGTATTCTTGCTTTTGCACTATTGGGCGGCTTAATTCTGAATTTAATGCCCTGCGTATTACCCGTACTTGCGATGAAAATGGGATCAATTTTACATCTCGAAAATCGTGATAAAGGCGTTATTCGCAAGCAATTTTCTGTTTCTGTTTTAGGTATTTTAGTCTCATTTTGGGCGCTAGCTCTGTTTATGACAGGCTTACGTTATAGCCAAGAAGCTTTAGGTTGGGGGATCCAATTCCAAAGTCCTTGGTTTATTGGCTTTATGGTATTAGTTACCGCTATTTTTACCGCAAATCTATTCGGATTATTTGAACTGCGTTTAAGTAGCAATATGAATACTAAAATGGCAACAGCGGGTGGACAAGGATATAGCCGACACTTTTGGGAAGGTGCATTTGCAACCTTACTCGCGACACCTTGCTCAGCACCGTTTTTAGGAACCGCAGTCGCTTATGCACTTATAGCGCCTCTAAATGAACTATGGCTTATTTTTACTGCCCTAGGAATTGGAATGAGTTTGCCTTGGATCTTAGTGGCAATCTTTCCATCTATCGCCAAAGTACTACCAAAACCAGGTAAATGGATGAATCGCCTAAGAGTTGTTTTGGGCTTTATGATGCTGTTGTCGAGTATTTGGCTAATAACGCTCTTGATCCCTCACTTAGGAATGCCAATAGTTGCAGGTATTTTTGTTATTATTGGGCTGTTGTTATTGTTTGCTATCGCAAAACATTATGGCAAAAAAGTATTATTGATTTCTACCGTGGTAGCCTTCCTTTTAGGGGGAAGCACCTATCTATTTGTGGAGCAACCAGCAAGCCAAACACTTGCGGGTCAAGATACGATAAATTGGCAACCTTTATCAGAAGAAGCGATACACCAAGCATTAGCAGAAAATAAACGCGTATTTGTTGATGTAACAGCAGATTGGTGTGTAACCTGCAAAGCAAACAAATACAATGTATTATTGCGAGAAGAGATCCAAACTGCACTTTCTGCGCCAGATATTGTTGCATTAAGAGGGGATTGGACTAAACCCTCCGATAAGATCACTCAATTTTTAAAACAACGTGGTCAAGTTGCAGTACCTTTTAACCAAGTTTATGGACCTTGCCATAAAGATGGCGTGGTTTTACCTCCTATTTTAAATAAAGATTCAACATTGACAGTTCTTTCTGAGGCTAAAGGAGCCCAATAATGAAAAAAACACTTTCTGCACTGGTTATCTCTTCGTTACTTTTTGGTGCAAATGTACAAGCAGCAGCGTTAAGTGCGGATCAGGAAAAAGAAGTTCGCGCGCTGGTTCGTGATACGTTAATTAAAAATCCAGAAATTTTGGAAGAAGCTATCACAGCATTACAAGCGCAAAAAGCAGATGAGCAACAAGCTCAATTCCGTACTGCATTAAAAGCAGAGCATGACGCATTATATAACGATGCAGCAAGCCCTCGTATTGGTGCCAAAGACGCTAAGTTAGTGTTGGTTTCTTTTACTGATTATAACTGTCCTTATTGCAAACGCTTCGACCCATTATTAGAACAAATCACAAAAGATTATCCTGAAGTTGCCGTGGTTATTAAACCACTGCCATTTAAAGGTGAAAGTTCTGCAAAAGCCTCTCAAGCTGTGCTTTCAGTTTGGAAAGAAGATCCGAAAGCATTCTTAGCATTACACCAACGTTTAATGCAGAAGAAAACAATGCTCGATAGCGCAAGTATTGATGATGCAATGAAAACAACCAATACAAGCAAAGTGAAATTAACCGATGAAAGCCTAAAAGTGTTACAAAACAACTTAGATCTTTCTCGTAAGTTAGGTATTCAAGGTACACCTGCAACGGTTGTTGGCGATATGGTTATCCCTGGTGCCGTTGATTACGCTCAGCTAGAAGTGATTGTTAAAGAACAACTGGCTAAAGTGAAAAAATAATGCGTAGTCGCTTACGAAAGTGGAGTAAAGAACTGATTGTTCTGATTGTCATTTTCGTTTTAGCTTCTTTTGCAATGGATTGGTGGCGTCAACCTACGCCACCAGCCTTAACGAATTTGCCTGAGCTATATACTGTTGATAATAAAGTTGTCTCTTTAGCTGAATTGAGTGCTGAAAAGCCTTTGTTAATCTATTTTTGGGCAACTTGGTGTGGGATTTGTAAACTAACAACTCCCTCAGTAAATTCGGTAGCACTAGATGGCTATAACGTGACATCTGTTGCGATCCGTTCTGGTGATAACGCAAAGTTAGAGCGCGGTATTCAGTCTAAAGGATTGGTCTTTCCTGTAATAAATGATAGTCGAGGAGAGATTTCTCAGCAGTGGGAAATTAGTGCAACACCTTCATTTGTTATTGTTTATAAAGGGGAAATGGTAGGCTTTACGAGCGGTTGGTCATCTTCGTGGGGATTAAAACTACGTTTATGGTGGGCTGGCCTTTGAACGGTATACAAGCAATCATTTTAAGCTTTAATCGATTAAAAATAACGGAATTCATTATTATATTGAATTCCGTTATTTTATTTTGCTTTACTCAACTCGCCGTTTAATAAAGGCGATGATAAAAAATAATCCAACCATTATCCACAATGGTGTATTACCCCACTTGTAATAAGGGGTTAACCCAGTTGTTGGTGTGATTTTTTCTGCTAAAGCACCTTCTTCAAACTGAGGAAGTTGAGAAATAACATCACCATTGGCTGCAATAAAGGCGGTAATACCGTTATTCGTTGAGCGTAATAATGGTCTTCCTAACTCTAAAGAGCGCATTCTTGCCATTTGAAAATGTTGCCAAGGGCCGATTGAATTACCAAACCACGCATCATTAGAAATCGTTAATAAGAATCGTGTATCGGGTTTAAAATTAGCGCGGACTTGTTCACCTAAAATAATTTCGTAACAAATAGCTGCGGTTATTTTGGCATCATTGACAGTGAGCTGAGGCTGTACATATTCACCTTGGCTTAATGATGACATCGGTAAATTAAAGAAAGGCGCAAGTGGGCGTAATAGCGATTCTAATGGTACATATTCACCAAAAGGAACAAGGTGATGTTTGTTATAGCGATCTGTTGCTGGGTATTGATAAGCATAGTGTTCACCTAATGTGATGACACTATTGTAGAAACGATAACCTTCTAATGTCGGTCGAGCATCAATAATTCCCGTCATTAAATGGGTATCTTGCTCTCTTAATTGCTTATCTAATTCTGCTAAAAAACCTTGCTGTTGAATTTCAACATCAGGGATCGCAGATTCAGGCCAAATAATGAGATTTGCATTACCAATAAAAGGGCGACTTAAGGTGAGATAGGTTTTTAATGTGCTCTCTAATGTACCTGGTTCCCATTTTAAAGATTGTGCAATATTACCTTGAACTAATGCAATTTCTTGCGTTTCATCAGGCAAAGGTTGATACCACTGATAGGACTTAAAGCTGATAGGTAATACTAATAAAAGCAGTGCAACCACGACGCTATAAATCGATTTGCGATAGAGTGCAAACGCAATTAATCCACTGATAATGGTTAGGAGTAGCGTTATCATGGTAACACCAAAAATAGGTGCAATACCTTTTAATGGGCCATCAATCTGGCTATAACCAAACTGCAACCAAGGGAAACCTGATAACACCCAACCTCTTAAGAATTCAGTGATTTGCCATAATGCAGGAGCTGCAAATACAAACCGCCAGAGCGTTGGTTTTGGAAAAAACTTATTCAGTAATCCTGCAAATAATAGCGTGTAGAGTGATAAATAGAGTGCTAATAAAATCACTAAAAAGATATTTATCGCAAACGGCATACCACCAAAATCAGCGATACTGACGTAAACCCAATTTACGCCACTACCAAATAACCCAAATCCCCAAGCAAAACCAAGGAATGCGCCTTGACGAGTTGTGCGGTGAGTGATTATCAGTAATAAGCCAAGTAGTGAAATTAACGCCGCAGGCCAAAAATCAAATGGCGAAAATGCCAATGTGCCAATGGCACCGAAAAAAACCGCCAGAAGGGCGCGAACCCACTGGCGGTTTAAGAAAGAGATCTTATTCATTGATATCCTATGCATCATTACCTAGTTCAGGGATTGGCGCATCATCGGGGATATGCACATAAACCTGAATGATCTTACGGCTATCTGCCATAACAACTTTAAATTGGTAATTATCAATGGTAATAGTTTCACCACGAGCAGGAAGGTGACCAAAGGCTTGCATGACTAAACCGCCAATCGTATCAACTTCTTCATCGCTGAAATGCGTACCGAACGCTTCATTGAAATCTTCTATCTGGGTTAAAGCTCGAACTGAGTAAGCGTGACGACTTAATGGACGAATATCAATATCATCCTCATCATCATACTCATCTTCAATTTCGCCTACGATAAGTTCAAGAATATCCTCAATTGTGACGAGTCCAGATACGCCTCCAAATTCATCGATCACAATCGCCATATGATAGCGTTGAGAGCGGAACTCTTTTAATAGGCGATCAACCCGTTTGCTTTCAGGCACAACAACAGCAGAGCGTAAGACTTTATCCATACTAAATGGCTCTGCGTCGGTACGCATAAATGGCAGTAGATCTTTTGCCATTAATAAGCCTTCAATATGATCTTTGTCCTCGCTAATGACTGGGAAACGAGAATGTGCTGAATCAATAATCACATCTAAACACTCATCAAGGGTTTGATTGCGTTTTAGTGTGACAATTTGCGAGCGAGGGATCATTATGTCCCGAACGCGTTGTTCAGCAATATCCATTACCCCTTCAAGCATGTCGCGGGTGTCGGGATCAATTAATTCTTTCTGTTCAGAATCGCGGATAAGCTCCATCAGATCATCACGGTTTTTAGGTTCACCGTGGAACCACTGATTAAGCAGTGTGAGAAACCCTTTCTTAGGACCAGGGTTATCGTTACTCGAAGATTGGTCGTCGCTCATGGCGTTTTAACTATTTTTCCTCATTGAATGGTTAATTAGATATAGTATTTATCATAAAAATAAGAGAACTGTTACTCTTTTTCAATCAAATAGGGATCTGCATAACCTAAATTTTGTAAGATTTCTGTCTCTAAACCTTCCATTTCTTCGGCTTCATCATCTTCAATATGATCATAGCCTAAAAGATGGAGACATCCATGAATAACCATGTGTGCCCAGTGTTCTTCAACAGTCTTACTCTGCTCAACCGCCTCTTTTTCTACCACTTGGCGGCAAATAATCAAATCACCTAATAACGGCAATTCAATTTCAGGCGGAGCCTCAAAGGGAAAAGAAAGCACGTTAGTCGGTTTGTCTTTTCCACGATAAGTGAGATTCAGTTCGTGACTTTCTGCCTCATCAACAATACGAATAGTCACTTCACTTACAGGTTGAAATTGCGGTAATACCGCTTCTAACCATGTCATAAATTGGGCTTCAGTAGGAAGCCCTTGCGCATTTTCACTTGCTACTTGTAAATCAAGGATAACTTCACTCATGATTTTCTCTCTGAAGCTTCTCTTTTTCTGCTTTGATAGCTTGGCGGCGTTTTTGATCTTCCGTTTCCCAAGCTTCATAGGCGATAACAATTTTGGCAACCACGGGATGGCGAACAACGTCTTCACTATGGAAAAAGTTAAAACTTAAGTCATTAACATCAGATAAAACTTCAATGGCATGACGTAAGCCTGATTTATTGCCTCTTGGCAGGTCAATTTGAGTAATATCCCCAGTGATAACCGCTTTAGAGTTAAAGCCAATACGTGTTAAGAACATTTTCATCTGTTCGATGGTCGTGTTTTGGCTTTCATCAAGAATAATAAAGGCGTCATTTAATGTGCGTCCACGCATATAGGCGAGGGGGGCGACTTCAATGACATTACGCTCTATTAGTTTCTCAACTTTTTCAAAACCTAACATCTCAAATAACGCATCATAAAGTGGTCGTAAATAGGGATCGACTTTTTGACTTAAATCGCCCGGTAAAAAGCCCAGTTTTTCACCCGCTTCAACCGCAGGACGCGTTAATAAAATACGACGCACTTCTTGGCGTTCAAGAGCATCAACAGCAGCAGCAACAGCCAGATAAGTTTTCCCTGTACCAGCAGGCCCAATACCAAAAGTAATATCATGAGTCTGGATATTGGCAATATATTGTGCCTGATTCGGTGTACGAGGTTTTATCACACCTCGCTTAGTTCGAATATTGGTTGATTTCCCAAATTCAGGAACATGCTCATCACTTTGCTCAAGCACACGGCTTTCTTTGATTGCAAGGTGAATTTGTTCAGGGTCGATATCGGGGATCACGCCTTTAATTGGCGAGGTTTCCACATACAGGCGACGTAAAATTCCTGCGGCTGCATTGACACACAATGATTTTCCCGTGAGTTTAAAACGGTTATCACGATGATTAATCTCGATACCTAAACGGCGCTCAAGTTGCTTAATATTATCGTCAAATGGACCACATAGGCTCATTAAACGGGCATTGTCAGCTGGCTCTAAGAAGATTTCTTGGGTCGCTACCTGTGCATGTGCTATTACTGTCACTGATTATCCTTTTGTTCAATCTGATCAATTAAGGTTGGTAAACACCTACCCCTAATTCATCTTCTTTACGTGTACGTGCAATGACGGATTCTGGAGATTCGTGAATACGTAAATCCATTTGGTCTTCCGTTCTAATGACTTTACCACGTAGTGAGTTGGCATAAACGTCAACAATCTCAACATCAACGAACTTACCAATCATATCTGGTGTACCTTCAAAGTTAACCACACGGTTATTCTCAGTACGACCAGAAAGCTCCATCACATTTTTACGTGAAGGTCCTTCAACTAGAATACGCTGTACCGTATTTAACATTGCACGGCTAAAGTTCATTGCTTGTTGATTGATGCGCTGTTGTAGCAGATATAAACGTTGTTTCTTCTCATCTTCACTGACATCATCAGGTAAATCAGCCGCTGGGGTGCCCGGACGTGCTGAATAGATGAAACTAAAGCTCATATCGAAATTAACATCCGCAATTAATTGCATGGTTTTTTCAAAGTCGTCTTGGGTTTCACCCGGGAAACCAATGATAAAGTCTGAACTTATCAGAATATCAGGACGTGCTTTGCGTAGTTTGCGAATGATGCTCTTATATTCAAGTGCAGTATGGTTACGCTTCATTAATGTTAGAATGCGGTCAGAACCACTTTGCACTGGCAAGTGTAAATAGCTGACTAATTCTGGAGTATCTTCATAAACCGCAACAATATCGTCAGTAAATTCGATAGGGTGGCTGGTAGTAAAGCGAATGCGGTCAATGCCGTCAATTGCGGCGACTAAGCGAATTAATTCAGCAAAGCTACAGATTTGACCATCAAAAGTAGCGCCTCGGTAGGCGTTAACGTTTTGACCTAACAAGTTTACTTCGCGCACACCTTGTGCCGCTAATTGAGCAATTTCAAATAGCACATCATCACAAGGGCGGCTAACTTCTTCACCGCGAGTGTAAGGAACTACGCAGAAAGAGCAGTATTTGTTACAGCCTTCCATGATGGAGACGAAAGCAGAAGGACCTTCAGCGCGAGGCTCTGGTAAACGGTCAAATTTTTCGATTTCAGGGAAGCTAATATCGACAACAGGGCTTTTAGTCCCTTTAACCTGATTAATCATTTCAGGTAAACGGTGTAAAGTTTGTGGTCCGAAGATAATATCGACACACTGCGCACGTTGACGGATGTATTCACCTTCTTGAGAAGCAACACAACCGCCGACGCCAATGATAATATCGGGTTTATTATCTTTAAAATATTTCCAACGTCCTAACTGATGAAAGACTTTTTCTTGTGCTTTCTCACGGATAGAACAGGTATTTAGCAGTAGAATGTCCGCGTCTTCGGCGACATCGGTTAACTGATAACCGTGGGTGCTTTCGAGTAGGTCTGCCATTTTGGATGAATCGTACTCATTCATCTGACAGCCCCAAGTTTTAATGTACAGTTTTTTTATCGTCGACATTGTGTAAATCCGGTATTTTCAGTGAGACAATAGCTAATCATTGGAAAACGTTGCGTGTAATAAGCCAATAAGGCGGTTATTGTAGTCATTTGTGTGGTCAGTGACTAGAGCAAGTCGGCGCTAATTCTCTATGGCGTTTAGTTTAATCGAAATAAACTGAAACAGCGCTTACCTATTATTTAAAGTAATGAGTTATGGCATAACAATGATGAGTAATGTAAAAAACGATTTTGATGCAATCATCGCTGGTGGAGGGATGATTGGCGCTGCTGTTGCAATTGGGCTGGCGCAAGAAGGATTGCGTGTTGCAATGATTGAACGGCAGTCTCCAGCACCTTTTGATGCGTCATCTCATCCTGATATCCGTATTTCTGCGATTAGTTGCGCGTCTGTTAGTCTATTAAAACAATTAGGTGCATGGCAACATGTTTTAGCGATGCGTTCTGCGCCTTATCTTACCTTAGAAACATGGGAAGAAGAAAATGCCCATGTGGTTTTTGATGCTAAAAGCTTAGGTTTACCTGAATTAGGCTATATGGTTGAAAACCGAATTTTGCAATTAGCCCTTTGGCAAGAGGCTGAACGTTATAGCAATATCACTTTATTATGTCCAAATAGTCTAAGTAAAATGACTTATTTAGATGATAAATGGAAAGTAACCCTTTCAGATGGCAGTGAAGTGACCACAAATTTAGTGGTGGGTGCGGATGGTGCAAACTCTCGAGTGCGCCAATTTGCGGGTATCGGTAGCAATGGCTGGCAATATCGTCAATCTTGTATGCTGATCACTGTGAAAACAGAGTTGCCTCCTGAAAAGGGTACATGGCAACGTTTTTATCCTTCAGGTCCTCGTGCTTATTTACCGCTTTTTGATAATTGGGCTTGTTTGGTTTGGTATGACTCGCCTGACAGAATTAGAAAACTGCAAAATATGACAATGGCGCAGTTAGAAAAAGAAATTCAACATGCTTTTCCTGAGCGATTAGGTAAAGCGACACCTATTGCTGCAGGTTCATTCCCATTAACGCGTCAGCATGCAAGTCGTTACGTTGATAAAGGCATTGTTTTGTTGGGAGATGCGGCTCACACCATCAATCCTTTAGCGGGACAGGGCGTTAATTTAGGTTACCGTGATGTGGATTGTTTCTTAGATTTAGTCGCTGATGCCAAAAAACATTTTGAGCCTTGGGATTCAATGGCGTTATTGAAGAAATATCAGCGCCGTCGTATGCCTGATAATTTAGTCATGCAAGCTGGCATGGACGTATTTTATCACGCCTTTAGCCACCAATTACCGGGTTTAAAAGTTGTTAGAAATCTCGGCCTTTTAGCTGCTCAACATGCAGGAAAAGCGAAAGAAGCGGCATTACGTTATGCGTTAGGTATTAAGTAATTAGAAATGCGATGATCTGAGTTGAATATCAGCAATAAGATCATCGCATTGTTGTTATGCTTTTAAATGCTTGGCATGAAAAGCAATATGCTCACCAATAAAGCTCGCCACAAAGTAGTAACTGTGATCGTACCCTTGATGTAAATTCAATTGATAAGGAAATTGTTTTGCATCACAAGCTTGTGAAAATAATTCAGGCTTCAGTTGCTCTTGATAGAAAGGATCATCGAGTCCGACATCAACACGCATAGGTAATACACTTTCTGCTTGGCTAATTAATGCCACCGCATCATATTGGTGCCATTGTGTTGTATCATCGCCTAAATAAGCGCTAAACGCTTTTTTACCCCAAGGAACAACTGACGGTGCTACTATCGGAGAAAACGCTGACACACTGCGGTAGCGTGCCGAATTTCGCAATGCAATCGTTAATGCCCCATGACCTCCCATCGAATGCCCACTAATAGCACGTTGATGAGTCACAGGAAAATGCATTTCTATCAGTGTAGGAAGCTCATCAACAATGTAGTCATACATATTGTAATGAGTATTCCACGGCGATTGTGTCGCATTAAGGTAAAAGCCAGCGCCTTGCCCTAAATCATAAGCACTATCATCAGCGACATTTTCACCGCGAGGGCTGGTATCAGGTACGACTAAAATAATGCCATGTTGTGCCGCAAATTGTTGAGCGCCTGATTTAGTAATAAAATTTTGTTCGTTGCAGGTTAAGCCTGATAACCAATATAAAACAGGGTATTTTTGTTCTTCTTCCATAGGAGGAAGGTAGATGGCAAATTTCATCTCACAATTTAACGTCTTTGATGTATGTTGATAGACTTCTTGCCAACCACCAAAGCAGGCGTGACGTTCAATCCTTTCCATTTTGACTCCTTTAAAAGCAAAGACAAACCTATGAGACATAGGTTTGAAGATGATTAATCGAAATGAATAACTGTACGGATTGATTTACCTTCGTGCATTAAATCAAAAGCTTCATTAATTTTTTCTAACGGTAGTTTATGGGTAACAAAAGGCTTAAGTTCGATATCGCCTTTCATTGCATCCTCAACCATACCGGGTAATTGGCTACGACCTTTAACACCACCAAAAGCGGTGCCTCTCCACGAACGACCTGTGACTAATTGGAAAGGACGAGTTGAGATCTCTTGTCCTGCACCAGCAACACCAATAATAATGGATTGACCCCAGCCACGATGTGCACTTTCTAATGCAGCTCTCATGACATTAACGTTACCAATACATTCAAAAGTATGGTCAACACCCCATTGTGTCATTTCAACAAGGACTTGCTGAATGGGCTTGTCGTGGTCATTAGGATTTAAGCAATCTGTAGCACCAAATTGACGTGCTAATTCAAATTTTTCAGGATTAGTATCAATCGCAAAAATTCGACCTGCTTTGGCTTGTCTTGCGCCTTGAAGAACAGCAAGACCAATGCCTCCTAAACCAAACACTGCAACCGAATCACCTTCTTGCACTTTTGCTGTATTGTGAACCGCGCCAATACCGGTTGTTACGCCACAACCTAATAAGCAAACTTCTTCGTGATTGGCTTCTGGATTGATTTTTGCTAGAGAAACTTCAGCCACCACAGTGTATTCGCTAAAAGTAGAGCATCCCATATAGTGATAAATAGGCTGCCCGTTATAAGAAAAACGTGTTGTTCCATCTGGCATTAAACCTTTACCTTGCGTTGCTCTGACTGCAACACATAAGTTTGTTTTGCCTGATTTACAGAATAGACATTCACCACATTCAGCAGTGTACAGAGGAATAACGTGATCGCCTGGTTTAACGCTAGTGACACCTTCACCAACTTCTACAACTACACCAGCACCTTCATGACCAAGAATTGCAGGGAATACACCTTCAGGATCATCACCAGAGAGTGTAAATGCGTCTGTATGACAAACGCCTGTGTGGCTAATTTTTATGAGCACTTCACCCGCTTGAGGTGGCATTACATCAACTTCAACGATTTTTAAAGGTTCTCCTGGTCCAAATGCGACCGCAGCACGAGATTTCATGGTGTATCCTTTTTGTTATTAACGCAGGTAAGTGCGGATAAGTGAAATGGCATCATCAACGGAATTTTTTTGATCTTCAGGAGAAGCGACGGCATCCATAAGACCTTCACGTAAATGACTTTCGAGCACACCTGCCATCAGACCGTTAATAGCACCTCTGATGGCGGCAATTTGTTGTAATACCTGACCGCATTCATTTTCATTTTCAAGTGCAGTTTCTAATGCAAGAAGCTGCCCTTTAATTTTTCTTACGCGAGTTAACGCGGCTTTTTTTTCTGCTGGTGAGTGTGGCATACATAATCCTTAAATATACTATGGGGGAGTATAGTATCTGGAGAGATATATGTACAGAGGGATCAATAAAGTGTGGAGTGATGAGAATAAATAAAAAATGATGATGTGGAGAATGTTGATCTTTGAGAGTAGAGGAATAAGAAAAGAAGGGGGAAGAATGATGTTTAGATAACAGATAGGAAAAAATGAAGAGATAAAAACAGATAAGACCCGCTATTGCGAGTCTTATCTGTTGATTTCGTGATAAACACGTTAGTAATCAATGGTGCGGGAGGCGAGACTTGAACTCGCACACCTTGCGGCGCCAGAACCTAAATCTGGTGCGTCTACCAATTTCGCCACTCCCGCATACAACTTTTCAGAAAAAAAGACTCGCTCTGCGAGTCTCTCTTTCAAAATATGGCTGGGATACCAGGATTCGAACCTGGGAATGCCAGGATCAAAACCTGGTGCCTTACCGCTTGGCGATATCCCAAAAAATGGTGGCTATGACGGGATTCGAACCTGTGACCCCAACATTATGAGTGTTGTGCTCTAACCAGCTGAGCTACATAGCCTTATTGAATCTAGCTATCTTTCTTTTGAAAGATGGCTGGGGTACCAGGATTCGAACCTGGGAATGCCAGGATCAAAACCTGGTGCCTTACCGCTTGGCGATACCCCATCCGCTAATTCAATTGTCAACACACTTATTTATCAGAAATATGGCTGGGATACCAGGATTCGAACCTGGGAATGCCAGGATCAAAACCTGGTGCCTTACCGCTTGGCGATATCCCAACTGATAAATTCTTGACGAGGTTAAAATGGTGCGGGAGGCGAGACTTGAACTCGCACACCTTGCGGCGCCAGAACCTAAATCTGGTGCGTCTACCAATTTCGCCACTCCCGCAAAAAGATGGTGGCTATGACGGGATTCGAACCTGTGACCCCAACATTATGAGTGTTGTGCTCTAACCAGCTGAGCTACATAGCCATCTTTTTTTTGCATAACCTTCGTCGGCGTTGCGGGGCGCATTATGCGTATTACAGACAAATCCGTCAACTGCTTTTTGCATTAATTTTCGAGAAACGTGTCCGTTTGCTCGATGGTTAATCATTTTGTCGAAAAAAGATCCAAAAAACAACCTTGTTGATGAAAAATATCTCAAAAAATAAGACGCAATAGTGTGTGAATAAAAAGAAAAAACAAAGCAGTAACAGAAATGAGATTAAGTGAAAGAAGGAAAAGATGAAGAACAATGAGCATAAAAAAAGAAATGCGGTGAAAAAATCACGCTACATTTCTTTTTCTTTGGATATTACTGATTGAATTTTAGACTTATTTCACAATAAAGGTCAGAAAAGTATACATTCAACTCAAAAAGTGTAATTTATCGACAATAAATTACTTTTCTAATAGCTGTTGAAGCAATTCTCCGTTAAGCATTGCGCGTTTAGTTAAGGCAAAAGCCCCTATGGCTGAACGATGATCAAGCTCTGATGTGACGACAGGAAGCTCTTCTCTGAATTCTTTTAATACTTGCGTATTAATACAACTTTGAATTGAGGGAAGTAAAACTTCAGCTGCTTCAGTCAATTCACCCGCTAAAACCACTTTTTGTGGGTTAAATAAGTTAATAGCGATCGCAATCGCTTTACCTAAATGTAAACCCACTTGTTTGATGGTTTCGACTGCTAGCGGGTCATTTTTTACAGCAGCTCGACAAATATCTTGGATTTGGCACTGTGTTGGCGATAAATACTGGCTTGGGTAGCCTTGCTCTAATTGATAGCGCACTTTGGCTTCGATAGCAGTATTGGATGCAATCGTTTCTAAACAACCAAAATTACCACAATGGCAACGTTCACCTAGAGGATCGATTTGAATATGACCAATTTCCCCAAGGTTACCACGCTGGTTGAGCAGAATTTTATTATTAATGATAACACCCGCACCTGCACCACGATGTATCCGGACGAGTAGTGAGTCTTCACAATCTCGTGTGGCACCAAAATAGTTTTCAGCTAGTGCAAGGCTTCGAATATCATGCCCAGCATAACAAGGCAGGCTAAAGCGTTTTTCTAAGCTATTTACCAGAGCCCAATTATCTACTTTCATATGAGGCATATAACGAACAATGCCTTTATTTGGATCAACAAGACCGGGCAAAATCACGGAAATTGAAATAAGCTCACGAATGCGACGTTGATTTTGTTTAATAAAGTCATCAATTGCATTGATGAGCAGGGCTTCAACTTCATTTTGAGTACTCTGCTCTAGAGGGTAGTGTTGTTCAATGATGACTTTACCGCTCAGATCGTAAAGAGCGACGGTGGCATCATTACGCCCCAATCGCACACTGACTGTATTAAAATTGCGGTGTTCAACAATAATAGAAATTGCGCGACGTCCACCTGTTGATGCCTGTTGATCAACCTCTTTGATTAAGCCTCGTTCAAGCAACTGACGAGTAATTTTAGTCACACTGGCTGGCGCTAGTTGGCTTTGTTCGGCTATTTGGATACGGGAAATTGGCCCGTGTTGATCAATCAGTCGATACACAATCGCACTGTTAAGTTGTTTAACAAGATCGATATTGCCAATTTGCGTTTCAGTGTTGTTATGACTCATCAGCATAGACATCCATTAGTTATTCAGTTATTTCGATACCATTGACAAACGTTGTGCAAAGGTTGAAGTCCTTGTCGAAAGAAGTGAGGTTTGCAATTTTTCCTGCTTCAATTGTTCCCAATTCTTTTTCCATTCCGATTGCACGAGCAGGATAAAGTGTTGCCATCCGCAATGTTTCATCTAATGGAATACCTACATGGATCACGCTATTTTTAATTGCACCAATCATGGTCAGTGATGATCCACTTAATGTGCCATCTGCATCGACACAAAGACCATTACGATAATATATGGTTTTACCCGCAAAAACGAAGCTATCCATCTCATTTTTACTAGGATCAAGCCCTGCTGGCGCAGTTGCATCTGTGACTAAAAGTAGTTTTTCACCTTTCAGACGCTTACTGTTACGAATATTTGCCCATGAAACATGTAAACCATCGGCAATGATACCAGCATAAACCTCAGGTGTATCATAAATGGCACCTACAAGCCCCGGACCTCTGCCTGTAATATAAGGCATTGCGTTGTAAAGGTGAGTCGATAATGAGATACCATTACGGAATCCTTTACGTGCTTCTTCATAAGTCGAATTGGAGTGACCCGCAGAAACAATGATACCTGCTTTGATTAATTGACGAACATACTTTTCATCAACCATTTCAGGCGCGAGGGTGATTTTAGCGATAACATCAGCATTATCGCACAAATAGTCAATCATCTGTGCACTAGGTTGGCGAATAAACTGTGGATCATGAGTCCCTTTTTTAATTACATTGATATAAGGGCCTTCTAAATGTAATCCCAACACTTTATTTTCATGTTTCTTCATATAAGCACGAGTTGCGTCAATGCCTATTTTCATCAATTCATCAGAACAGGTAATTAACGTGGGTAAATAGCTAGTGCAACCTAAACGTTCATTTGCTTTTTGCATAATTTCTAACGTTTCAACGGTGACATTTTCAGGCGTGTCATTAAATTGTACGCCACCACAGCCATTAACCTGTAAATCGATAAAACCGGGAGAGACAATTGCACCTTTCATATCACGAACAGTGATATCTTTTGGCAGTTGATCCTGTGGGCAAACCTGCTCAATACGGGAGCCGTTAATAATAATGGCGTGGTTTTCTAAACGGTCGAAACCTGTATAAATAACAGCATTTGTTAAGGCAAACATACCTTTGTCTCCTGATAAGGGAAGTCAATCTAAAAATCCGATATCAGCCAGCAAATTCTGGCTGATAAGTAAGAGAGCTTAGCCTTTTCCACTACTTAATCAGTAGGTACTTATTTTACTAAACTTAGTCTTGGTATTTCTGACACTCTTGCGCTTCAATCTGTTGGAAATAACGCAATGTTTTTACTCGTAATTCCATTGTTGCAGGATCATCACACACTAAAATGGCTTTAGGGTGAAGTTGAACACAGGAAATCGTCCATAAATGGTTAACAGCGCCTTCTGTTGCAGCATGTACTGCTTGCGCTTTATTAAAACCAGTTGCCAAAATCATTAATTCTTCAGCATCTAATAATGTACCTACACCAACTGTCAGTGCATATTTAGGAACATGATTAACATTATTATCGAAGAAGCGTGAATTTGCTAAACGAGTGTCTTCTGTTAGCGTTTTCATGCGAGTACGTGAAGAAAGTGATGACGTTGGCTCATTAAATGCGATATGACCGTCGTTACCTACACCGCCCATAAACAAATTGATTTTGCCATAAGACTTAATTTTAGCCTCATAACGTTCGCATTCTGCTTGTGGATCTTCTGCATTACCGTTTAATAAATTGATATTTTCATCTTTAATATCAATATGATTAAAGAAGTTTTCATACATAAAAGTACGATAACTTTGTGAATGATCTGATGGAATACCAACATATTCATCCATATTGAACGTTACAACGTGTTGGAAGCTGACTTTTCCTGCACGATGTAATTCAATTAACTCTTTATATGTCGCCAATGGTGTGCCACCAGTTGGTAAACCAAGCACGAAAGGGCGCTCTGCTGTTGGATTAAACGCATTGATCTTCTCAATGATATAATTTGCAGACCACTTACCAACTTGTTTTGCCGTGGATAGGGGGATTAACCTCATAGTAACCTCATAGAAAAAAGACAAATCTGATAACTCAGTAACGTGTTATTTTATCGTGTGATTATCAGTGGCTCATCTATACTCGTCATCCTTCAAGTTGCAGGGGTGTTGGCTACGCTCAGCTACCCGAATCACATACATGAGTATATTCATCGGGATATCTTTGCTTGCCGCCTACCTGCAACTCGAATGATTTAGAGTGTATAACACGAATTTCTTTTCATTTTTAGCTGATGATCGAAATGTCCCGCCAAAAGATATTTTTAATCATAAAATAAGCTTTCTGACTTAGCCAGCATTTCAGCTAAAAAATATACTATATTGGTGACTTAACTCACAAATTATGACTAATTAATTTGCGATACGAAATAAATTTTTTAGACTAAAAATGGAATTAAATAATTAGCTCATCATTTTTCTTATAAAATATGAATGAGTATGAATAAGATCCCAATATAGGGGCTATCCAAGGGGGAGTTTGTGAATATTTTAAGTTATCTGCAGAAGATAGGACGGGCGCTGATGGTGCCTGTTGCTACATTACCTGCAGCAGCAATTCTGATGGGGATTGGCTACTGGATTGACCCAGTAGGCTGGGGTAGTGATAACGCGCTTGCTGCCTTACTTATCAAATCTGGTGCTGCTATCATCGACAATATGTCAGTCTTGTTTGCCATTGGTGTTGCTTATGGTATGTCGAAAGACAAAGACGGTGCTGCCGCTTTAACAGGGTTTGTTGGGTTCTTAGTTGTGACAACACTTTGCTCTCCAGCTGCGGTGTCAATGATCAAAGGCCTACCTTTAGAAGAGGTTCCAGTTGCTTTTGGTAAAATAAATAACCAGTTTGTTGGGATCTTAGTTGGTGTACTTTCAGCCGAGCTTTATAACCGCTTCAGTAGCGTTGAGCTGCCTCGCGCACTGTCGTTCTTTAGTGGTCGCCGTTTAGTTCCTATTCTGACCTCGTTTTTAATGATCATCGTCGCCTTTATTCTGATGTATATCTGGCCTGTGATTTATGGCGGATTAGTTAGCTTTGGTGAAAGCATTAAAGATATGGGAGCATTAGGTGCGGGTATTTACGCATTCTTTAACCGTTTATTAATTCCTGTGGGCTTACACCATGCGTTGAACTCTGTATTCTGGTTTGACGTTGCTGGTATTAATGATATTCCTAACTTCCTAGCAGGTCAGCAAGCTATTGATTCTGGCTTAGCAACAGTGGGTGTTACAGGTCGTTATCAAGCAGGTTTCTTCCCAGTAATGATGTTTGGTTTACCGGGTGCAGCTCTTGCTATTTATCACTGCGCACGTAAAGAACACAAAGCAAAAGTGGCTGGTATTATGATGGCGGGTGCGTTTGCTGCATTCTTCACTGGTATTACTGAGCCGCTTGAATTCTCCTTTATGTTCGTCGCACCAGTGCTTTATGTTATTCACGCATTCTTAATGGCGATTTCTGTTTATATCGCGGCAAGCATGGAGTGGATTTCAGGGTTCGGCTTTAGTGCAGGCTTAGTGGATATGTTCTTATCTTCACGTAACCCACTGGCTGTTCATTGGTACATGCTGATTGTTCAGGGTATTGTTTTCTTCTTTATCTATTACGGTATTTTCCGTTTCACTATCACTAAATTTAATCTGAAAACACCAGGTCGTGAAGATGAAGTGACCGGTGATGAAACTGCTGATGGTTATGATGAAGATATCAAAACAGCGCCAGCAAATAGTAAAGAAGGTATTCAACAAGAAGCTCGCCAATATATCGCGGCTATCGGTGGTTCTGATAACTTAACGGGTATTGATGCTTGCATTACACGTTTACGTCTTAATGTAAAAGACTCTGGCGTTGTTAATGATGCATACGCAAAACGTTTAGGGGCTTCAGGTGTTATTCGCTTAAACAAACAAAGTGTTCAGGTGATTGTGGGTACACGAGCAGAGCTTGTCGCTAACGCAATGCGCGATGTATTAACACAAGGTCCTGTGCCTGCTTATGAAGGTGCTTCTGCTTCAACAGTTTCTACTGAAAAAGCACCCGTAAAACAAGCGAATGCCAATGCAAAAGTGTTACTTGAAATGATTGCACCTTTTGATGGCGAAGTGGTGGCATTAAAAGAAGTGCCTGATGAAGCGTTCTCTAGTGGTGTTGTTGGCGATGGTGTAGCAATCAAACCAACCTCTAATATCGTGATGGCGCCTGCGACAGGTACTGTTGTTAAGATTTTTGATACAAACCATGCATTTTGTATTGAGACTGACAATGGTGTGGAAATCATTGTGCATATGGGCATTGATACCGTTGCATTAGGCGGCAAAGGCTTCAAGCGTTTAGTTGAAGAAGGTGCAGACGTTAAAGTTGGTCAACCTATCTTAGAATTAGATCTTGAATATCTGAACGCTAATGCTAAATCGATGATAAGCCCTGTTATTGTCAGCAATATCGATGATTTTGATAAGATTGCTGAACAAGTTGCAGGTGTTGTGGTCGGAAATAAAACGGTTATCTACAAAGTGTTAAAATAAATTCTATATAGATATTTAATCCTCTATAAAGAGATGGTTAAATAAGACGATAAAACGGGGAGTCTTTCGAACTTCCCGTTTTTTTATCTCTATTTTGATAAATATCTCAGGGGTGTATTTAGCTAAGGTATTTATGAAACCTGCTTATTGGATTATAGTGGGTTAATTATGCGTTTTGCTTTGAGGAAAAAATGACCATGAATGAGGCAGATGCCCGCCCAACGAACTTTATTCGTCAAATTATTGACGAAGATCTGGCTACCGGGAAACATGATAGCGTTCAAACGCGTTTCCCACCTGAACCTAATGGCTATCTTCATATCGGCCATGCGAAATCAATTTGCCTGAATTTTGGTATTGCTAAAGATTATCAGGGAAAATGTAATCTACGTTTTGATGATACCAATCCAGTAAAAGAAGATATTGAGTACATCAACTCAATTCAAAAAGATGTTCAGTGGTTAGGTTTCCAATGGGAAGGTAGCATTCATTACTCCTCAGATTATTTTGATCAACTTTATCAATATGCGATTGAGCTGATTAATAAAGGCTTAGCTTATGTTGATGAGTTAAGTGCTGAAGAAATTCGTGAATACCGCGGTACATTAAAAGAGCCAGGTAAAAACAGCCCTTATCGCTCACGTAGCGTAGAAGAAAACTTAGCGCTGTTTGAAAAAATGCGTGCGGGTGGCTTTGAAGAAGGTAAAGCGTGTTTACGTGCGAAAATTGATATGGCATCACCTTTTATTGTTATGCGTGATCCTGTTCTTTATCGTATTAAATTCGCTGAACACCACCAAACCGGAAATAAATGGTGCATTTATCCAATGTATGATTTTACCCACTGTATCTCTGATGCACTGGAAAATATCACACATTCTTTATGTACTTTAGAATTCCAAGATAACCGCCGTTTATATGATTGGGTGCTGGATAATATCACTATCCCTTGTCATCCTCGTCAATATGAATTCTCGCGTCTTAACCTTGAATATACAGTGATGTCAAAACGTAAGCTGAATCAGCTTGTGACAGAAAATATTGTGAATGGTTGGGATGATCCTCGTATGCCAACGATTTCAGGCTTACGTCGTCGTGGTTATACCGCAGAATCTATTCGTGAATTCTGCCTACGTATTGGTGTGACGAAACAAGAAAACAACGTCGAAATGGCAGCTTTGGAATCTTGTATTCGTGATGACTTAAACGAAAATGCACCACGCGCAATGGCGGTTATCGATCCAGTTCGTTTAGTGATTGAAAATATGCCAGAAGGTGAAGAAATTCTTGTTGCACCAAATCACCCAAACAAGCCAGAAATGGGTACGCGTGAAGTACCATTTAGCCGTGAGATCTATATTGATCGCGCAGACTTCAAAGAAGAAGCAAACCGTCAATATAAACGTCTGGTGCTAGGTAAAGAAGTGCGTCTACGTAATGCTTATGTGATTAAAGCAGAACGTGTCGAAAAAGACGAGCAAGGCGAAATTACGACCATTTACTGCACCTATGATGCAGAGACTCTAAATAAAGATCCTGCTGATGGGCGTAAAGTTAAAGGCGTTATTCACTGGGTAAGCATTCCACATGCTATTCCTGCTGAAATCCGTCTTTATGACCGTCTATTTAGCGTACCAAACCCAGCAGCAGAAGATGATTTCTTATCAACAATTAACCCTGAATCATTAGTTATTCGTGAAGGTTTTGTTGAACGTAGCTTAAAAGATGCCGCTATCGAAAAAGCGTATCAATTTGAGCGTGAAGGCTACTTCTGCGCTGATAAGCTTTCAACAGCGGATAAACTTGTGTTTAACCGTACTGTGGGCTTACGAGACACTTGGGCGAAGATTTCTCAGCAAGGTTAATCTGCTGCCGCGTTTTAAGACACATTAGTACTTTCATGAATAAAATGCTCGGTAATTATTTATCGAGCATTTTTTATCTGTTTTACATCTTAGTTTGGATGATTTTTCATCTATTGATATTAAATATTTACCATTCTTAATTTGATTAGTCTCTCGTTTTTTCTTTTTTAGGTGATAACTTTTCATTTATTTCATTTGAAATAGTTTATTCACTATCACTTTATTCTTTTGTTTTTTCATACCATCACGCTAAATAAAACTGTAATAAGAAAAGTGTGATTAATACCACCTATTTCACATAGTTAAAAAAGATCATTTATAAATACTGCTTATTATTCCTTTCTATAAAAACGAAATTTCATATCATTTAAAGATTGTTTTATAAAATGCATTTAAATCAATTGATTATGATTGGTTTTAATCAATAATTATAAAAGCAAGAAAATGAAACGATCATTTGGTTATGTGCCCTTTGTCATATTTTGATAAAAATTCTTTTTTTTAGGTTGATAATTCGCGTCGCGAAAAATATGCTGTTTCTAACCTAATTTAGGTTTTTTCCCCACTTGGGGTTTTATATTTGGAAATAGGCATTGTGCTTATTTCTTTTTTAGTCAAAGTCAAAGAGGAAACAATGCTATGGTTATGCAACATGCTAAACCAGGCAGGGTGGCACTTGCCGTTATGGGCGCATTGCTTGTAACTGCACTACCTGCAAAAATGTCTCATGCTGAAGGATTTATTGATGACTCAACCTTAACAGGCGGTCTTTTTTATTGGCAACGTGACCGTGATAGAAAAGAGTTAACACCAAATAGTCCTGATTACGGCAAATACAAAGCTAACTTACACCATTCTACTTTCAACGCTAATCTAGATTTCTCATCAGGCTACCTTGGTGATTTTATTGGTATTGATTTAGCTGCTTTTGGCGCGGCTGAATTGAATAACAGTGGCCCAGCTGCACCTAATGAAATTGGTTTTAGTGATGCAAAAAGTCGCTGGGATGAAAAATGGACTGGCGATCGCAGTGGCATGAGTGTTTATAAAGCGGCTGCGAAATTCAAATTAGGCAATTTCTGGGCTCAAGGTGGATATATTCAACCTAAAGGCCAAAGCTTATTGCGTCCACATTGGAGCTTCTTACCGGGGACTTATCGCGGTGCTGAAGCGGGTGCTGTTTTCGATTTCGATAAAAGCGGTGAATTATCTTTCTCATATATGTGGACGGATGAATATAAAGCACCGTGGTATCGGAATATGTATAACTTCCGTAAAGCTGATCTAGAAACCAATATCAGCTATCTTCACTCTTTTGGCGCCAAATATGATTTTAAAAACAGCCTAGTGTTAGAAGCTGCATTTGGTCAGGCCGATGGTTATATCGATCAGTATTTTGGTAAAGTTTCTTATGATTTTCCAATTGCTGACAATGCATTAAGAACGTCTTACCAATTCTACGGTGCTAAAGATAAAGTTACTGGCGGTGGTGTTAATGACGTTTATGATGGGTTGGCATGGTTACAAGCACTGACTTTTGGTTATACCTACAATGTATTTGACTTCAAAGTAGAAGGAACGTGGGTTAAAGCTGAAGGTAATCAAGGTTATTTCTTACAACGTATGACTCCAGGCTGGGCAACCTCTAACGGTCGTCTTGATGTTTGGTGGGATGGTCGTTCTGACTTTAACGCCAATGGAGAAAAAGCACTTTATGCTGGCGTTATGTATGATCTGAAAAACTGGGATCTGTCAGGTTGGGCTGTCGGCACTTCATATATTTACGCATGGGATGCGAAACCAAGTGGTAAAGCCGTTTATGACCAAGGTCAGCGTATCAGAGAAAGTGCATGGAATGCGGATATTATGTATACGGTTCAAGAAGGTCGCGCTAAAGGTACTCTCTTTAAGCTTCATTATACCCGTTACGATAACCACTCCGATATTCCAAGTTATGACGGTGGTTTTGGTAATATCTTCCAAGATGAAAAAGACGTTAAGTTTAACGTGATAATGCCATTCACTATTTTCTAATATCAGCATAGGGATAAAGTGTATTAATTGCACTTTATCCTGAATAAAACTAAAAAAGCTAAATACGATTACGATAAGTAAAAATAAGTAGTAGAAAGATAGAGATGCATTAATTAAGAAGAACCTTACAAATAAGCCTCGTTAATAAAGTGAAGTAGTCAGTAGCAGTAGTAAGAAGTAAAAGAGCCGAAGTAAAGAGTCGTTTTAAAATCGCAGTATGTAGTAAAAGTAATGAAGTAAAGTCGTCATGTCATGTCGTCTGAGATAAATGTGAGTGGGTTATGTTTATCTCCTGTGCTTCAGTTATTTCGCAGAATTTGCGTAAGGTATTTACCCTAAGTAAAGGCAGTCAGAGTGGGTATCGTAGTGGGGGGTAAATACCTTTATTTTTTCATTCCTTTCTTTTTCGTCCTTTTCATCCTTGTACGTTTTTTTATTCTATGGCAAATTTCTTGCCATTCATTTTATCTCACCTTATTTATTATTCTGCATTGAAGGCTGTTCGATAATGCGAGTTTTCAGGAAGAAACATGTTAAAGCGATTGGATGATTTTTTATTAGAACCACCATTGAAGCCCTTTAAAGGTATAAAACGATTTGTTGTTGAATTTCTCTTTTTTGGTGTGAAAGAGGCACGTTCTTGTTTATTTGCAGGATTTTTCTTTTTTATTTTATTTGCAACACCAAGCAACGGTGTTTTTGGTATACCTCGTTATGATGTGCTTCTTATTCTCGCTATCGCTTTTCAATTATGGATGGTGTGGGGAAAGTTAGAAACATGGGATGAATTAAAAGCGATTTGTTTTTTCCACATTGTTGGTTTTGTGATGGAGTTATTTAAAACATCAGCGGCAATTGGTTCATGGAAATACCCTGATTTTGCTTACACAAAATTGTGGGAAGTCCCATTATTTACAGGCTTTATGTATTCGGCTGTGGGGAGTTATTTAATTCAAGCATGGCGTTTTTTAAAGGTACGAATTGAACATTATCCACCTTATTGGCTGGCAACATTGGTTGCACTTGCGATTTATATTAATTTCTTTTCTCATCATTTTATTGGTGATTATCGTTGGTATTTAACAGCCTTTATTTTAGGTCTTTATGCTCGTAGTGTGGTTTATTTTACGCCTTATGATACAGAGCGAAAAATGCCCTTATTACTTGCTTTTGTTCTGATTGGTTTCTTTATTTGGCTTGCTGAGAATTTTGGTACGTTTTTCGGTGTTTGGCAATATCCAAACCAAATTGGTGCTTGGTCTGCCGTGCATGCAGGGAAGTGGGGCTCTTGGTCACTGTTAGTTATCGTTACTTTTACGATAGTGGTGCATTTAAAACATATCAAACACAGTATTAGTGTGGCGAAGTGAATTGTTATAGATTATGTTCTTTTTAAGATGACGTCATATATTGACGTAATGAATGATGATAAAGACCAACGAACTGAGTTCCAAACACTATAAGACACTCGCTGATATACTAACAGTGCCTCCAAAGTCAGGAATTAAGTGGATGATGTAAAGAGCCTAATAAATAATCTTGGTGGGAAAGTTAAAAATGGTAATGGCTCTAGACGAAAATTTATTTTAATGGGATCTGTTTATCAAACACACTAACCTCATCCTGAGAATGTTATGGATAAAGGCTCTGTAAATGGTCTACGTGAATGGTTTGAGAATGTGATAGGAGTAAAGCATGATTAAAAGTACGAATATCATGATAATAAGTGGGCATCCAGCATCAGTTGTTTATGAATCTGAAATTAAAGCCTTCAGAGGACAATTTTTAGATGTAAATGGATATTGTGATTTTGTGGCTGATAGTATTGATGGATTACAAAAAGAAGGGGCTATTTCCTTAACGGAGTTTGTTGAAACTTGCATTGAAGAAGGAATTACGCCTTTTAAAGAGGAAGATAAACTTAAAGCATTTACATTACGTTATCCTGCTTGGTTAGAAACTCGATTGAATGCAACCGTTGCAGCACATGCAATCTCAAAAAATCAGTTTATTGTCCAGTTATTAGAGCGTGAACTAGTTACACGATAATATTTGGGTTCATAACATAGGGCAATAAAAAAGGAACTGTTCACAGTTCCTTTTTTTTACTGAGAGATTATCCAGAATGAATTATTTCTCATCATGTGCGTGGCTATCTTCTTTACAATTACCTTCAGCACAATGGCCATATAAATAAAGGCTATGATTGGAAAGTTTGATACCATGACGTTCAGCGATATTTCTTTGGCGTAATTCAATTGCATCGTCTGTAAACTCAATAACTTTGCCACAATCAAGACAAATTAAATGGTCATGATGGTGTTGTTGAGTTAATTCAAATACTGATTTACCACCTTCAAAATTATGTCGGGTAACAATACCAGCATCATCAAATTGGTTTAAGACGCGATACACTGTTGCCAGACCAATCTCTTCACCGATATCGATAAGTTTTTTGTAGAGATCTTCAGCACTGACATGATGGCACTCAGGATCCTGGAGCACTTCCAAGATCTTTAAGCGAGGAAGTGTAACTTTTAACCCAGCATTTTTTAACGCTTTATTATTGTCGGTCATGCGGATTTAATCCTGTTGCTAATGGTGAATTTAATTTTTGTGCTCACAAATGGGCTTTATTCATTAATACTCGGGTGAATAAATAACCTCATTGATTATAGGCATGATATTTAAAAATAAACACCCCACCTATCACACTATCTTAGCACACCATTGAATAATTATCATTCTCAATATTGAGTATTTATATTATCCCAAAATTTCGTCTAGGCTCATTTCTTCTTTGATTTGAGCAACCCAAGCGTCAACACGCTCTTCGGTTAATTCTGGTTGACGATCTTCATCAATCGCAAGACCGATAAAATGATTATCATCTGCAAGCCCTTTAGAGGCTTCGAAATGATAACCTTCGGTTGGCCAATGTCCTACGATAACTGCACCACGAGGTTCAATAATATCGCGGATAGTACCCATTGCATCACAGAAATATTCTGCATAGTCTTCTTGGTCACCACAACCAAATAGTGCAACAAGCTTACCATTGAAATCAATATCTTCTAGTGTTGGGAAAAAATCATCCCAATCACATTGTGCTTCACCATAATACCAAGTAGGAATACCTAGTAACAGAATATCGAACGCTTCGATGTCTTCTTGACTGGATTTTGCAATATCATGAACTTCGGCATTATCAGCGCCCAGTCTTTCTTGAAGCATTTTGGCAATATTTTCAGTGTTGCCAGTATCACTGCCGAAGAATATTCCTATGATTGCCATAAAGTGAGATAACCTCTTTTATTCTAAATTCGTTATATTTCAAATTGTAGCGTTATTGACTACGTATATTTCCACAAGTCACATACTTCTTGTATGTTTCTAGTGATTCATTCACTTGTCACCTAGCTACACTTCAAAATATTTAGAGTATATTTGTCTGTGTTTGAACAATTACTAGTGAAAGATAAGCATTGTGTTTTCATAATAGAAAACTAAAAACGTATTTTGACGAAAATAGCAGGCTAATTCTGTCGAATTTGTGTGGTTTATCTGCTAGCTATTCTTGTTTTGATGCATTTTTAAGGCGTTATTTTGCGCCAATTGCTCTAGTAATATTTCTTCAATAAGTTCACTACGACTGACGTTTCTTTCTGTCGCCAACTCATTGAGAGCATTTACAGCATCTTCATTTAATTTTAACTCAACTCGACGTAAACCATTAACTCTGTCACGTCTTAATTGATTGCGTTTATTAATTCTAAGCTGTTCATCCCGAGAAAGCGGGTTTGTTTTAGGTCGCCCAGGTCTGCGTTCATCTGCGAACAAATCCAGTGTGGTGCGATCAGTTTGTTCTTTTGCCATAAATTTTGCTGTGAAAGGGCGTATACCAATGACTAAATTGCGAAACGCCCAATAATACCCCACATAGTGATGTCTCGCCACTGCTTCCTGAGTTTAACTTATTGTGATTTGGTCTTTTTATCAACAGACGCTATTTTTAAGCACAATAATTATACATTCTAGTAAATTATCATTTTTCAGTGACGTTATTTTAAGCTGTTAAGTAAGCTTTCGCTAAAAAACGACGAATAGCCTTAATAACGGTATCTGGCTTTTCTGAATGTACCCAATGCCCTGTATTTGCGACAACAAAGGCAGTCGCGAGCGGAAATTGACGAGCGATGTTTTCACGATATTCATCTAAAATGTAAGGTGATAAACCGCCACGAATAAATAATACAGGATGATGCCAAGCAGGCACCTCTTGCCAGCTAATAATGTCTGAATAAGCATTTTTTATTGCAGGTAAATTAAATAGCCACTCACCATTTTTGAATGATTTGAGTAAAAATTGGATCACACCTTCCTCTTTAATAAAAGGACGCATTATTTCCACAGCATCTTGACGACGTGTGACTTTAGCTTCTGTTACGGCTTCAAGCGCTGCAAAAATTTTGTCATGGCGGCGAACGTTATAAGCAACGGGTGACATATCAATCACAACAATATTTGCAATACGTTCGGGAGCTAATGCTGTCATCGCCATCGCAATTTTGCCTCCCATTGAGTGCCCAATAATAATGGCTTTTGAGATAGTTAAACTATCAAGCAATGCGAGCACATCTTGCGCCATATCTTGATAATTCATACTTTCGCTATGAGGAGAGTGTCCATGGTTACGCACATCAATTTGTATCACGGTATTATCTTGACGAAGTGCACGACCTAAAACACCTAAATTATTGAGATCACCAAAGAGGCCATGGATCAAGACGATAGGTAAATTAGATACAGGTGTCGTTTCAGGTTGGTGTAATTGATAATTTAGTAATGTATTGAGTTTCATATTAATGACCAAGATGATTGCGATTTTCTTCTATGATGACATGCACAAGATGCTAAGCCAACTTATCGCAATAATATGAAAGAGTAATGAAGTTCAGAAATAATTGATAAGAGAAGTTTATAAAAAACCATAAAAATACCATTATCCAGATATATATTCCAAACTTATTCAAAAAGTTGAAATCTTGACATTGCTCAAAAATAAATAATTAGAATTTTATATTATTTGGGGGCTGGGGTAGTGTGATATAGCGGCGTTTAAAACTGGCTTTGTGCGAATAAGTTCAAAGAATAGAAGATGATACCAAGATAAACAATAGGATAAATACCGAGCTTAGCCTTTAAAATGGCAGGATCTTGAATAGATCCTCTTTAAGTTATTGAAATTTTGCCTATTTTGTTTTTAAAGATTATATCTTATAATCCTAATTACTTTTTTTTGAAAATAGTACTGGGTAGCAATGAAAAAGATAGAAATTGATGACGAACTTTACCGCTATATTGCTAGCGAAACTAGACATATCGGTGAAAGCGCTTCAGATATTTTAAGGCGTCTACTGAAGCTCGATGCCAAACAGCCCGTACAACCAGTCGTTGTCACTGAGTCAGTACAAGTACCTGTTATTAAACAGGAAGCTGAACCTACACCTATAACACCAGCAAAAAATCCGATCCGTGAAATGCGAGAACTGCTGTTATCTGATAGTTACGCAGAAAAAACAAAATCAGTTGATCGTTTTTTACAGATCCTTTCTACGTTATATAGCCTAGATAGCGCTACTTTTACTCAATCTGCTGAAACAGTACATGGACGAACACGCATCTATTTTGCTGGTGATGAACAAACATTACTCGATAGTGGACGTCATACAAAACCGCGCCATATTTCAGGCACGCCGTTTTGGGTTATCACTAACTCGAACACAGAGCGTAAGAGAACGATGGTACAAAGCATCATGCAGGATATGCAATTCCCTGCAAATGAGATTGATAAGGTGTGTGGAACTATCTAACCACTATTGTTAATTGATGCATTGCAAAGGCTTTTGTTTAAAGCGTGATTGTGATGTCAAATAGGAGAAGATTTGTGGCAATTCATCCAAGAGCAGGGCAGCATACTCGTCAAAGTGATCTGATTAATGTGGCGCAATTAACGTCTCAATATTATTCACTTAAACCACAAGCTAGCAATAACGCTCATCGTGTGAAATTTGGTACATCTGGTCATCGTGGAAGTGCAAATCGCCATAGCTTTAATGAAGCACATATTCTGGCAATTGCACAGGCTATTGCTGAAGTACGTGCTAAGAATGGAGTAACAGGGCCATGTTACGTGGGTAAAGATACTCATGGACTGTCAGAGCCTGCATTTATTTCTGTTTTAGAAGTACTTGCTGCCAATAAAATTAAAGTGATTATTCAAGAAAATAATGGCTATACACCAACACCGGCAGTCTCTTTCTCTATTTTGACATACAACGAAGCACATCAAGATATTGCTGATGGTATCGTGATCACTCCATCTCATAATCCACCCGAAGATGGCGGTATTAAATATAATCCATCAAATGGTGGACCTGCTGATACCGATTTAACTTCAGTGATTGAAAAACGTGCCAATGAACTGCTTGAGAACAATTTAGCAGGGATCAATCGTCTTTCTTATGATGAAGCATTAGCAAGTGGTTATATTCAAGCACAAGACTTAATTATGCCTTATGTCAAAGCGTTAGGTGACGTTGTTGATATGCAAGCAATTAAGAAAGCGGGCTTAAAATTAGGTGTTGACCCATTAGGCGGTTCAGGCATTGAGTACTGGAAACGTATTGGTGAGTATTATGATCTTGATCTTGAATTAGTTAACGATCAAGTTGATCAGACATTCCGTTTTATGACGCTTGATCACGATGGTGTTATTCGTATGGACTGTTCATCACCATGGGCAATGGAAGGCTTATTACAATTACGTGATAAATTTGATTTAGCCTTTGCTAACGATCCTGATTACGATCGCCATGGTATTGTGACACCTTCTGGTTTAATGAATCCTAACCACTATTTAGCGGCTGCAATTAACTATCTTTTCCGTCATCGTCCACAATGGGCTAAAGATGTAAAAGTGGGTAAAACACTGGTTTCAAGTGCAATGATTGACCGTGTTGTAGCAGATTTAGGTCGTGAATTAGTTGAAGTGCCTGTTGGCTTTAAATGGTTTGTTCAAGGCTTATTTAGTGGTGAGTTTGGCTTTGGTGGTGAAGAGAGTGCAGGTGCATCTTTCTTACGCTTTAATGGTAAACCTTGGTCAACTGATAAAGACGGTATCATTTTATGTCTGTTGGCTGCTGAAATGAAAGCAGTAACAGGTAAAGATCCGCAAGAGCATTACAACGAATTAGCACAACGTTTTGGTTCACCAAGCTATAACCGTATTCAAGCATCAGCAACCCATGAACAAAAAGCGTTGTTATCACGTTTATCACCTGAAATGGTGACTGCAAGCACCTTAGCAGGTGATCCAATTACTGCACGTTTAACACATGCATCAGGTAATGGTGCATCTATTGGTGGCTTAAAAGTAATGACCGATTACGGTTGGTTTGCGGCTCGTCCTTCTGGCACTGAAGAAGCCTATAAAATTTACTGTGAAAGCTTCCGTGGCCCTGAGCATCGTGAATTAATTGAAAAAGAAGCCATTGAAATAGTAAATAATGTTTTTGCTAACAAATAAGTTAGTACAATAAACTATTTATATAGAATAACACTCTACCTAAAGGTAGAGTGTATTTTTTTAATTATTGAATATTTTTAGATCACAGCATTGATATCCATCATTGAGGTTGATTTAGAATTAAAAATAGAGTGGATAATCAATACAATGCAAAATAATTTTGTTTTACGAAGTGTACGTTACATGCTGGATCTAAGTGATGCACATGTTGTTGAAATCATGAAACTGGCTGATTTCACAGTCACAAAAGAGTTAGTAAATAGTTGGCTGAAAAAAGACGATGAGCCTGAGTTTGTTGAGTGTGACGATAATGCGATGGGGCATTTTTTAAATGGTCTAATTTTTTATCGTCGTGGCAAAGATGATAATTTTCCAGCACCTGAAGTTGAAAAACGTATAACCAATAATATTATCTTAAAAAAACTGCGTGTCGCTTTTGAGTTAAAAGATGTTGATATTTTAAAGATTTATGAGCTTGCAGACTTCCGTGTTTCTAAGCCAGAACTCAGTGCAGTATTCCGTAAGCCTGGACATAAAAACTATCGTAACTGTGGCGATCAACTCGTGAGATATTTCCTTAAAGGGTTAACCGAAACCCTACGCGGTAAAGGCAAAACGGTTAAGAAATAAAGTTTAGGGTATTTTAAGATATAAAATTCTCTATTTATTAAATAATACCCCAAAATTGGTTTTCGATTTTGGGGTATTTTTTTATGGTATTAACTGGCGAAAGAATGAATTTACTGCTAATGTTGTATTACTAAGTAATACAATGTAGGAAGGATTTATGGCTCGAGTAACTAGTGTGACTTTGGGTGAACACTTTAATGGCTTTGTTGGTGAAATGATCAACTCAGGACGTTATGGAAATACCTCTGAAGTAATAAGAGACGCTTTACGTATGATGGAAATTAGAGAAGAACGGATCCAAATAGTTCGTAAAATGGTGCTAGATGGTGTGAATTCACCAGAAAGTAAAAATAACATGGATGATATTTTTGCAAGAGCTGAAAAGGATTTAAATGTATAAACTTTCTGAGTTAGCAGAAGAAGATATTTATCAAATTGCGCGTTATACCATACAACAATTTAGTGTAATTCAGGCAAAGAAATATCATGATGACTTGAAACGGACATTTGAGCTACTTGCTAGAGCACCCTGGATTGGGCGAGAGTGTAGTTGGGTGTGTAATGGTATGAGACGATTGGAGTTTAAAAAACACTCAATCTATTATCTACCAAAGAATAATACCTTATTTATTGCTCGCCTTATTCACCATTCAATGGATGTTGATTCTCTTGATTTTCCTGAATAAATATTTAATTATTCACTGTTGAATATATTGTTCATCATAATACTATTTAGCAGTGGATCTGTATTTTTAGCAGTAAACCTCATTCTCGAATATCTCATATCTCCTCACCGGTTTGATTTTTTTCCTTTCTGATAATATATGGCTGAAATTATTTATTATGAACTTAATTAAGTAAAAATACTGATCTTACTTTGTTAATAACTATGTCATTTTTGTTTCTTTTTTGTTTTCATTATGAAATTTAATTACATATCAAGCAAAATAAAGGTGATTTTTCGCACGAATTAAGTGGTCTGATCAGTAGTAAAATTTCATCAAATGAGGTAAAATTTCAGTCATCAAATTAATCTCTATACAGGAGAGCACTATGCCAGCTTATAACGAATATACAAAAAAACATGTTTTAGCCCGTCGTACTGGTGCTGTTGCGCTAGGTGTTGTGGCATTTCCTGTTATGATTTTTCATCCTAAACGCGCACAATTTTATAGCTATATACACCGTGTATGGTCTAAAACAAGTGATAAACCCGTTTGGTTGGCAAAATCAGAAGTGGCACTAAATAGTCACAAATAACAGAATATTAAGATAACGCCTGCAAAAGTAGGCGTTATTCTTATCCCTCTTTAAGCACTTTTTTGGTGCTACCTTCTTGTTTTTCCTTATCTGTAAATAACCTTCAATTTTTACGTTACAATAAACAGTAATGAGTCATTTAAACGAAGGCGATTCATCTATTGCTATTTATCTTATTGTTAGATAAATAGTGGCATTCGTGATAACAGGGAAATAAATGAAATGAAGAATACTGATCTGGAATTAGTGATTAATGAGAAGTTAAGCATTGAAAACTTTCAAGATTATGCACCTAATGGACTTCAAGTCGAAGGACGCCCTCATATTCAAAAAATAGTAACGGGTGTAACGGCAAGCCAAGCATTACTTGATGAAGCTGTACGATTAAACGCGGATGCAATTTTAGTACACCACGGTTACTTTTGGAAAAATGAGCCTGTTGTTATTCGCTCAATGAAGCGTAATCGCTTAAAGACATTACTTTGTAATGACATTAATCTTTTTGGTTATCACTTGCCGTTAGATGCTCACCCAATCTTAGGTAACAACGCTCAGTTAGCGTTAAAAATGGGCGTTAAAGTTGAAGGTGAAATATTACCTTTAGTGCCTAAAGGTGTGTTTGATTTACCTTTAACACCTCTTGAATTAAAAGCACGTTTAGAAAAAGCATTACAACGCAATGTATTGCATTGTGGTGATAATGCACCTGAAACTATTCGTAATATTGCTTGGTGTACAGGCGGTGGACAGGGCTTTATTCAAGATGCAGCAGAGCAGGGTGTGGATGCTTTTGTGACTGGTGAAGTTTCGGAACAAACTATTCATATCGCAAGAGAAATGGGCGTTCATTTTTTTGCAGCAGGGCATCATGCGACAGAGCGTTATGGTATTAAAGCATTAGGTGAATGGCTTGCTCAAACACATCACTTTGATGTGACATTTGTCGATATTGATAATCCAGCATAAGCCTATTTATTCTTATCCTATAAGCTATCTCTCTAATTAAAGAGAGATAGCTTTTTGCTTATTACTACTTATTACTCATTAAGCTGAATGGGTAATGGGCTTTGTAATTGTTGCAGATTATCGCATAGCCAAATTAACTGTAATAAAGCTTGTGGATCTCGTGTCGTTAATGTCAGATAACGAGCTAATTGGTTGGCAATTAATGTCATTCCTAAATCGTCAGCAGTATGCTTGCTTATCTCTAACTGCTCTTTTTGCATTTCAGAAAGCAATTCTCTCCCAGTACATGCTTGGGCTTCTAATACTGACAAAATAGGGCGACAGAATTTTTGTGCCAAGGTCGGCTCGCTGTGATGCATCGCCGTTTGTTGTTTACGTTTAGCCATATATTCTTGAATACGGCTAATAAACTCAGACTGTTTTTTCTTACGCGGAAATTGGTCAAAATCGAGATAAAACAGTTCAATACCTTTTGTCGTTTTAAGCCAAATGGTCGTTGGCAATAAATCCATATTTAAATCACGTCGAACAGGCTGTACCGTGACTGCAACTACCTCTAATTCTCGTTTAGTGAGATAACGTAATTCTTCCAGATTATTTTGCATCGTTCCTTCCCAATAAAGACGTAAGAAGGCTGAATTGTCATGATTATCTGAAACATCCCAAATAACGCACTGTTCTATTTCATACCAAATTAATGGCTTATAGCTTTTGATATGTAAGACGAGAGGTGAAAGAAATCCTTCAGGTTGATTAGCAAAATAGTCCGGCAACGCTTGCCAATTGTTGATCCCTAATTCAGTTTGTAGATTTTGGTAATCCGTAATATCAAGAAAATCAGTTTGGCTTTGAGCAAAACTTTCGCCAATAGTCGCCAGTTTTCCTTCATCAGAAATACGAGGCTCTTGTAATAAAAAAGGGCGGCGCATTAACTTATCGGATGTTTGTTTCCATAACGATAAACTATTCCAAACACTATAACGGTTAAACAGAGTATCAAGTTGATTAGGGCGTGCTTGTGTCGCTTGTAAGAGCTGCTTCTCTTCTCTATCCCAAAAGGTAAAGGTTGCTCCTAATGCACCACTTTGTGCTGTCCACCAGTTTGCACCAATTGGAATCAGCGAGAGACTCGTTTTTTTATCGTCATATTGACGACGAAGTTGTCCTCGTAATACTTTTAACTGTTCAGGTGTCGCATTGGATAATTGGAATAGATAGGCTGAAATATGAGCCAATAAGCGCAAGACATTGCTTTCATCCATAGTGAAATGTCTTTCTGCCAATAGTTTGACTTGGGTGCTTAATGTTCGCAAATAAGACGCTAAACGAGGTAAACCCTCTGCTCGAGCCGACATATTCAATAAGTGCAACTGTGTGGCACTGCTTAAGCTGATATGTGATAAACCTTGGCGTAAGAGATCATAAATAAACTGTTCAATGGTTGTTATTAACGCTGACTCTTCATCATTAAGAGGGCGTTTTGAAGATTGCACAATGATTAAATCTTCAGGCCAAACCCAAGGTTGAGCATGTTGTTCAAATATTTTAGCCACAATAGCAAGGTGGAATGCTTTTTTCTGTGAGTCAGAAAAAGGCGATAACATGCCATCGTAACCACTACCTTGTAAGAAAATAACAGGCTCATCAACATCAGTGAGTTGAATTTTTAACTGTGTCCCTGTGTCTTCTAAATTTAATGTTGTTGTTTCCCACTGCTCAACTAATTTAATGGCCGCACGACAGGCGGGTTTTCCTGCTTTTTTGATTAATACTTCCGGCTCAAGAGCAAATAGCGTGGGTAACAGAGGGGCGATTTCAATCTGTTCAGTAATGGCTTCTGATGATGCTTCACCACTCTTATCGTCATTTGAATTATCAGCACTATTATTGGCTTGTAACCATAAAACGGCAGCTAAAATATGTTTACAACAACCTGATGCCGAACAATCACAACTGGCTTGTTGGATCCCCGCTTCATGTAAAACAACATTTTGTCCATCACTACTAAACTGCCCTGTATTGGCATCAGTGAGTGAAACTTTTTCGTTATCAACATCTTTTTTTGCGCGTCTTAATAATCCTGCATTAGCAAATACAGTGAGCGCGTCTTCATCGTAATGAAAGTAAACAGTTTGCCAACTCATTGCATTACCTCTGCCAACCATTGTGCGAAATGTTCAGGTGTTAACGCTGCAACTTGCATGCCTCTGTCTGCAAGTTTCTGAGCAATTGCAGAGTCATAAACAGGTTGAGCCTCATCATCAAGTGCCGCAAGCCCTAATAATTTAACTTGTTGGCTATTAAGGCGTTGTGTGCAATCTAATAAGCGGTTTAATGATCCACCTTCTTCAAAGTCACTGATAAGTGAAATAACCGTACGTTTAGGATTTTTGACTAAGCTTTCGCAATATTGCATTGCACCTGCAATATCAGTACCGCCTCCCAATTGTACAGTCATTAAAACTTCAACGGGATCGTCTGCTAAATGTGATAAATCGACAACTTGGGTATCAAAAACTACTAAAGAGACATTAACAGCAGGTAATGAAGCTAAAATACTGGCGCAAACAGCGGCATACATAATTGAGCTAGACATTGACGCACTTTGGTCAACACAAAGAATAACATCCCATGGAAAGTGCTGTTGCATCCGTGAGTTAAAATAAGGTGTTTCAATGACTAAACGGCGATTTTGAGTATCGTAATGTTTTAAATTCGCCGCGATAGTTGCGCGCCAATCAAAGTTGCGACTATTTGGTACTAAAGAGCGTCTAAAACGGTTACGGCGACCTGTTAATGATTGGCGAAAGTTATTGCGAATTTGACGTAAAATATCATCAACCACTTTACGAATAATGGTTTTAACCGCATCTCGTGTTTCTTCACTCATGCGTCCGCGTAAACTTAATAATGTTTTAGCTAATGCTTTTGTTGGCTCCATCGCTTTTAACGTATTGGGATCTTTAAGAAAGCTACTAATTTGATAGCGTTCAATCGCCTGTGATTGCATGCGTTCAAATGTGCTATTAGGGAATAGCTTACGTGCTTGATTAAGCCAGTTCACCGCGGTGAGTTGAGAAGCATCGAGTGATCCATGACGTCCTCGCTCTTGGCGTAATCCTCGGCGTTGATATTCACGGCGATAGAGAAAATCGAGCGTGCGCTCCACTTTTAAATCATCAGTATTAAAAGTGGCTTGTCCAAGAGCATCATCAGCATATTGACCTAAAATCAGGCGCCAGCGTTTTGCTTGTTTTATTTTATCTTCAGGCATATCGTCATTATGCTGACTCATGAGTCGTATCTCCTTTCTCTATTTTCTTAGCATCAAACCAAGAAAGCATGCCTTGTTCCATTATTCGCTGTTGTAATTTTTGATTGAGCTTGGTGGCTTCAATCATCTGTTTGGCGCTAAAGTCTGACTGCCACAAAGATAACGCTTGCGTATCTAAACCAATATCGTTGGCAATATATTGTGCAAGCTCTGCATTTTGTTTGGGATTAAGTTGGCTAAAGGCAAAACGCAGATCAGGTAAGATCTGAATAAATCGTTCTTCATCCCATTGCTGTAACAAAGTATTTAAGTGATCGACTAATAACGGTAAGCGAATAACTAGCTCTGGTGCAGTTCGCATCATCCCGACAAAATAACCAATGGCATGTTCGGGAGAACTGCCTGTGCTAAAGGTCGTATTTAGCGCGGTGACCAACGTATTTTCGTCAATATATGAACCTAAATAACGTAATGCATCTACCGCACCTTTTAATAAAGGCACGGTATCTAATTGACCATCAAGACGATTGAGTTGCTGATAGAAATCACTTTTATAATCATGCTGATTATTGAGTGATGGCATAAATTCAATCAATTCACGCAAAGAGAGCAGAGCTTGTAAATTGCTTTCTTGTTGTTGCTCATCACCTTGAGCCAGTTGTTCTAAACAAAAGAAAGCTTGAGGAATAACTTGATGTAGACGATTTTCAAGTGAAAGCTCATCCGTAATATCAAGATATTGGCGACCTCGCCATAAATGGATCAGTTTATGTCCACATTGAGTGAGTGACTGAAGACGAAAATCTTGCTGAATATAGCCATCTAACAGTTTAAAGAGTGATGGTATGCGCTGGTGAAGCCCAATTAATGCTGCTTGGATTAATAACGTGACTGCACTTTGGCTTGAACGGCTTTGCCCTTGTTCTTCAAGCTGTTTTTCCATTGATAACAGCTTACTTAGGGCGATGGCTTCAAGTTGAGAGCCTTTCTCTGATAATGAAATCAGCTCGCCTTCCACATTGGGTGTCCAAGCGTATTGCCACTCTTCAAATAGCAGATCTAATTGATGACCAGAAAGAAAATCAGGGCCATTTACACGGTGTGCAAAATGGATCTCTAAGAAAGCCAATAAATGTAAAAAGCGACTTCTTAAGCGATGTTGCGGGTTACGGTAAACATCACATTTAGTGGTTTTTGCTAATGTATCATCCAGTTTGAAACGAAAAGCTTTAGCTCGTTCATAGGTTTCATTAACTAAAGGAGGCGTTGCTGTACCTAATGGAATTTTACCTAAGAGATAGCCTGAAAAGCAGGTTTTAATTTCAGTCCATAACTCGCTTTGGCTATCATCTAAACTGCCCTTAATAAAGGCACTTTGTAAACCATCGAGTAAATCATAGCGACCTGTACCTGCATGATCTCTTAGTAAAGCGAGGCGTAAACTCTGCTCTGCTGCGAGTTTTACAGCTAAATAGCTAGGTGGATTATCAAATTGTTTTTCTCTGATCGCCTGAGCTACTGAGCTTAGAAAAGCAATCCCCATTTTATTGCGATAAACTTGAGTTGGTTGTTTTGCCGCATCATTATTCTCTGATTTATCATGATGTTGTTGCATTAAACTTTGCCAGGCTTGTTGATAAAATGCGGGAGAAGGCATGCCTGAAGCATAACCATTAAGTGCATCTAATCTGTCAAAACTGTAGCGAATAAGCCAAGCTTGTTCATTTTCACCCATTTTTTGCATTTTAGTGAATTGCTTTTGTTCTGTGCTAGAAATGGCGAAAGATTGAGATTGTGAATGTGCTAGACCTTCAATTAATGCAAGAGTATGGAATCCCCCAGTGACGATTAAAATTTTGGCATTGGGCTCTTGTTGTTTGATGGCTTGAATATGAGTGAGCATATGTGCTTCACGTTGTGAAGAGCCTTCAGATTCAAGCACTTTAGGTTCATAATCAAGTCGTGCTAGTGCGCACCAAATAAAGGTGTCATTAAACAGTGTTTGCCAATCTGCTAAGGCTTCAATATTGCGTAATTCAAAAAGATGCTCCCAAACATCATCATGATCACGACAGTGGCATTTTTTGGCTAATTGCGCGATAAACTGGCTATGTGCTAAATAACGTTCTTTTTGTAAGCTACGACTCTGTGAATCACTATATTCTTCGTTATTAACTTGTGCAGCCCAAGGTAAATCGATAAAACGTGTTTTGGCATTGATGCGCAAACCACCCCGCAAAGCTTGCCATTCAGGCGAATATTCACAAAATGGGAAATAGGCAGAGTGTAGTGATTTCTCACGATCTTCTTGGTTTCCATCATTATGCAAATACTCTGCTTGTCCCATAATCGCAACAGGAGGCAGGGTATCTTTATCTGTTAGGCTAGGAATAAGCGAATTAAAAGTATCTGGACCTTCAATTAAAATATAATCAGGTTTTACAGAATCAATTAATGATAAAACTGCATAAGCACAAACAGGGCTATGGTGGCGTACAGGGGCAAAATAGAGATGTTGTTGCTGTAACGACGTCCATTTCAGTCGTGCTTGGTCAATTCTTTCTGGTAAAGGTATTGAAGGTAGCGTCACCGTGTCGATCCCTTTTCTGGGTGAAAAGGCAGAGTGAGTTAACTCTGCCTTTAATAGATAAATAACGTATTTTAATGCGTAGCCACGAGTCTTAGCGTTTTATTGCCAAAACTCTTTTGATGCATCAAAGAAAGCTTTCCACTCTTTACTGTTTCTTGCTCTCTCTCTGGCTACGTTGTCCATGTAATAACGAATACGTTTGATATCATCAGCATTGTCTTTTAATACAACACCAATTAGTTGGCGGGCAATTGCACCTGCATTCATTACACCATCACCTAAATAATGTGCTTCTAAAGCACAAGCATAAGCAATGTTCACGGCTTCTGCGGTTGACATAACCGCATCAGGTGTTTTGATATTGCCACCATCTTTCGTATTACCTGAACGCAACTCTTGGAATGTTGTGACCAGTAATTCCACAACATCTGCGGGTACAGTGACTTCATTTGCTAAAGAGCCTAATTCATTTTCAAGCTGTGATTGGATTAAGCTAATTTCAAATGCAGGATCACGAATAGGTTTCACGGTTTCAAAGTTAAAACGGCGCTTTAATGCAGCCGACATTTCATGAACACCGCGATCACGTAAGTTTGCTGTACCAATAAGGTTAAATCCCGGTTTTGCACTAATACGTGCACCATCACCCATTTCAGGGATCATCAATTGTTTCTCTGACATCAAGGAAACCAGCACATCCTGAATTTCAGGCGGGCAACGGGTTATCTCTTCAAAGCGAACAATTTTACCTTGCAACATACCTTGATAAAGTGGTGATCCCACTAAAGCGCGTTCTGTTGGGCCTTCTGCTAATAGCAATGCATAGTTCCAAGAATACTTAATATGATCTTCTGTTGTGCCGGCAGTGCCTTGGATAGTTAATCCTGAATCACCACTGATGGCAGCAGCAAAAAGCTCTGAGAGCATTGATTTTGCTGTACCAGGTTCACCAACCAGCATTAAACCTTGTTTACCCAATAATGTGACAATTGCACGATCAACCAATGCATCATCGCCGAAAAACTTAGGTGTGATGCCTAATGCATCATCACCTAAAATAAATTGGCGTACAGCACGAGGAGAGCGAAGCCATCCTTGTGGTTTAGGATTATTAGCATCAGCTTTTGTTAAACGCTCTAACTCTTGGGCAAATCGAACCTCAGCGCTTTCCCTAATTGCTTGTTGATCTGCGGGTGCTTTTTTAGCCATATTTTTTCCTAATTATCCCTATTCTTTACCAAGGTGTTTTCTTTTCCCATTCAGGATCAAATCCTGCACAAGCTTCAGCGACTTTTAGATAATCAGCATAGCTTTCTGCTAATAGAATGGGTGGTACATCTTTTAGCTCAACATTATTACGATCCCAGTAATCTTGCTGATTTTTTTCAAAGCTCAAATCAAATAAGACCGCTGGAATGTTTTCTTCTGGAACATAGCTACCACTGAAACCGATATTTACATAGTAGTTTAAACTAGAGAAGAATTTGTAATAGTGAGAGAACGAACCACCATCTTCAGCTGGTCCACGTTGATAGCCCATTTTGGTTAAAATGCCACGTAGTGTGAAGGTATCAGTGATCCAACCTTTTCTATCTTCAATCTCAGTCAGTTTTAGATCTAACTCAGGGATTTTATGTTCCATTTGTGAGAACAAGAATTTCACTTTGTAATCTTTGAAATGAGCCATCCATGCCTTACGTTCATCTTCATTAACCAATGCTGCGTGAGCAAGCTGGATCAACGAATCGTTTTGTAAAGTCACTTCATCATCTTCTAGATCAAGCAATGCACCGTCATCAGAAGGACGGAATGTATTGATAACCTTGCCATCTTTCACTTCTTGCCAAACCAGTTGTTCAATCAGTTTATGCATGATTGGGTGAGCTAAGATATATTCTTGCCAATCTGCGCTTAACCACTGACGTTGAGCACACATGGCTTCATATAAACGCACACTTTGTAGCTCAATAACTTGTTTAAGTTCTTTTTTACTTGAAGTGAAGAGTTTTTTCGCTTCTTTGATAAGCTCTGCATCGTCATTTTTACGCGCAGCAGGTAAGGCTTTAACTTCTTTACCTTCAGGATTAAACAAGACCAGTTTTTGTTTTGCATCCATCTTCGCGGTAAAGATACGCTCACCATATTCCAGTACTAATGTACCAGTATCATCAAAGCCAGCGGTTGGAATGGTTCTATCTGCTAATTCATCTGCACTCCAGCCATTACGCTCAGCAATTTGCGTGACTAAATTACGCGCTTTTTCTTGTACAGACGCGGTGCGATAGCGACGTGATAATGAAAGAAGAAGCTGAATGATAATAGGATCATTGCTTGATGCTACCGCATCAATCATGGCTTCAATTTGCGCACGGCGCTGATAGTGATCACGCATATAGTTACGTAATACAGATACTGCAACATGGCCTTCAATACCACAAACCAGGGCAAGCATACCTTTATCACTAATGGCAGAGCCTAAATAACGACGTAGCACCTCGTTTTTAATCTCTTCAATCACTTGCTCTAAAGTATAGGTTTCATATTTAGCATAATATTCAGGATAACGTTTAGCCCAATCTTTGTATTGCGTTAAGCGAGAAGGGGCATTTTTTCGCGCTTCTAACATCGCTTCTTCAAGTGTTGGTCCTTTAATATCCTGAGTCACGAAGGTATGCAGAATAAAGCTTGAAAGTTTATGTTGGCTATCGGTAGAAAGCAGTCCGATATAACGTTGTAATAACGCGTTTCCTCCTGGCATTTTTAGTTTTACTGCCAGAATAATCCACCAACGAATAATCGCTGGATCAACTGCTTTTTTGTTTTCCCACGTTAATGCAGGAATAGCATCAAAGTTAAACCAAGCGAGGCTTGCAGGTGCTTTGGCTTTAAGACCTTTTTCAGCTTCAGCTAATAGCGTTTTTGGTGATAAATAACTTGAGATATCTTCACCAAGTTCCTCTAACGCGGTTAATAAAGAGGCTCGTACTACTTCGCGTTTCTCTTTTTTCAATAAGGCATTCAATGCAGGTAATGATTCTGGATTTTTTAAACGTGCCAACCACTCAATAGCGGTAACGCGAATTTCTTGTTTTGCAGAAGATAAACCTTCTTGAGCACTTGTATGAATATTTGGTAGTGTCTCAAGTAAATTCTGCGCTGAAACGCGGTGCATTTTATTTTCACCCAATGCCAGCTCCATAATTCGAGGCACGAATTGTGCTGGAATGGTAGGGAAACGACCTAGTACTTTAATGCCTTGTGAAATTTCAAACTGGCGATAGCGACGCTCGCTTTGACTTGGCATTAAATTCAGCGCTTCAGCGATATAATCTGGATGTTGAGAGAAGAAAGGCCAAATTTGCTCTGGTCTACGGAAGCGTTTTAAACCATCTTCATAAGATTCTAAACATAATGCAGCAGTCAGGCGGGTTGCATTTTTAAAGTTGCAACGTTGCAGCACATCTTCAAGATGGCGTAATTCAATATCACTAAACAAGCGTTCAGGAATTTCGCCATTAAAATAATGAGAGGAGAAGTGATCGGCATGTTGGCGATTATTCACTATCACACGTACAGCATGAAATAGAGTATATTCAGGTAAATTTAAAACACGATTTTTATGTTTAATGATTTGAATTTCATTTGATTGAATAGAGCCTTGTCCACTGTTCAGTTTATCTACTATTGCACGACACTGTTTTTCATCAATTTTAGATAAATCTTTTAAATGGCGTTGTGCCCAATTATAAGTGTGTTTAGCCGTTTTATTTTCTTCAATTTCACGTTCAGCATTTTCTTTGGCTTTGACTAAGATCTCATTGAAGTTATTGACCATCATATCGCGAACGCTATCAGGTAATGGCGTGTCTTCTAATGGCGTAAAATCAGGAGTCTCAATGGCCTCTACGGTATTGGCATCTTCTGCAACATTAAAACGTAGTAGGGCGCTTTCAATACTTTTCATTACCGATTTTGAGGTTTCATGTTTTAACGCTTCTTCTAGTACATCACGGTTTTCACCTTGGCGTGCAAATAAATCTGCTGCTTGAGTACGTTGTTTTGGCGTACCATTTATTAAAACATGGGTAAGATTTTGTTTAACAATTTCAGGCGGTAAGGTGACTAAAATTGGCTCTGCGGCTTTTTTAACGGTTTTTAAACTGCTGGTGGCAAGTAAAACGATAATATCGGCAAAGGTGTCACGTAATACGGTATTCTTATTTAAGTAATTAATCAGTTCTACTAAGCCGTTAGCTGAAAGTTTTTCAATTAATTCTTTTCGGATAAATTCTTGATGCGTCATTAAATAATCAGAGAGATCATCTAATTCATAAATACGTTTAAGATTAGTGGCATAGTATTCAGAAATGTCTTTTCTATCAAACACAGCAAATAAGGCATTTTCACCTGCAATATTCGCTTCTTGTTCGACCATATTGGCAATAAATGCCATATTCCAATGTTTACGGTGTTCTAAGTTTAGATTACGCGCATTTTCATAGGTGTTATAAAATACGTCAATAAGCAGATAAAGCACCCAAGATGGCACTTCTTTGGTTGTTATTTTGATATTGATATCTTGGCAAGCCGCAGCCAGCACTTTTCCGTAACGAGCCACTTGTTCTGCTGAAAAGCCATCACCGACTTTAGAATAGAGTTTGTGTCGAGCATTTAGCCCTTGCGTGATAATTTTACTGTATTTTCCTGTATTTACACCATGTGCATACCACCACTCTAACGTACCGGGTTTATCAAAGTAAACGGCCGCTTTTGAAGCATCCAGCTTATTTAATTCAAAAAGCACTTCAGGGTTTTCACCTGTAAGGACATAATTTAATGCACGTTTAGGTAATCCTTCATCGAATACAGCAAGTAATACGAGGGATTCTTGGAGGTGTTTTTCAGTAATTGCGACGTCTTTTTTCCCAAAAATTGGAAAAATGTCTAAGATTTTTTTTATCACGCCAGTTCCTTAAGCTATGTATGGATAAACAGTTTTTTTTACCATGAAATAGCAATGCGAACAATTTGATTATCACTATCATAAATAAAGATAAGAGGTGTTATTGGTTAAATTAATAGAGATAAACGCTAAAAAATTTAACTGAACTTTATTAATATTCAATTTAGCTTTATATAAATAGGTATATTAGGAAAAAGTGCTGAAAATGAAGAAATGAGAATAAAGGTGTTTTTTGTTGAATTTAAAAAGATTAAGAATTGTCTGTTTAGCAAAATAAGCGTTAACCCTTAGCTAAATTGATTAAAAATTAACAGTAAAAAACGAAACTTAATATTGCTAGAAAAAATCCCGTACCTTTTATTCAGTGCGGGATCAATTTATTATTTTGTCGTTTGACGAGAAAAAGAGAGTAACAATGAACCTAGACTACAAATCAGTAAAGTGATTGCTAAACTTTGACCCCATCCCGCAAGAGCAAGCCCGCCACCAATTAATAGATAGTAGAATAAACCTAATAATGCCCCCGCAGTGCCTAAACGATCTTTATATTGTGCTAATGCTGTGGCTAAAATATTTGGAATAGCAATGCCATAAGCCACAACACTGGCCATCATCGGAATGACAAAGCTAATGTGGTTACGTAATAAATAAACACCGACTGCACTTATCAACGCAATAAAACTCGCGAGTAATACTAATTTCTCACACTGCCAATGCTGGTTTAATAAGGCTTTATTAATATAAGAACCTATGCCCACACCTATTGCTAACACAATACCACTATAGCCAAAAGTACTTGCGCTATAACCTTGATTATCAAACATAAAAGGAGCCAATTGATAATAAGCAAATAGGCTGATATTAAAAAAGGCAATTAATAATACTGTTTTAGCAATTTGCTTATCCTTAAGCATGTTTATTGCAGTTTCTCCTAACGGTGCTGTTTTTACTGTTTTAGGGCGACTTTCAGGTAAAGCAAAAGTACTCCATAACAGTAAAATCATAGCGAGGAGGGCAAGGCCACTAAATACACCTTGGTAACCAGCATAACTCACTAATAATGAACCACTTAGCATCCCAATTGCTGGGCTTAGAGCGATAGCTGCCCCCATAACAGAGAAAACTTTAGCCAGTTCATCACCACTGTATACATCACGCATAATGGTTTGTGTGCCGACTGAGCCTACCGCAGCACCAAAAGCAGAGAGCATGCGCAGCCCAAGTAATACAGAAAAGCCATTGGTCATAAAAACGCCAAGGCAAGCAATAGCATAAATAAACAACCCAGCTAACATTGTCGGACGACGACCAATGACATCACATAATCGACCCCATATAATGACGCCCAATGCAAACGCAAAGAAATAGAGCGAAAGTGTTTGTCCAGCCTCGTTTGCACTGACATAAAAGCCGTTTGCAATATCAGTAAGTGCTGGGCTATAAATGGTTTCTGCAATTTGTGGAAACATCATTAACGCAATTGCTAACCATAAAGAGAGTTTTTTGTTCATCTTTTTTATCCTACATCCTTAAATCTTGATGAACAGAATACAGAGATAATGAATGTCTCGTTATATATATAAAGACATATTATATTTCAAATAGGACAAGTGATGGCTTGGCTTAATCAATACGACCACTTTGTGCCAGAAGAGCATCTTGCATCAGTCGTTGGTATTGCAGCAGAAATGGGAAAGCACGATTCAGGATTTCATTCTCATGATAGAGGGCAGTTATTATTTACGCAGTCAGGATGTATGCGAATTACTTTGGCCTCCCGCGTTTCTGTATTACCTCCCATGAGGATTGCGTGGATCCCCCCAAGAGTTGAGCATCGAGTCGAAATGTATGCCTCTGTTGGATATCGTTCAGTTTATATTAGTGAAGAATTTCATGATAATTTTCCAATTGAGAGTGAAATATTAACAATTTCACCTCTTTTACGAGAAATATTAGAGCGAATTTCCATTGCTGATTTTGATACTCAATGGGAAGAAGGGCGCTACGCTAATTTATTGGCAGTTTTCTTTGATGAAATCACTCAGGCACCGCGACAACCCAATCATTTATTTATGCCTAAAGATAGACGGCTAAGTCGTTTATCCTTTGATGATTTACCGCCAGCATTACAAGAAATGGCAAAGTTCGTAGGGGCGAGTGAAAAAACGATCACACGCTTATTTTACAAAGAAACAGGACTGAGCTATCAACAATGGCGCCAACAATGGCGGTTAATGAAAGCCATTGAGTTGTTAGCTACCCATCATCGCTATATTGATATTAGCCAGATATTAGGATTTGCCAGTGATAGTGCCTTTATTACCTTTTTTAAAAAAATGACAGGGCAAACTCCGCAAGAATATTTAAAAAGCTGATTAGATTTTGTTGATAATTTTAAAACATAAAGCCCCGATTTAAACGGGGCTTAGCAAGATAAATAATTAATAAAACTCAATTATTTCTTTTTAATTTCACTTTTGAAATCGCGCTCATCATAACCAGTATAAAGCTGACGAGGACGCGCAATTTTCAGACCATCTTCGTGCATTTCATTCCAGTGAGCAATCCAACCAATTGTACGTGCAATAGCAAAAATAACCGTAAACATATTGGATGGGATACCTAACGCTTTAAGGATAATACCAGAGTAGAAGTCAACGTTAGGGTACAGTTTTTTCTCAATAAAATACGGGTCGTTTAGGGCAATACGTTCTAATTCCATTGCCACTTCAAGTAAGCTGTCATTGAGGTTTAATTCTTTTAACACTTCATGACAGGTTTCACGCATTACTGTTGCACGAGGATCGTAGTTTTTGTAAACACGGTGACCAAAGCCCATTAAACGGAAGGAGTCATTTTTATCTTTTGCACGTTTAATAAATTCAGGAATGTGTTCAACCGTTTTGATCTCTTCCAGCATACGCAGACAAGCTTCGTTAGCACCACCGTGAGCTGGCCCCCAAAGTGACGCGATCCCTGCTGCGATACAGGCAAATGGATTTGCACCAGAAGAGCCCGCAGTACGTACAGTCGAGGTTGATGCATTTTGCTCGTGATCTGCGTGAAGGATGAAAATTCTATCCATTGCACGTTCAAGTACTGGATTAACAACATACTCTTCGCATGGTGTTGCAAACATCATATGCAAGAAGTTACCTGCATAGGAGAGGTCATTTTTTGGATAAACAAAAGGTTGGCCAATCGAGTATTTGTAACACATCGCTGCCACTGTTGGCATTTTTGATAGTAGGCGATAAGCCGTGATATCACGGTGAACTGGATTACTGACATCCAATGCATCGTGATAGAACGCAGCTAAAGCCCCTGTAACACCACACAGTACGGCCATTGGGTGTGAGTCACGACGGAACCCATTGAACAGTCGGGTGATTTGTTCATGGATCATGGTGTGACGAGTTACTGTGGTTTTAAATTTATCGTATTGCTCCTGTGTCGGTGCTTCACCGTACAGCAGGATATAACAGACTTCCAAGTATGTTGATTCAGTCGCTAATTGCCCGATAGGGAAACCACGGTGAAGTAAGATACCGTTATCACCATCAATAAAAGTGATTTTTGACTCACAAGAGGCGGTTGAGGTAAAGCCGGGATCATAGGTGTAATAACCTTTGGAGCCGAGAGTACGAATATCAATAACTTTGGAACCGAGTGTAGGGGATAGAACGTCCAAGTCTACAGATGTTTCAGCAATCGTTAGCTTAGCTTTGTTATCAGCCATTTATAATCTCCTTAGCGCTTATATGTCTCCTAACAATATCGAGGGTATCTTCATAAAGATGCACTTCGATAGTGAAACTATAGTTGATGTAAGGTACCCAGCCGAGTTTTATTTAGTGCCCGTAATGTCTAGGTCTATAGTGTGTCACTTATGTTAAGGAGCTTTTGATGTTATGTTTTTTTAGGTGCTTTTTTATGCAATGCACTTAGAATTAGTACTGCTATCACTTTTACATAAGTTTGAGGTTTCTGGAAGCGTGTTTGCGCACAAAAAAAACATAAACATTAAAATAATGCAGTGAATGTAATAAAAATGTTGTGTATGTGTCAAAAATGATAATCATTTTTGCATCGGATGTATTAAATAGTGATCCCTCTCACTGTTCGAGGCAAATGTCGGGCACACAAGTTGTGTGGTAATTGTAATAATTTTGTGAAGCACTTATACTGCGCGCAGGTCTCCGGAACCGTTGTTGTATGGAGAACCAGCGTAACGAATCCACACTTTTTGTAAAATAGACGGATTTAACATTTTACTTAAAATGTGCCTTTGTACCCCATTCGCTGTTTGATTTCCATCCAGGTCCGGAGGAAGGAAAAATTATAAAAGCTGTGTGGGCATAAATTGTGAAAAAACAAAGACCTGTCAATCTGGATTTACAGACGATACAGTTTCCACTCCCTGCTATCGCATCGATCTTACATCGTGTCTCTGGGGTTATCATGTTAGTCGCAGTTGGCATCTTACTGTGGTTACTTGGCACCTCTCTCTCCTCTCCTGAAGGTTTTCAGCAAGCTGCTGAAATTATGACTGGCTTCTTCGCGAAATTTATTTTGTGGGGCATCCTAACGGCATTGGCATATCACATTTGTGGTGGTATTCGTCATATGTTAATGGACTTCGGCTTTATTGATGAAACCTTGATTGTAGGTCGCAACTCAGCGGCTGCATCAATGGTTATTACAGTTATTTTATCAATATTGGCGGGGGTATTAGTATGGTAAGTAATTCTTCTACTTTAGGCCGTACTGGCATACAGGATTGGTTATTCCTTCGTGCCTCAGCCATTATTATCGTTTTATATGTTCTTTATCTTGTGGGATTTATTGCTACAACAGAAATAACCTATGAGGTATGGCGTGGGTTCTTTAGCTCATCCTTAACCAAAGTGTTCACCATCTTGACCCTGCTTTCTATTCTTATTCACGCGTGGATCGGAATGTGGCAAGTGTTAACGGACTATATTAAACCGCTGGCATTACGCCTGACTTTACAACTGATTATTGTTGTTGCGCTGTTGGTTTATCTTATTTATGGAACAATTGTGGTGTGGGGTGTGTAATGAATCTGCCAGTAAGAGAGTTTGATGCCGTTGTTATTGGTGCAGGTGGTGCTGGTATGCGTGCCGCTTTACAGATTTCTCAAATGGGTCTGTCTTGTGCACTGATTTCTAAAGTTTTTCCTACTCGTTCTCATACTGTTTCCGCTCAAGGTGGTATTACAGTTGCACTGGGTAATACCCATGAGGATAACTGGGAATGGCACATGTACGATACGGTAAAAGGTTCCGACTATATTGGTGACCAAGACGCTATCGAATATATGTGTAAAACCGGCCCTGAAGCAATTTTAGAGCTAGAACATATGGGACTCCCATTTTCTCGCCTAGATGATGGTCGTATTTATCAGCGTCCATTTGGTGGTCAGTCAAAAAACTTTGGTGGTGAACAAGCTGCACGTACAGCTGCTGCCGCTGACCGTACTGGGCACGCATTGTTGCATACCCTTTATCAGCAAAATTTAAAAAATCACACAACCATCTTTTCAGAGTGGTATTCACTGGATTTAGTGAAAAACCAAGATGGCGATATCGTTGGTTGTACTGCAATTTGCATCGAAACGGGTGAAGTCGTTTATTTCAAAGCAAACGCTACGATTTTAGCTACTGGCGGTGCAGGTCGTATTTACCAGTCAACCACAAATGCGCATATCAACACAGGTGATGGTGTGGGTATGGCTGTTCGCGCAGGTGTTCCTCTGCAAGATATGGAAATGTGGCAATTCCACCCAACGGGTATTGCGGGTGCGGGCGTATTAGTGACTGAAGGTTGTCGTGGTGAAGGCGGATATCTGTTAAATAAAGACGGTGAACGCTTTATGGAACGTTACGCACCGAACGCCAAAGACCTTGCCGGCCGCGATGTGGTTGCGCGTTCTATTATGATCGAAATTCGTGAAGGTCGTGGTTGTGATGGTCCTTGGGGTCCTCATGCGAAATTAAAACTCGATCATCTGGGTAAAGAAGTTCTTGAGTCTCGTTTACCAGGTATTCTTGATCTTTCTCGTACTTTCGCACACGTTGACCCAGTTAAAGAACCAATTCCTGTTATACCTACTTGTCACTATATGATGGGGGGTATTCCAACAAAAGTAACGGGTCAAGCTATTCGTGTGAACGAGAAGGGCGAAGATGTCGTTATTCCTGGATTGTTCGCAGTAGGTGAAATTGCTTGTGTATCTGTTCATGGTGCAAACCGCTTAGGTGGTAACTCACTGTTAGACCTCGTTGTATTTGGTCGTTCAGCAGGAGTTCACTTAAAAGAGTCACTGATGGAACAAGGTACAATGCGTGATGCGAGCGATTCTGATGTTGAAGCCGCATTAACTCGCTTAAATCGCTGGGAAAACAACCGCTCTGGTGAAGATCCAGTTGAAATCCGTAAAGCGCTGCAATCTTGTATGCAACATAACTTCTCGGTATTCCGTGAAGGCGATGCAATGGCAAAAGGCTTAGAAGAACTGAAAGTTATTCGTGAGCGCTTACAAAATGCACGACTGGATGATAATTCAAGTGAATTTAATACACAGCGTATTGAATGCTTAGAATTAGATAACCTGATGGAAACTGCTTATGCCACTGCGGTATCTGCAAACTTCCGTACAGAAAGCCGTGGAGCTCATAGCCGTTTCGATTTCCCAGAACGTGATGATGCGAACTGGTTATGCCATACATTATATCAACCGCAAACCGAAACAATGACACGACGTGAAGTCAATATGCAGCCAAAACTGCGTGAAGCCTTCCCACCAAAAGTGCGTACATATTAATTAGCGGTGTTATTGAAGTTGCGGAGACTTAAATATGAAACTTGAATTTTCGATTTATCGTTACAATCCCGACGTTGATAATGCGCCGCATATGCAAGATTACACCCTCGAAGTTCCTGAAGGGCGTGACATGATGCTGTTGGATGCATTAATTCAATTAAAGGAAAAAGATCCTACCTTATCGTTCCGTCGCTCTTGTCGTGAAGGTGTTTGCGGCTCTGATGGCGTGAACATGAATGGTAAAAATGGTTTGGCTTGTATCACACCTATTTCATCTTTACAGAAAGGAAGTAAGAAAATTGTGATCAGACCGTTACCCGGTTTACCAGTAATTCGTGATTTAATAGTGGATATGACTCAGTTCTATACACAGTATGAGAAAATTCGCCCGTATTTAATTAATAATGGCAAAAATCCTCCTGCTCGTGAGAACTTACAGTCACCAGAACAGCGTGAAAAGCTTGATGGACTTTATGATTGTATCCTTTGTGCTTGTTGTTCAACCTCTTGCCCGTCATTCTGGTGGAATCCAGATAAGTTTATCGGACCTGCTGGATTGTTAGCGGCTTATCGTTTCTTGATTGATAGTCGTGATACAGAAACTGAATCTCGTCTTGATGATCTTAACGATGCGTTCAGTGTGTTCCGTTGTCATGGCATCATGAACTGTGTCAGCGTATGTCCTAAAGGACTTAATCCAACAAAAGCGATTGGTCATATTAAGTCAATGTTGTTAAAACGTAGTGCATAAAATAATAACCGCCCTAAAATAGTTAGGGCGGTTAATGGAAAAACTAAATTAGACGTTTGCGGTAAAAATAGTAAGGCACCTTTAAACACTGAAGACAGTGCTTAAAGGTTCCTTGAGAGCTAAAGCTCCATATTTAAAGAACCTGCGAGATAGCGGGTCATAAGAGAACCTTGCAATCGACACCGTTTAATCACGGTATTAGTTATCCACGGCGAACTAAAGCTGTATAGCTTAAGGGATCATAATGCAGAACGGCGCAATGAAGGACTGGCTAGAATCAACTTTTCTAGCAGGAGAGAATCAGTCTTACATAGAAGATATCTATGAAGATTACCTAACTGACCCAAACTCTGTTGACGAAAGTTGGAGAGAGATTTTTCAACAACTGCCCGCAAGTCAAGGCATAGAACAGTCGCATTCTCAAACCCGCGACTACTTCAGACGCCTCGCAAAAGAATCCACTCGATATCATACCTCGGTAAGCGATCCGGCAATGGACTCAAAACAAGTTAAAGTTTTGCAGCTCATCAATGCCTTCCGTTTTCGTGGTCACCAAAACGCTAATCTCGACCCACTTGGTTTATGGAAACAAGAATCTGTTCCAGATTTAGATCCCGCTTTCCATAATCTAACTAAAGAAGACTTTGAAGAAACTTTCAACGTCGGTTCTTTTGCTATCGGCAAAGAAACGATGAAATTAGGTGATTTATATGAAGCACTGAAACGCATTTACTGTGGTTCAATCGGTGCTGAATATATGCATATCACTAATACTGAAGAAAAACGCTGGCTACAACAACGTTTAGAATCAGTGAATGTTGCAGACCAATTCACTAAAGAAGAAAAGTTACGCTTCCTGACAGAGCTAACAGCAGCTGAAGGCTTAGAGCGCTATTTAGGCGCGAAATTCCCAGGTGCAAAACGCTTCTCTTTAGAAGGTGGTGATGCATTAGTTCCGATGTTAAAAGATTTAATTCGCCATGCAGGCAAACAAGACACTCGTGAAGTGGTTCTTGGTATGGCGCACCGTGGACGTTTAAACGTTCTGGTTAATATCCTAGGTAAAAAACCGGCTGATTTATTTGATGAATTTGCGGGTATTCATAAAGAGCATTTGGGAACAGGTGATGTTAAATATCACCAAGGTTTCTCGTCTGATTTTGCGACTGAAGGAGCGCAAGTTCACCTTGCATTAGCCTTTAACCCGTCTCACTTAGAGATTGTTAGCCCTGTTGTTATCGGTTCTGTTCGTGCTCGTCGTGATCGTTTAGATGAAGCGCGTAGCAATATGGTTCTTCCTATCACTATTCATGGTGATGCTGCTGTGACTGGTCAAGGTGTTGTGCAAGAAACCCTGAACATGTCTCAAGCGCGTGGCTATGAAGTAGGCGGTACAGTTCGTATTGTTATCAATAACCAAGTTGGTTTTACGACTTCAAATCCAAAAGATGCCCGTTCAACACAATACTGTACTGATATTGTGAAAATGGTTCAGGCACCAATTTTCCACGTTAATGCAGATGATCCTGAAGCAGTCGCTTTTGTAACTCGCTTAGCATTGGATTTCCGTAATACCTTTAAACGCGATGTGATGATTGATCTCGTTTGTTACCGTCGTCATGGTCACAACGAAGCTGATGAGCCAAATGCGACTCAGCCTCTGATGTATCAAAAAATCAAAAAACATCCAACTCCACGTAAAATTTATGCGGATAAACTGGTTGCACAATCATTGCTTGATGCCAATGATGTGACTGAACTGGTTAATCTCTATCGCGATGCGCTGGATCGTGGTGATTGTGTTGTTGAAGAATACCGCCCAATGGGTCTGCATTCTTACACATGGGAACCGTATTTAAATCACGAATGGAATGAAGAGTATCCACATAAAGTAGAGAAAACGCGTTTACAAGATTTAGCGCGCCGTGTGAGTACCGTTCCTTCAGAAATCGTGATGCAGTCTCGTGTTGAGAAAATTTATGCTGACCGTGCTGTTATGGCAGAAGGTGAGAAACTACTCGACTGGGGTGCAGCAGAAACATTAGCGTATGCGACTTTAGTTGACCAAGGTATCACCATTCGTCTTTCTGGTGAAGATGCGGGACGTGGTACATTCTTCCATCGTCATGCCGTTATTCATAATCAAACAAATGGCTCTGTTTATGTACCATTAGCCAATGTTCATAATGCTCAAGGACAATTTAATGTCTGGGACTCTGTATTAACAGAAGAAGCAGTACTTGCATTTGAATATGGCTATGCCACAACGGAGCCTCGTGGTTTAACGATTTGGGAAGCACAATTTGGTGACTTCGCAAACGTTGCTCAAGTGGTTATCGACCAATTTATTAGCTCTGGTGAGCAAAAATGGGGTCGTATGTGTGGTTTAGTCATGCTGTTACCACATGGTTATGAAGGCCAAGGTCCTGAGCACTCCTCTGCACGTTTAGAACGTTATCTGCAACTGTGTGCAGAACAAAATATGCAGGTTTGTGTGCCATCAACTCCGGCTCAGGTTTACCATATGTTACGCCGTCAAGCGTTACGTGGTATGCGTCGCCCACTTATCGTAATGTCACCAAAATCACTGTTACGTCATCCATTAGCGGTTTCTGCATTGGATGAATTAGCAAATGGTAAATTCTTACCTGTCATTGGTGAAATTGATGATTTAAAACCTGCTGATGTGAAACGTGTTGTGATGTGTTCCGGTAAGGTTTACTACGATTTATTAGAACAGCGTCGTGCTAATGAGCAAAACAACGTTGCCATTATTCGTATTGAACAACTGTATCCATTCCCTCACGAAGATATTGCGCAAATTCTCGCACCTTATGCTCATGTAAAAGAGTTTATTTGGTGTCAAGAAGAGCCTCTGAATCAAGGTGCTTGGTACTGTAGTCAGCATAACTTCCGTGATGCTATTCCTACAGGCGCAACATTACGTTATGCAGGACGTCCTGCATCAGCCTCTCCAGCAGTTGGTTATACCTCTGTTCATCAGGAGCAACAAAAAGCTCTGGTTGAAGATGCACTGAAAGTTGAATAAATAAGGATAGAAAATGAGTAGTGTAGATATTCTAGTACCGGATCTCCCTGAATCAGTTGCTGACGCATCAGTCGCAACTTGGCATAAAAAACCTGGTGATAGCATTCAACGCGATGAAGTGCTGGTTGAAATCGAAACAGATAAAGTTGTTTTAGAAGTCCCTGCAAGTGAAGCAGGTGTTTTAGAAAGTATTCTTGAAGAAGAAGGCGCTACTGTTGGTTCACGCCAATTACTAGGCCGTATTCGTTTAGGTGATAGCACTGGCATTCCTGCTGATGTGAAACCTGCTCAAGATAGCACTCCAGCACAGCGTCAAAGTGCTGATATTGCTGAAAAAGGCAATAATGATGCCTTAAGTCCAACAGCGCGTCGCTTAGTGGCTGAACATGATATTAACCCTGCTGATGTGAAAGGTAGTGGTGTGGGTGGACGTTTAACTCGTCAAGATATCGAAGGTCATGTTGCGAATAAATCAACGGCACAACCGGTAGCAGAAGTTCCTCAAGCACTGTTATCTCACCGTAGCGAAAAACGTGTACCAATGACACGTTTACGTAAACGTGTAGCAGAGCGCTTGTTAGAAGCGAAAAATACCACTGCAATGTTGACAACGTTTAACGAAATCAACATGCAACCAATCAAAGATTTGCGTGCCCAGTATGGTGAAGCATTCGAAAAACGCCACGGTGTACGTTTAGGCTTTATGTCTTTCTATATTAAAGCGGTTGTTGAAGCACTGAAACGCTATCCAGAAGTCAATGCTTCTATCGATGGTACTGATGTGGTTTATCACAACTACTTCGATATCAGTATTGCAGTATCAACACCGCGTGGTCTGGTAACACCAGTATTACGTGATGCGGATGCAATGAGCATGGCGGATATTGAGAAAAACATCAAAGCGTTAGCGGTAAAAGGCCGTGACGGTAAGTTAACTGTTGAAGACTTAACAGGTGGTAACTTCACTATCACAAATGGCGGTGTTTTCGGTTCATTAATGTCAACTCCAATTATCAACCCACCACAAAGTGCCATTTTAGGGATGCATGCAATTAAAGATCGCCCAATGGCAGTAGATGGTCAGGTTGTTATTCTACCAATGATGTATCTGGCTCTGTCTTATGACCACCGTTTAATTGATGGTCGTGAGTCTGTCGGTTTCTTAGTAACCGTTAAAGAGATGCTAGAAGATCCAGCTCGTTTATTACTGGATGTATAGGTAATAAATATCGCTTTTAGGCAGGAGATGCTCCTCCTGCCTACTTAGCAACAGACACAAGCATCAAAGAAGTACAGTGTGTTCGTGAAGCCAGATTTCTCTGGCTTATAGTCAAAAAAATAAGAAAGCCCGACTTTCAACAAGATTATGGATAGAACATCATGAATTTACACGAGTATCAGGCAAAACAGCTTTTCACACGGTATGGATTACCAGCACCTGCTGGTTTCGCCTGCTCCACGCCGCGCGAGGCAGAAGAAGCTGCATCAAAAATCGGTCAGGGCCCTTGGGTCGTGAAATGTCAGGTTCACGCGGGTGGACGTGGTAAAGCGGGCGGCGTAAAAGTCGTTAAATCTAAAGAAGAGATCCGCGCATTTGCTGAACAATGGTTAGGCAAACGTTTAGTCACTTATCAAACAGACGCTAATGGTCAGCCTGTTACACAGATTTTAGTTGAAGCTGCAACTGATATTGCTAAAGAGCTTTATCTTGGAGCGGTTGTTGACCGTGGTACCCGTCGCGTTGTCTTTATGGCCTCAACAGAAGGCGGCGTTGAAATTGAGAAAGTGGCAGAAGAAACGCCAGAACTTATTCATCGCGCCATTATTGATCCACTGACAGGCCCTATGCCTTATCAGGGAAGAGAATTAGCATTTAAACTGGGTTTAAAAGGCAAGCAAGTTAGTCAATTTGCTAAAATCTTTATGGGATTAGCCTCTATTTTCTTAGAGCGCGACCTTGCTTTAATCGAAATTAACCCACTGGTTATTACTAAAGAAGACGATCTGATTTGTCTTGATGGTAAATTAGGCGTAGATAGCAACGCGTTGTATCGTCAACCAGAAATGCGTGAAATGCACGATCCTTCACAAGAAGATCCTCGTGAAGCACAAGCTGCACAATGGGAACTGAACTACGTTGCATTAGATGGCAACATTGGCTGTATGGTCAATGGTGCTGGTTTAGCGATGGGGACAATGGATATCGTTAAACTCCACGGTGGCGAGCCTGCAAACTTCCTCGATGTAGGTGGTGGTGCAACAAAAGAGCGCGTAACTGAAGCATTTAAGATTATTTTGTCAGATGAAAATGTCAGTGCTGTATTAGTCAACATTTTCGGCGGTATTGTTCGTTGTGACTTAATCGCAGACGGTATTATTGGCGCAGTTGAAGAAGTTGGCGTTAATGTTCCTGTGGTTGTTCGTCTTGAAGGAAACAATGCAGAGTTAGGCACCAAGAAATTAGCGGATAGTGGATTAAATATTATCGCTGCTAAAAGCTTAACTGATGCCGCGAAACAAGTTGTTGCAGCAGCGGAGGCAAAATAATGTCTATTTTAATCGATAAGAATACCAAAGTAATTTGCCAAGGCTTCACGGGTAGCCAAGGAACATTCCACTCTGAGCAAGCTATTGCTTATGGTACGCAAATGGTCGGTGGTGTAACACCAGGTAAAGGCGGTACTACGCACTTAGGTTTACCTGTATTTAATACAGTACGTGAAGCTGTTGAAGCAACAGGTGCAACTGCGACAGTTATCTATGTACCCGCACCATTTTGTAAAGATTCAATCTTAGAAGCGATTGATGCAGGCATCAAACTAATTATCACTATTACTGAAGGTATTCCTACGCTGGATATGCTGACTGTTAAAGTTAAATTAGATGAAGCTGGCGTACGTATGATTGGCCCTAACTGCCCGGGTGTTATCACGCCAGGTGAATGTAAGATTGGTATTATGCCAGGACACATCCACTTACCAGGCAAAGTAGGTATTGTATCTCGCTCAGGTACATTAACTTATGAAGCGGTTAAGCAAACAACGGACGTTGGCTTAGGCCAATCAACCTGTGTTGGTATTGGTGGCGACCCAATTCCGGGTTCTAACTTTATTGATATTCTGAAGCTATTCCAAGAAGATCCACAAACTGAAGCGATTGTGATGATCGGTGAAATTGGGGGCACCGCAGAAGAAGAAGCGGCTGCTTATATCAAAGATCACGTCACTAAGCCGGTTGTTGGCTATATCGCTGGTGTAACAGCGCCTAAAGGTAAACGTATGGGACATGCTGGTGCCATTATTGCTGGTGGTAAAGGCACCGCGGACGAGAAATTTGCTGCCCTAGAAGCTGCTGGTGTTAAAACAGTTCGTAGCTTAGCGGATATCGGCGAAGCAATTAAATCACTGATCAAGTAAGTAACAATTCTGTTAATAATTTCAGATTGATACTATTTTAAATGCCAGTTTTCTAAAAAGAAGCTGGCATTTTTTATTTCTAGTTTCATTTAATAGTCATACCAATAGCTGATATTGTAATTAACACATCAATATCCTACCTAAATTTACGCTAATAAATTGTTTTATATTGTTTTTTTCTTAAATTGATCTGTATTCAAAACATCATTTTTCTATTTATTTACTTTCTTGTAGAGCCTAAAAATAATGATATAAACCATAAATAAGTCTCCTGAATTGTTAAAAATAATATTTTAAATACGTGTTTTGAGTGAAAAAGAGTGTCGTTAGAAAAAATGAACACTTGTTTCATGTTGTTTTCAATATAGATGCTTCTATAAATATCGTAATAACTAGCTTTAATTTTATACAAGGATCATGCTGTAAGACTGATTTTTGCTAAGAAAATAGACTTTTAAACATGTTAATGAATGCGTGGGGAAGAGGGGAAGGTAAGTTCTTTGATAGGAAAAAATACCTTTTTATTATGATAAAACATCAAAATGACGATTAAAGATGAATTATGACCTTCTTACCGTTATAAAAATTGATAATAAGACGTTCGTGAGGATCTCGAAAAGCACCCCATTTAGATAAGAGAATATAGTAAAAGAGTTTTTGTGTTTTTGCTCATTCCATTCAATAAATAACTTATTTTTATTGGATATCTGATTGATTTTTATTGATATTTATTTTTATTGATAATAACGGATTCGTGCTTTATCAATTAAATACACATTTATTGCACTTCGTTTATTTAGAATAAAAAAGAAACTAAAAAAGAAATAACATTAGGAATGGATAATCAAGATCAGATTTTTTATATATCTTTATTAGATAAAATAATTAAGAGTATTTTTTTTATATTTACATTTTTGTAAATTTCAACTTATTAATTAATAGATTATTTTTTTAAAATATTTATTATTTACCTGCAAAAAAATGAAATTGATATTAAAATTAATAAAACACAATTAAAAGTGTTTATTTTTAAGTCTTTTATGAAAATAAAAAGTTAATTTTTTTATGGAAAATATAAGGAGGTAAATTACACTTAAAAATAAAAACAACATTGCATTAACATAATGGTAACTATTGGGTAATTTATTCGCAACTAGTTAACATTAAAGTGTTTTTTTGATGTGGGTCAAGTTATTAATTGTGGCAAAAATTTCTGAATATGCTTAAATTGGCACACGATCAAATATGCTGTTACAAACCTAAAAGTCGTATTGTTGACCTAAGCTCAGAATTCAAATCTGGGTCACGCAAAATATATTTATTATATGTAAATATAAGCGTACTATTTGTAAGGTATTGTGTTTTTGGTCTTTAATATTCGTTGTTGTTTTTAGAGGCATTTATTGCTGGTAGTTATGAGGCTTTATAATTTAATAAAGTCGGGTTGCCGCAAGTCGGTGTCTTCCTGCTAGGAGCAAGGAGTCAAGATGTTTGATATTGTCGAACTGTCACGGTTACAGTTTGCCTTAACAGCAATGTATCACTTCCTGTTTGTCCCATTAACGCTGGGTATGGCGTTTATGCTGGCAATCATGGAAACGATATATGTTCTGTCGGGTAAACAAGTTTACAAAGATATGACAAAGTTCTGGGGTAAGTTATTTGGTATTAACTTTGCTCTGGGTGTCGCAACTGGGTTGACCATGGAGTTCCAATTTGGTACTAACTGGTCATATTTCTCTCATTACGTCGGTGATATCTTCGGTGCGCCTTTAGCAATCGAAGGTTTAATGGCGTTCTTCTTAGAATCAACTTTCGTCGGATTGTTCTTCTTTGGCTGGGATCGCTTAGGTAAGAAGCAGCACTTGATGGTAACTTGGTTAGTTGCTTTCGGTTCTAACTTCTCTGCACTGTGGATCCTTGTTGCGAATGGTTGGATGCAAAACCCTGTCGCTGCAGACTTCAACTTTGAAACCATGCGAATGGAAATGTTGAGTTTTGCTGATCTGGTTTTAAACCCTGTCGCTCAAGTTAAATTTGTTCACACCGTTGCTGCTGGTTACTGTACTGGTGCATTCTTTGTTCTGGGTATCAGCTCTTACTACTTGCTCAAAGGTCGTGATATCGGTTTTGCAAAACGTTCTTTCGCAGTTGCTGCTACTTTTGGTATCGCAGCTGTATTATCTGTTATCGTACTGGGTGATGAATCTGGTTACGAAATGGGTGACGTACAGAAAACCAAACTGGCTGCAATTGAAGGTGAATGGCATACAGAAGCCGCTCCAGCTGCATTTAATCTGATTGCATTCCCTAATCAAGAAAAAATGGAAAACTCGTTTGCATTACAAATCCCTTATGTGATGGGTATTATTGCAACGCGTTCTTTCGATACACCAGTATTAGGTCTTAATGATCTGATGAGTCAACACGAAGTTCGTATTCGTAATGGTATGAAAGCTTACGAATTATTAAGTGAATTGCGTTCAGGTAATACTGATCCTGCTATTCGTGCTGCCTTTAATGACGCTAAACAAGACTTAGGCTACGGTTTATTACTGAAGCGTTATACTGATAAAGTTGTTGATGCAACAGAAGAGCAAATCAAATCTGCTGCAAAAGACACTATTCCTAATGTCGCACCACTGTTTTGGTCATTCCGTATCATGGTTGCCGCAGGCTTCCTGATGTTACTGGTTGTTGCGATTTCCTTCTGGACAGTTCTGTCTAACCGTATTGGTAACTATAAATGGTTACTGCGTGCTGCTCTGTTAAGTATTCCATTACCATGGATTGCAGTTGAAGCAGGTTGGTTTGTTGCAGAATATGGACGTCAACCGTGGGCAATTGGTGAAATCCTTCCTACGGCTGTAGCAACTTCTTCACTGACACAGGCTGATATCCTTGTATCTATGGGTCTTATCTGTGGTCTGTACACATTATTCCTAGTTGCTGAAATGTTCCTGATGTTCAAATTTGGTCGCCTTGGGCCGAGTAGCCTGAAGACGGGTCGCTATCACTTTGAACAGAAGAACGCATCTTCTGCACAAAGTAAGTAACACAGGAGTCCACTATGTTTGATTATGAAGTATTGCGATTTGTTTGGTGGCTACTGATTGGTATCTTACTGATTGGCTTTGCAGTCACTGATGGTTTTGATATGGGTGTGGGTGTGTTACTACGCGTGATCGCTAAAGATGACACTGAACGCCGTATTTTAATTAACTCTGTTGCTCCTCACTGGGATGGTAACCAAGTATGGTTAATCACAGCGGGTGGTGCATTATTCGCTGCATGGCCAATGGTTTATGCTGCGGCATTCTCTGGTTTCTATTTCGGTATGATCTTCGTACTGGCGGCATTATTCTTCCGTCCAGTCGGTTTTGACTACCGCTCTAAACTGGAATCTCCAAAATGGCGCGGCATGTGGGATTGGGGTATCTTTATTGGTAGCTTCGTTCCACCATTAGTTATCGGTGTCGCTTTTGGTAACCTGCTACAAGGTGTTCCATTAGAAGTCGATAGTATGCAACGTGTATCTTATAACGGTACGACTAACGCCCTGATTAACCTGTTAAGCCTATTAAACCCATACGGTTTATTAGCGGGTGTGGTTAGCTTAATGATGATTGTTGCACACGGTGCAAGCTATCTTCAAATGCGTACTACTGGTGAGTTACATGAGCGTACTCGTAAAACAACGTATATTACCTCATTAATTACGTTTATCGCATTCGCATTAGCAGGTGTGTGGTTAATCTATGGTATTGATGGCTTTATTATTACAAGTGCTATTGATACAGCAGGTCCATCATCTCCACTGCTGAAAACCGTTTCTCACGAAGCGGGTGCTTGGATGACTAACTACAACAACTATCCAGTATTATGGGCGCTGCCTGCATTAGGTCTGTTATCTCCATTACTGGCGATTGTTGCAACTAAAGCAAACAAAGGTGGTTGGGCATTCCTGTTCACTTCACTGACTATTGCTTGTGTTATCCTGACTTGTGGTGTGACTATGTTCCCATTTGTGATGCCTTCAAGCACTTTCCCAGATGTGAGCTTAACAATGTGGGATGCAACTTCTAGCCTGTTTACTCTTCAGGTAATGACAGTTGTTGCGATTATCTTTGTACCTATCGTTCTCCTTTACACCATTTGGTGTTACTGGAAAATGCACGGTCGCCTCGATAAGAAATTTATCGAAGGCAATAATCATACTCTTTACTAAGGAGCATAGAGAATGTGGTATTTTGCATGGATCCTCGGCACACTCTTCGCTTGTAGTATTGCGGTGATCGCAGGACTGGCTTTCGAACACGCTGAAGCTAAAAAAACTTCAGAAAGTGAAGAATAATGTTGGATAAAAGCTACCAACTACTAGACAAGGGCCCTATTAGGGCTCTTGTTTTAATCATGGCGTTGGTCATGGCATTTTGTGTCATGTGGGATCCTAGCCGATTTGCAGCGAACACAAGTTCACTTGCAATTTGGCAAGGTATTCTTCTTATTTGGTCTGTGTGTGCTGGTGCAACTTTTGGTCTAGCATTTCGTCCTAAACATGTTGTTGCAAAATGTTTATTACATCCAATCCCTGCAATTATTATTTTAGTTGTTGGGTTAAGTTACTTTTTCTTCTAAAAAAATACCTTATTTCTGCTCATAATATGAAAAAGAAATAAGGTATTTTATTTTCTATAAAACCGCGCTAAATTCTTTCATCCCCGTGTTTCTATAATTGAATATTCTCTTTTAAGTAATCAATAAATAAACGTGTTTTTCTTGGGATGTATTCGCTATAAGGAAAAATAATATTAACGGATTGTGTTAATAGCGATAGTTCAGGAAATAGCACTACTAATTGATTTTCCAATAATTCTTGATGAATATACCAATGTGGTAAAATAGCCATTCCTGAATGCGCTAGTACCATTTTCTTTAATGCAGCAATAGTATTTGTTTCGAAGCAGGAATCTTGAGCTAATTGAGAGAGAAGGGTATTGAATTCTGAAGAGGCTGAAAGCTTACTTTGGCGCAAATTACTATTTGCTAAATAAGGAATAGTGTTCAAGTCATTAATGGTTTTTATTGAGAACTTTTGCAACAAATAAGGTGAGATAACTAAACTTATCTCATAATCCGCCAGTTTTGTAGAGCGATAATTACTGTCTTTTAATGTGCCAAGACGAATGGCAAGATCAAGTTTATGGTTTATTAAATCCTCAATAGAAGAATTAAACGCATATTGTACTTTTAGCTTTGGGTGCAACTGCATAAATTGATTAAGTAATGGCAAAATATAGTGTTCACCAAATTCAGCCGTTGAGCTTAATCTCAACGATCCCTGTAATTCTTGTTGTCCTAATCGCGCCTTATCTAAAGTTTGTTCTAACTGATTTAACACTTGGCGAAAATCTTGATAAAGCATTTCACCAGTTTCAGTTAGTGAAAATCGCCGCGTATTACGATTGAGTAATGACACATCTAATTCTGTTTCTAACGCTTTGATATGAATACTCACCATCGATTTACTTAAACGCAAGTATTTTGCCGCTTGAGTAAATGATCCCGTATCAACAACAGCAATAAAAGAGCGAATTCGATCAATTTGATTTTGCATGATTGTTTACTCTGATTAAACAATAAATTCTATTTTGTCAGATAGACGAAATTCGTCAATCTTCCGTACTCTATGCGTGGAGGATTTTTATGACTTACCGCTATCGAATTGCATCTATATTTCTGCTGGGCTTCTTTATAGATTGCATTAACATTTTTATGTCAGCAATTGCATTACCTGCAATTGCCGATGATATGCAGATCTCTATTGTTTCTGTTACATGGGTTTCAAATAGTTATATTCTGGGATTAACATTAATTATTCCATTGAGTCACTGGTTATCTCAACGTTTTGGAATTAAAGCATTGATGGTAACGTCAATGTTGATGTTTAGTTTATCGGTCGCATTAGTGGGATATTCTCACTCTTTCATCGAACTTATTTTTTGGCGCTTTATTCAAGGTGTGAGTGGTGGACTGTTAATCCCAATAGGGCAAGCATTAACTTTTCAATATTTTCAAGGGCATGAGAGAAGTAAAATATCAACGCTTATTATGGCGATAGCGCTGATTGCACCTGCAATATCACCCACACTGGGTGGATTTATTGTTGATGTGGTTTCGTGGCGTTGGGTTTTTTATAGCAATATTCCATTTTCATTGATAACCGCGTTTCTAGCCTTTATCTGGGTAAAAGAGCCTTTACCTAAAGAAAATGTAATGCCTGATATTAAAGGTATCATTCTTATTAGTTTGATTATTGTATCTGGATTGTTTGCGTTATCTGCATATGGTGAATATCACTCAACATTACTTGCTTTAGTGATTGCCGTACTTTCAACAATTTTTGCTGTACTTTATTATTACCATTATCGACGCCATTCATCGCCGGTTATTAATCTAGCATTATTAAAAAATAGAAATCTATCGCTCACTATTTTTATTTACTACTGTATTCCAGGTGTTTTTACTGGAGTGAATATCCTCGCTATTTTTTATTTACAACAATATTTAAAATTTACAGCTCAAGGCACGGGTATTTTTATGTTGTTGTATGCACTGGGTGCCTTTATTTCAATGATAATAAGTGGTGCACTTTATAATAAATTAGGTATGAAATGCTTATTTATTATTGCATTGCTATTACACAGTATTGGTATCTCCTTATTAACCTTTGTAAATAGCAATACAGATATTCCATTACTTATTATTGCATATCTAATTATCGGAGTGGGTGGGGGAATTGGCGCAAACACGGCGCAAACCACAGCATTGTATGACTTTAGTGCAAAAAAATTAGTTCAAGCAAGTGTTATTTGGAATATTAACCGACAAGTTGTTTTTAGTGTTGGGGCAACTATGGTTGCTATGTTATTTAATATTTTTTCTCTTTTTTGTTTACCACAAACTGCTTATAGCATGACTTTTTTAATATGCGCCTTGATAGGCATATTACCTCTTACTTTATTACTTACACTAAAGACAAAAGTTATTACACAGGAAATACAAGATGAATTCTAATAGTGATTTAATTATAGAAAGCATTAAATCTTTGCATGATGAGATTGAAACTGTTTTTACGCAATATCCACTACCAGTTGCTGCTATTACAAAAATAGAAAATCTTTTATCTCAAGAGTTTTCAATGGTTGGGATCAGCGGAAAAGCGGTGAGTTATGATGACGTTATTGCGATGTTCAGACAAAATGCAGGAAAAAGAAGTAGTCTGAAAATAAAAACGGATAGTTATAAAATAATTTACCAATCAGATTGTTTGGCGCTTGTCAGATATCAAGAAACACATAGTGAAAATAAGAAAATTCTTATGCGCGAGTCTGTGGTGTTATTAAGACGCAATTCTCATGATGGGAGTTGGCAATGGCACTATCTTCATGAAACCCCAATCTCAAATAATTAATTGATTTATATGGAAAACTGGTTTTTTAACTGGTTTTTTTCTGTCATTAAAAATAATACTACTAAATTAGACAATCTATGAATTTCTAATTAGCAAGCATTTTTATGCTGTCTTAATAAAAATATTTTTTCTATTCAGAGCACAAAGCATATTGCGTGTTGCAAAGAAGAGTTTATGATTGGCGCCTGAAAACTGCGTTTTCTATTCTTTACGTTACTACGATTCCCTTAGAGCGACCGCTTAAGTATAGTTAGGTAACCTATAGCTACATTATTTATGGACTTAACTCGGGAAATGTAAGGAAGGTACTATGCAGTTTCTTTGGCCTGTTCGTGTTTATTATGAAGATACTGATGCTGGTGGTGTTGTTTATCACGCCAGTTATCTGAAATATTTTGAACGCGCTAGAACTGAACTACTCAGAGAAAAAGGTTTTCATCAACATGATTTACGGGAGTATAATCATGTTGTATTTGTTGTACGTAAATTATCAATAGAATATATTGCGCCAGCTCGACTTGATAATCTTTTGCAAGTAGAAAGTGAAATTACCACATTGCGTGGTGCTTCGATGACATTTTCTCAAAAAATTATTAATGAAGATGGTTGTGTATTGTGCAGCGCAGAAGTGCTCGTTGTCTGCGTAGATTCATCAAAAATGAAGCCAGTAGCGCTTCCTAAGTCCATTATCGCGGAGTTTAAGTAGTGGCTGACATGAATGTTATCGATCTCTTCCTAAAAGCAGGGCTTTTAGTCAAGTTGATCATGTTGCTTTTAATCGGATTTTCTATTGCATCTTGGGCGATTATTATTCAGCGAACTAAAGTTCTGAATGCCGCCGATCGTGAAGTTGCAGATTTTGAAGATAAATTCTGGTCAGGTACTGATTTGGCACGTTTATATAAAGATAGCCAAGCTCGTCGTGATGAATTATCTGGCTCAGAGCAAATTTTTCATTCTGGCTTTAAAGAATTTGCCCGTTTGCATCAAGCAAACGTTCATGCTCCTGATGCGGTTGTTAATGGTGCATCAAGGGCTATGCGTGTTTCTTTCAATCGTGAATTAGAATCTTTAGAGAATAATATTCCTTTCCTTGGTACTGTCGGTTCTATCAGCCCATATATTGGTCTGTTCGGTACAGTCTGGGGGATTATGCACGCATTTATTGCATTAGGTAGTGTTAAACAAGCAACATTACAAATGGTCGCACCCGGCATTGCTGAAGCTCTGATTGCAACAGCTATCGGTTTATTTGCGGCAATCCCCGCAGTTATGGCTTATAACCGGTTTACGCAGCGTGTAAATAAACTGGAACAAAGTTACGATAACTTTATGGAAGAGTTCCTGACGATTTTACATCGCCAAGCTTTTACCTCCGCAGAAAAGAAATAGTTAACGCAGAAGGAGAGAGCTGATGGCACGGGGTCGCAGTAGCCGCCGAGGCGTAAAATCAGAGATTAACATTGTTCCTTTGCTCGACGTATTATTAGTGCTGTTACTTATTTTTATGGCAACAGCACCTATTATCTCGCAAAGTGTTGAGGTTGATCTTCCTGAAGCAACAGAGACACAAACTGTTTCAAGTAACGATAACCCTCCTGTAATTGTTGAAGTTGCAGGTGTTGGGCAATACAACATTCGTGTTGATCAGGAAGTGTTAGAATTATTACCACAAGAACAGATTATGGCTGAAGCTAAACGACAACTGGAAAAAAATCCGAAAGTTGTCTTTCTTATTGGCGGTGCTAAAGATGTTCCTTATGATGAGATAATTAAAGCGCTCAACATGTTACGTCAAGCAGGTGTTAAGTCTGTAGGTTTAATGACTCAGCCTATGTAATTAGGTTGAAATAAGTTTGGATGATAGCGTGGGAAAGAAGACGAAACCAACCCGAAGTAAATTGAGCGGTTCAGTTATCTTGTCTACCGCCTTGCATTTACTCGTTGTCGCATTGCTTATCTGGGGGTCATTAACTCAGAAATGGGATTTAGGTGGTGGCGGTGGATCTGATGGACAAGTTATTGATGCTATTATGGTTGATCCTAATGCGGTGGTACAACAGTATAACCAGCAAAAAGCGCAACAAGCTAACGTCCAAAAAGCCGAGCAAGAGCGAAAAGAGCGTGCTGAGCAACAAGAAGAAGAGTTGCGTCAGCAGCAAATGAAAGAACAAGAACGTTTGAAAACGTTAGAAGTTGAACGTTTACAAGCGAAAGAAGCGGCAGAAGCTCAAAAACGTGAATCTGCATTAGCTGCCGCTAAAGCAAAAGAAGAACAAAAAGTTGCAGAAGAAGCGGCTGCACAAGCGAAAGCAGAGCGCGATCGCATCTTAAAAGAACAAGCTGATGCTAAAAAACAAGCTGAGGCAGAAGCCAAGAAACAAGCAGAATTAGCCGCGAAACAAAAAGCGGAAGAGGCGAAGGCTAAAGCAGAAGCCGATGCTAAAGCCAAAGCTGAAGCGGATGCAAAAGCCAAAGCAGAAGCCGATGCTAAAGCAAAGGCTGCCGCAGAAGCGAAAGCTAAAGCAGCGGCAGAAGCCAAAGCAAAAGCGGCAGCTCAACAGCAAAGTAAAACAGTAAATAATTTACTTGATGGTTTAGTGGCTGATGGTAGCAAACAAAGCGGTGCATCAGCAGCAGGCCAAGGCGGTGGAAATCGTACTGGCGCAAATGGTGAAGGTGTAGATCGCTATAAAGGCCAACTGAAAATTGCAATAGAACAGAAGTTTATTGATCCTGAATTATACAAAGGTAAAACTTGTGAGCTAAGAATTAGCATTGCACCTGATGGGATGCTAATTAATGCGAAGATTGCAGGTGGCGATCCTGCATTATGCCAAGTGGCATTAAGAGCGGCGAATACAGCTACACTACCGAAGCCACCGAAAGATGTTTATGAACAAGTAAAATCATCAGTAATTGAGTTTAAACCATAAAACTGTCTGATTGTAGGAAAACATACACTAATTTATAGCTATTTTAGAATGTTATTGATGCGTTGTATGGTGTTGTTGAAAAGCGTTTGTTACTATTCTGTGCGTTATTGCGTAATAACCGCAATAATAAAAGGGAGACATGATGAAGCAGGCATTAAATGTTATTTTCGGGCTTTTGATTTTATGCGTAACCACTCTGGCTAACGCTGAAGTTCGAATTGAAATTACACAAGGGGTAAATACTGCACGCCCTATTGGTGTTGTTCCTTTTAAATGGGAAGGCACAGGTCAAATGCCAGAAGATGTTGCTGGTATAATTGCGGCTGATTTACGAAATAGCGGAAAATTTAATCCGATTGATGTGTCTCGTATACCTCAACAACCAGTTACTGCTTCTGAAGTCCAACCTGCACTTTGGACGGCATTAGGTATTGACTCTGTTGTCGTAGGACGTGTGCAACCATCAGCGGATGGCCAATATTTAGTGAGCTATCAGTTAGTTGATGTTGCTGGCTCTCCAGGTGCGGTTTTATCTCAAAGCGAGTTTAAAGTTCCATCTAAATGGTTACGTTACTCTGCACATACCGCTAGTGATGAAGTTTTTGAAAAACTGACGGGTATTCGTGGTGCATTCCGTACACGTATTGCTTATGTTGTTGTGACAAATGGTGGCGCATATCCTTATGAATTGCGCGTTTCAGATTATGATGGATTTAACCAAGATCGTGTTTATCGTTCATCACAGCCATTAATGTCACCAGCATGGTCACCAGATGGTGCTAAACTTGCATATGTAACCTTTGAAAGTGGTCAATCTGCTTTAGTGGTACAAACATTAGCAACAGGTGAGATTCGCCAAATTGCATCATTCCCAAGACATAATGGTGCACCTTCGTTTTCACCTGATGGCTCTAAACTTGCATTTGCTCTTTCTAAAAGCGGTAGCTTAAATCTGTATGTTATGGATTTAGCAAGTGGGAATATGACACAGGTAACCAATGGTAGAAGTAATAATACTGAGCCATCTTGGATGCCAGATGGGCAGACTTTGGTCTATACTTCAGATCAAGGTGGAAACCCTCAAATTTATAAGGTTAATATTAACGGAGGAACACCAGAGCGTATTACTTGGGAAGGTAGACAAAACCAAAACCCAGCAGTAAGCCCAGACGGTAGTTTCTTAGTTATGGTAAGTTCTGCAAGCGGTAGGCAACATATCGCTAAGCAGGATCTAGAAACTAATTCTGTACAATATCTAACAGATACGTTTCTGGATGAAACGCCAAGCATCGCTCCTAATGGCACAATGGTTATTTATAGCTCTACACAAGGCTTAGGCACCATTTTGCAGCTAGTATCGACAGATGGACGTTTCAAAGCGCGTCTTCCGGCGACTGACGGTCAGGTTAAATCACCTGCCTGGTCACCGTTTATGTGATGCATAAAAATTATGTATGGCAAACAAATAAAGGAACAAATAGAGATGCAATTAAACAAAGTGTTTAAAGGGTTGATGTTAGCATTACCACTCGTTGCTGTTGCAGCATGTAGCTCAAACAAAAACGACGATCAAACTGATACAAACAATGTACCAGTTGTTGAACAAGGTCCTACTGCTGAAGAATTAGCACGTCAGCAATTAGAACAACTGAAACAACAAAACATCGTTTACTTCGGTTTTGACAAATATGACATTAGCTCAGACTACGCTAGCCTGTTAGATGCACACGCAGCATTCCTGCGTTCAAATCCATCAGTACGTATCACTGTAGAAGGTCATGCTGACGAACGCGGTACTCCAGAATACAACATCGCTCTGGGCGAACGTCGTGCAAACGCTGTGAAAATGTACCTGCAAGGTAAAGGCGTATCTGCTGATCAACTGTCAATCGTTTCTTACGGTAAAGAAAAACCAGCTGTACTGGGTCATGACGAAGCCGCTTATGCGAAAAACCGTCGTGCAGTACTGGATTACTAAGAGAACGGCATGAACAACAGTAACTTCAGACCTTTCTTGATGAGTCTGTTGTTACTGGTTGGCGTAGCGGCTCCTGTAGCCGCTATTGCCCAAGCGCCAATCAGTAATATCGGTTCAGGTTCGACCGATGAACGACTCGCCCAACTTGAGCGTTTTTCAAATGCTCACAGCCAGCTTTTGACCCAATTACAGCAACAACTCGCTGATTCTCAGCGTGATATTGATATGTTACGTGGTCAAATTCAGGAAAATCAATATCAGTTAAATCAAGTTGTTGAACGCCAACGCAACATCTATCAACAATTAGATAGCCTTGGTGGCGGAGCTTCAACATCAACAGAAGCCACTCAACCTGATAATACTGCTTCTTCAACACCTCCTGCGGCAACTAATTCAGGACAAGGTGATGAGAAGGCCGATTATAATGCAGCAATTGATATCGTATTGAATTCTAAAGATTACGATAAGGCAATTGTTGAATTAAACAACTTTATCAATAACTATCCGAAGTCTAGCTATCAATCAAATGCACAATTTTGGTTGGGTCAGATGTATTATCTAAAAGGTAATAAGGATCAGGCTGCAAGCACATTTGCTATTGTTGTTAAAAACTATCCAAAATCTCAAAAAGCAAGTGAAGCCTTTTATAAAATAGGTTTGATCATGCAAGAGAAAGGGCAAAAGGATAATGCTAAAGCTGTTTACCAACAAGTGATTAAGCAATATCCAAATAGCGCTGGCGCTAAATTAGCGCAAAAGCAGCTAGGAACACTCTAATTATTGACCCCGTAATGTAAAATGTTGCATTTTCGGGGTTAAATGATTGTTTTTTCAGCGGTTGAATGTTTTTTTGAAAAAAAACATTGCACAAAAACATTAAATCAGTATTATTACCCGCCGTTGCCACAGAGAATGTGGCGAGTTCGAAAAAGGGTCGTTAGCTCAGTCGGTAGAGCAGTTGACTTTTAATCAATTGGTCGGGCGTTCGAATCGCCCACGACCCACCATTTTCGAACATCAATCCGTTTTTATTGAAATGGGTCGTTAGTTCAGTCGGTAGAGCAGTTGACTTTTAATCAATTGGTCGGGCGTTCGAATCGCCCACGACCCACCATTTCAATCCCTTCTCCGTATATCTATCATTCCCTAAACAGAACAGTAAACAAACTCTTAGCTATTTTTCTATTTTTTGATAATGCAGTGCATTGTTTTATTAAACAATGAAGATAGTTTTCTCAAAATTGAAAAAACTACCTTGCTTTAATTAACAATCACATTGAAATCAGTAATGACAAACAATCGATGATGTAATCTGGGTGTATTCATTTTCAGTCAAAAATTCATTGTCAATTAGCCAATTACTGACAAGTTCTTGCGTTTTTATCGCAGTATCAATTGGGTGATTTAGCTGTTTTGAAGCATCAAGAAAAAATGCCATCATCACAGAAAGGGCGGCGGCGGCTTCATAAGGGGTACTCATTGCAAGTGTACTTTCTAATGAACGTAATGAATAAAACTTAGGTAGCCACTCTTTTAGGTTTTTTCCTTGATACCACACATCTTGTGTTGATGTTTGTAATGCAACTTGTTCAAGTAAGGCTATCAACCATTCACGCATATCATTCATGCGATAATTAGCAAACCAAAACTCATGGCGTAGAATGGCTACAGCGACTTGTGTGGCTTCAAACCAGAATTCTTGAGCATTACTGTAAGCTTCCTCTTTTGAAAGCATAGGAGGCGTTATAACGCTAATTTCAGGAAGCCCGTCACATAAACCTGTTTTATCAAGTAGGATTTGATATCCACGCTGGTAAACTGGGCTGAGCCCTTCACTTTTCATGTTAAAAATACGTTCAGGCTCTGCCATCATGATATCCATTTTGCGACCTTGAGCTAAAACATGTAAATAAATAGGCCAAAGCTTACCTTTAGGATCTTCACACTCTAATTGTAAGTTAACAAGGTCATCACCAAATTGTGATAACCAATGTCGGTTTTTTGCGAGTTCAGTCGCACCATGACCGATAAGCTCTATATCAATATCAGAATAACTGTCTATCTTTTTATTGCGGCCTAATGATCCTGTTAGTACTACAGCTTCAATTCTAGGATCAAGGAGGGCAAAAGATAGTATGTGATCGATTAAACGTGTTGTTGGCTCCATATTTCTCTCTAGTAAGTAAAACGTATAAAGTTATTTGTCGTTTTTATTGTTTAAAAAGTGAATCAGAATAATTTGTTTAGTATATAAAACATTTATTTGTTATTTTTATTAACTAGCAACATAATATTTAGTATCAAAAACACAGTACTATTATAAATATGAATTTATAATATATCTTTACTACTTTGCAAAGATGTCGCAATAACCCATATTTTCTTTGTTTTTTTCTATGATTAAGTCGGGGTTGTAAAATGGATGTCATGAGTTGGTTTAGTATCAATAATCTTTTAGTCAATATTCCGTTAGGAGAGGGAGGATATCCACTTTCATGGATTGAAGCTGTCGGTACTATTGCTGGACTATTGTGTATTTGGCTTGCCAGTCAGGAAAAAATTATTAACTATTTATTTGGACTGATTAATGTCACCTTATTTGCCATTATATTTTTCCAAATTCAGCTGTATGCAAGCTTATTACTTCAAATTTTCTTCTTCGCAGCCAATATTTATGGATGGTATGCATGGAGCAGAGTGAATGACTTTGAGCAAGCGGAGTTAAGAATACGTTGGTTAAAATCAAGTCATCGTCTCTTTTTAATTGTTGTTTCAATAGCTGCCATTGCCGCTCTTACTTTCAATATTGATACTGTATTTGGCTATTTAGCCGTTGTTGCTGTTGATATATTAAATGTCTTTGGTGCAAATTTAGCTACGCCAGTTCTTGAACCTGATGCATACCCATTCTGGGACTCAGCAATGACAGTGCTTTCTATTGTCGCGATGATCTTAATGACACGAAAACTAGTTGAAAATTGGCTAGTTTGGTCTGTTATTAACGTGATTAGTATTGTTATATTCTACAAACAAGGTGTTTATGCAATGTCTGTTGAATATATCATCTTACTGGCTATCGCGATTAATGGTTCTCGCTTGTGGATCAAAACAGCAAAACGCTCTAGCAGAAATAATTATCTCTCCTGATAAAAAAGGCTGGTAGAGTTATCTTTCTCTCCAGCCTTACTATTCATTGTTTTTATTCTTATTATTAACGCAATTTTGAATCATTATTTTGCTTAAATGCGCTATTTCCATTTATGTTGAAATTTTTAGAAAGGTGACTATAGGTGCTTTAGATTGAAAGGGTGTTTACAGATAGAAAACGAATGGTTAGATTGGAAAAGCAATAATAACATTGACTAGATAACATAGAGTGGATACACGGGAATGAATTATCAAAATGATGACCTTAAAATAACACAAATTAATGAACTCTTACCGCCAGTGGCTTTATTGGAAAAGTTTCCAGCGACTGATAATGCGGCTTTTACAGTTCGTCATGCCCGTGAAGCTATTCATCAAATCCTAGCTGGAAAAGATGATCGTCTATTAGTGGTAATTGGACCTTGTTCTATTCATGATCCGAAAGCTGCGCTGGAGTATGCACAACGTTTAAGTCTTATTAGAGAAGAGCTTAAAGACAAACTTGAAATTGTAATGCGTGTTTATTTTGAAAAACCGCGCACAACTGTAGGTTGGAAAGGCTTAATTAATGATCCTCATATGGATCATACTTTTGATATTAATGAAGGCTTACGCATTGCTCGTAATCTTTTATTAACGATTAATGATAGTGGCTTGCCAACGGCTGGCGAGTTCTTAGATATGATAACGCCGCAATACGTTGCTGATTTAATGAGTTGGGGCGCAATTGGCGCTCGTACTACAGAATCACAAGTTCACCGTGAGCTTTCATCTGGCTTATCTTGCCCTGTTGGTTTTAAAAATGGTACAGATGGCACCATTAAAGTGGCGATTGATGCGATTAATGCTGCGGGATCGCCACACTGTTTTCTTTCTGTAACCAAATGGGGACATTCTGCCATTGTGCGCACAGCAGGTAATGGTGATTGCCATATTATTTTACGTGGTGGCAAAGAGCCGAATTACAGTACTGAACATGTTGCCGCTGTAAAAGAAGGGCTTAAAAAAGCCGGTTTACCACAAAACGTCATGGTAGATTTCAGTCACGCAAATAGTTGCAAGAAATTTGAGAAACAAATGGAAGTTGGTGCTGATATTTGCCAACAAATTAGCGCGGGTGAAAAAGTATTAATTGGCGTTATGATCGAAAGTCATTTAGTGGAAGGTAGCCAATCATTAGAAAGCGGTGAGCCTTTAGTTTATGGCAAAAGCATCACGGATGCATGTATTGGTTGGGATGACACCGAAACGCTATTACGCCAATTAGCAGATGCGGTTGTGGCTCGTCGTAATAAAGCGTAATAATTAAATTTAGAGTATAAAAAATGCCACTTTTACGTGGCATTTTTTTATGTAACTCAAAATAAAATTATTTTGCTTTACCTTGGTTAGCAACAGCGGCTGCTTTTGCTGCGATTTCGTCAGCATTACCTAAGTAGTAACGTTTGATTGGTTTCATGTTTTCATCAAATTCGTAAACTAAAGGTACAGCTGTTGGGATATTCAGCTCAAGAATTTCATCTTCGCTCATGTTGTCTAGGTATTTAACCAGAGCACGCAGTGAGTTACCGTGAGCTGCGATGATAACTTTCTCACCAGAAGCAACACGCGGTTTGATAACTTCTTCCCAGTATGGTGTTACACGGTCGATAGTTAATGCTAGGCTTTCAGTTAATGGCAGTTCTGCCGCAGTTAAAGATGCATAACGTGGATCTTTACCTGGGAAACGTTCATCATCTTTAGTTAATTCTGGTGGAGTGATAGCAAAACCACGACGCCATTGTTTAACTTGCTCGTCACCGTATTTTTCAGCGGTTTCAGCTTTGTTTAAGCCTTGCAGAGCGCCGTAATGACGTTCGTTTAATTTCCAGCTTTTTTCAACTGGCAGCCATTGTTGATCAACTTGATCAAGAATGTTCCACAGGGTGTGAATTGCGCGTTTCAGAACAGAAGTATATGCATAGTCAAAAGCAAAACCTTCAGCTTTCAGCAGTTTACCTGCTTCTTGCGCTTCATTACGGCCTTTTTCGGACAACTCAACGTCAGTCCAGCCTGTAAAACGGTTTTCTTTGTTCCATACACTTTCACCGTGTCGAACTAGCACAAGCTTAGTTACTGCCATAGTTTAGACTCCTATAATTACTTTCTTAATATAAGTTTAAAATTAGCACTTCAATCATTATATGGATCATCGACAAGAACGCCAAACATAAGTGACAAAACAAGGGGGATTAAGTCAAAAATGTCGTTTGTTCGATGAATTATTGCACAGTTGTCACACCTTTTGCTTAATCGTTCAAGCTATTAATCTAGCGGGATCGGCGTAAAAAAACAAAATATCCGTTTTGTATAAAAAATAGACGAAGATTGCGTCCATAAAACCGACACATTTTTTATTTATTATTGTTCAAATAATATGCAAAAAATGTCGATTTAAATAAAAAATTCAGACCTAATTTTAGCGTTAATTTCTAAAATCATTGCCCTGATTATGACAGTAAAAATCCATCTTTAACAAATTTCTTGCTGATAGCGATAAATTTCGCCGTCTTTAATAAAAGTCAATCGATGAGTAATACATAATGGTGCGTCTTCCTGATGGTGACTCACAAATAAAAGCTGTGTATTACTATGGCTTATCATGATATCAATAAAACGCTGTACTAAGAGTCGATTCGTTGTGTCTAATCCTTGCAGTGGTTCATCTAGAATAAGCAAAGTAGGGTGCTTAACTAACGCTCTAACAATTAATACTAAACGTTGTTGTCCCCATGATAAGGCATGAAATGGATTATTGGCATGGGCTGTTAAACCAATTAATGCTAACCATTCATCAGCGAGTTTAAGCTGTTTATCTGTAATAGCCTGATAAATACCAATTGAGTCGTGAAATCCTGAAATAATGACATTTTTTACACTTGAAGAGACACGATAGCTCTGGTGTAAGGCATTACTGACATAACCGATATGGCGTTTAATTTCCCATACTGTTTCACCACTTCCTCTTTTACGGCCAAATAACGTTAAGTCATTACTGTAACCTTGAGGGTGATCGCCTGTAATCAAACTTAGTAATGTCGATTTTCCTGCGCCATTAGGACCTAAGATTTGCCAATGTTGTTGCGGTTTTACTTCCCAAGTTAAATGATAAAGTACAGGTTTGTCGTTATAACTCACTACACCATTTTTTAAAATGATTGGGGAAAGTGTGGGAGATAATTGTGGGATTGCATCTGGCGAGTCTTGTTCAGGTAATGTGAAGCTTTTAAGTGTTTCACTGTGAGATAATTGTGCGATCACTGAATCAGATAAAATCGACTCCTTTTCACCTTTAGCCACTAATTCGCAATGAATAAGTAAACCTGCATGTTGAATAAAATCAGGAATATCATTAAAACGATTTAAAATAAGTACAATCGTCAGATTTTGTTGATGTAATAGTATGAGTAATTCATTTAGTGCACGACGAGAATCAATATCTAGACCATCAAAAGGCTCATCTAAGATTAATAGATCAGGTTCATTCATTAACAGTTGAATAAGCAGTATTTTGCGAGATTCACCAGTAGAAAGATATTTAAAACGTCTTGATAATAAGTATTCAACACCAAATTGTTTTGCTAATAAAAGACACTTATCATTATCTTTTACCTGCATTTGGATAACTTGAGCAACCGTTAAACCTGTGTCGTCTTCACGTTCACTAAGTAAATCTGTGTTATTGCGACGCCACTCTTCTTCGATTATTTTTTGTAATTTTTCAAAAGAGAGGCTTATCGGACGAGTAAAGGTATTAATGAACTCACCTGATAGCAAGACACTTTCTTGACATAATGCGTTTGCTAATGCGCTTTTCCCACTTCCATTACTGCCTACAAATGCCCAACTATCACCTTCATTAATTGTTAAATCATTAATTTGCAAACAGAGTGTATCGCTTAATCGAAATTGTGTTTTTTTGAGTTGCAAGTATTTCATTATTTTTATCCGTCGCTTTTTAGAGCAAGTAGAGTACTTACCAATATCGGGTTAACTAATAATTGTCAATATTTGCTGAATTATTCTTAGGCAAAAAAAGCTTAAGTGTCTTTTAAAAAATGATAACTATTTAGTCAGAAATTTTATGCAATCATATAAAAAATAACTCAAGGATGATTTTTATATGCATAAGTTTAAAAATAAAAAGATTAAACTATTATTATTTCTATTGCTAATATTAGTAAGTAAAATGAGTTTTCCCAATATTAATAATAATGGTGTTGATAAAAATAATTGTTTTTTGATTAATGAAATAAAAATAGAAAATGCTGAGTTATTAAGTGGCAAAAAGCAGAATAAACTAACATCAAAATATCTACATCGATGTTTAACAGTAAATGATATACAGAGTATTGTTAGTGTTATAACAAATGAATATATTAAAAAAGGTTATATCACTTCACAAGCATTTATTACTCATCAAGATCTCACTAATAGTAAACTTACGATTAAAGTGATAGAGGGAAAAATAAAAGATATTTTTATTGATAATATTTCTTCTCGATTAGTCAATATTATCTTTCCATCGTACAAAGAAAAAAGACTTAATTTACGTGATTTAGAGCATGGGCTTGAACAGCTTAATCGATTAGCAACAGCACAATATACATTAGATATTAAACCTAGCGATAGTGTGGGATATTCTTCTATTTTTATTGTTCAAAACAATAAAAAATTGCCTTTTAAAAATCAATTAACCTTTGATAATTCAGGTACTAAAACAACAGGTAAAACTCTATTAGCCAATACCACAACAATAGATTCGTTATTTGGATTAGGCGAACAATGGAGTTTCTCACTGAGTACAAATACAGATTTATCTCGTTCGCACTATTCTCGCTCTTATTCTGCAAGTGTAAATATTCCTTATGGGTACTGGTTTTATCAGTATCAATTATCTCATAGTCAATCCTCTTATCCTTTCCTCAGTCATAATGTTCAACACGCTTATAAAAACAAAAATAGAGATCAGCAATTTGATATTAGTCGTTTAGTCTATCGTGATAATAAGCAGCGAATAATATTAAAGAGTTCGCTGAAAAATAAAAAAGTAAGGACACAATTAGCACAACAGAAACTACAAATAAATAGCCCCACATTAACCTCTTTATCATTTAGTCCTCAATATAGTTTAACTCTCAAACGAGGATATTTAACGATTAATCCAATGGTAGAAATGGGGCTTTCTTTTTTTGGTGCATCACCTGATTATATTGCTGAAAACTCACCTCGTAGTCATTACCGAAAACTAAGCATAAATTTAAGCTATCAACATTTATTTCTTAACAAATTTTCTTATATTACGTCATTTTATGGGCAATATACGCCAGATAATCTTTATAGTATAGAACGAGTAACAATTGATGGAATAAAAGCAGTCCGTGGATATAAAGAAACAAACCTGAATGCAAATAATGGTTTTTATTGGCGTAATGAAATAAACACACCACAGATAAATTATTTTTTAGGTGATGTTAATTTTATTTTTGCACTTGATTATGGTGTTGCTTATTCAGATAAATATGAAACAAAGAAGAATAAAATAATAGGAAGCGCAATAGGTGTTTCTTTTTATCATTCCATTTTATTTTCTCAGATATTAATGAATAAACCGTTAATTTACCCAAAATCACTAAAACCAGAACACTGGTCATTATTTTGGTCTATTTCTTTGGCTATTTAAAATTTGGAGTTTTTATGGACGAAAAGGATATCTCTCGAAAACAGCGTTTAATTAGTTATAGCATTATTTATTTAACCGCTATTTACCCATTACATCCCGCTTGGAGTTCTATAATTACTCCATCCGATAAAACAATAAAAATAAGTCAGCAAAATACAGTTCCTATTATTAATATTGCAACACCTAATGATATTGGTGTTTCTCATAATCAATTTCATTCTTTTAATGTTGGTAAACAAGGTGTTGTACTTAATAATGCAACAACTCCTGTTAATACACAATTAGCTAAACAAGTGAATGCCAATGCTAATTTAAAAGGTAATGCAGCGCATTTAATTATTAATGAGGTTGTGGGAAATGGATATTCACAGTTATTAGGGAAATTAGAAGTTGCAGGTAAACAGGCGAAAGTGGTTATTGCAAACCCGAATGGTATTACGTGTGATGGCTGTTCGTTTATTAATACCCCGGTAATTACGCTTACGACAGGAAAACCTCAATTTAGCCCTCAAGGTGCCTATTCAGCAATAGAAGTAAAAAAAGGCAGTATTGTTATTGGTAAACAAGGTATGAATACCGAGCTGCAAAATTATGCTGATATTATTAGCCGTAGTATTGAATTAAATGGAAAAATAAACGCTAAAAATCTTTCTTTAATGCAAGGAAATAACCGTATTGATTTTGAAAAAGGAACGGTAAATAGCCTTAATGGAGAAGGTATAAAACCAACAATATCTATTGATACAAAAGCACTGGGGGGAATGTATGCCAATCAAATACGCCTAGTCAGCACAGAAAAGGGCGTTGGTGTTAATTTAAGTGATATTCAGACAATTCAAAACAGTATGAATTTAACTGTTGATGGAAAAATTACCTTTAATGGCAATATTCAATCTGAACAAGATATTAATGTTAGCAGTAAAGAACTACAAATTAACAGTAATGCAAAGTTAAAAGCAAAAAGGGATATAACTTTAGCAACTCATGCGCTAACTAATCATAGTGAAATTATCTCAGAAAAAGATATGCGTTTATTTGCAGATAAACTCACTAATAAAGGCGAAAAAGCACTTATTCAAGCAAAAGATAATTTATGGATACAAAAAAATGCACAGGGTGATCCTAGTAGTTTAATTGAAAATCAATCCGCCACGATAAAAACAGAAAAGGGTGATTTGATTATTCGGACAAAGAAGTTGGTTAATGAATCTATTACATCTTTATTTAAAGAAATAAAACAAGAGCCTGATTCTAAACTCTCTATAAATATCGGTAATCATCTCCTCTCTCCTTCCAGAAGTCCTACGGATGATTTTCTTTTAGTTATTTTATTTCCTGAATTAAAAGATTTTTCTGATAAAAAATGGTTTGATATCTTAGATTTAAAAAATAATGGAGGAGTTAATGTAGAACGTTTATATTTTGAAAAAAGTGAACAATATGTTCCAAGTGTTATTTCTTCAGGGAATAATTTATATATACAATCTAATGAGTTTATTAATAATCAATCTAGAATTATTGCAAATAATAATTTAATCGCAACAGGCAGTAATGCACAATTATATTACTATCGTTCTGGATATCTTAATAAATGGGATTTGTATTCTCATGATAATTCTCAGTTTTATTATCGTGATGATATAGTTAAATATAAACTTGATGAAGCTAAGTTCAATAAGATAAGTCATTTCGTACCTTTTGTGAAAACGGGGAGTCATTATGAGTTTTCTGTAAATGACGTTTCTGATTATATAATAAAAGCAGGTAATAACTTAGTATTAGATTTTAAAAATAGTATAGATTTAGAGCGCAAGCTTCCATCTACAGGAAAAGAAATAAAAAAATTCAGAGGATTATCAGATTTTGAAAATGCTATATTAGCTAAAAATATATTATTAAATGCTAATAATGTGAATATTTCTTTAAATTTAACAGCGAAGGATTCTTTATCTATTATTGCTGATAAAAATATAAATATAAATAATTCAGAGTTATTAGCTGATGAAAATATAAATTTGACAGCGACTGATACTATAAAATTTGAGAATATAGATGTAGCAGCAAAATATTTTTCTACTACAACTAAAAAGGGAGATATTAGTCATTTATTTAATCCCACTACCTTTTATACTCTAAAAGGTATTAAATCACCATATATTGATATTTCTGAAAAAATAGATTTTCACTCTGGAAAAAATATTGACATTTCAAATGTAATAATTAATAAACCTAATGAAATAAATTTATCTGCGCTAGAAAATATTAAAATAAATCGTGATGAATCTTTTCTTTTTAATTTAGTGCCTTTTATTAGAGATAGTGGATATATTCCAGGGTTTTTAATTCATATGGGGATTTTGGAAAGTAGTAATAATATGATTTTTACTTCCGGTAAAGATATTATTAGTCAAGGAATAAAATATAATAGTAATAAAGCCATAACCTTTAATGCCGGACAGGATATTTTTCTTTCCTCTAAATCAATAAAAGATGCCGATCCTTTCTTTAGTGATATTCATTATCCTCAATTACAATCTAAATTATTTTCAGACAATAACCTTATTTTAAACGCCGCTCGTGATATTGATTTAACTTCAACCATATTAAATTCAAAAGATAAAGTCATTGTATTAGCCGGTAGAAATATAAAGCTGGGTGCAAACGCTTATTCTGCTATCAAAGATCCCCATGAAGATGCTCAAGATATTCAGTATGCCACAGCAATGATAACTGGCAATAAAGGCATTTCTATTGCGTCATCAGGTACATTAATCACAGAAGGAAGTTCATTTAAATCAGAGGGTGATGTCACTATTTCAAGTGGTGACAATATTCAATTGGGATCAGTAATAACGCATTTTCGTAAAGAGTCGGGTTCTGACTTAGAAGAACTTCGTAAACAAGTCAGTACTGAAATTAATAGTGGTAATAATCTAACATTATTATCTGAAGGCAGTATTTTATTTCAGGCATCAAAATTAACTGCAAATAAAGAGATGGATATCGCCGCTAAAGGAGGATTCCTTTACGCGCAAGCGATGGAAGAATCGAGTTACTACAAAGAAGAAAAGAAAAAATGTAATTGGCGGACTTTGTGTGTTACTAAAAAGAAATATACGAAAACATTTTATGACACCAATAATAAAGTTACCGAGTTTATTGCTAATAGCAATATTAATTTATTTGCTAAAGATGATATCACTTTAGAAGCTACTAAAATTGATACAACAAAAAATGCGAAGTTAACCAGTAAAACAGGAAAAGTTAATTTTAAAGCAGTAAAAAACACTGCCTTTAAACAAGTTATTACCAATTCAAAAGATATTTATATTACTCAGCGTGATCAGGGATATACCAAAGGAATATGGGTATTACCTGAACTTTATATTGGTGGAATGCTCACAATTGATGCCCCAAAAGGCATAACTGCGGATATTAAAGCCCAAAAAGAGCAATCATTAGAACAAGCATTAACTGTTTTAAGTAATACACCAGAATATGCTTGGCTTAAAGATCTCCAACGTCAAGAAAATATTAATTGGAATTTAGTTAAAGACACTTATTCCAATTGGGATGATAAAACTCAGCAATTAAATCCTGTTGTCGGTGCGGTCATTGCTATCGCGGTAGGGGTTGCAACTTACGGTACTGCAACGGCGGCAACCATTGGTGGAATGGCAAGTGAAGCAACTATTGCGGCAGGTGCATCAGCCAGTGTGGCTTCAACGGCATCGGTTGCGGCACAAGCGGGTTTTGCCTCTTTAGTATCTCAAGCTGCGGTCTCTTTAGCTGAGAACAAAGGCAGTATTTATAAAACTATTGAATCCCTCGGCCGTAGTGATACCGCTAAATCTATTGTTACAAGCATGGTGGTGGCAGGGGCATTGCAAGGTCTTGACCAATTTATGGGGTGGGATCAGGCAATCCAAGGAGGAACCTTACCTTCAACAGGTAAGTTACTGCTTACTGATAACGCAACATGGAATCAAGTTGCACAGCGTGTCGCCTCGCATTCAGTTGTTAGCTCAACACTGGGTACTGCCATTCAAGGCGGTAGTTTTATTGATAATTTTAAAACCGCGCTATTAAGCAATATTGGTAGTCAATTCCATGCAGAAGGTGCCAACCTAATTGGTGATAACGGTGCGGTATTAGGGCATGCAGGAAAGGTGTTAAGTCATGCAACATTATCTGGTTTATCTGCCCAAATTAGTGGAGGAAATGTTAAAGGTGCAATTGTCGGCAGTTTAGCTGCTGAAATTGCGGCTATTTCGTTGGGTGATAATACTATTAAGGCTGAGGAGTGGCAGAAAAAATCAGAATCACAAGCTCAATTTGTTAGATTATTTGGTGGCATTGCAGGTGGAATTTTTACTGGTGAGCCAGGTGGTGTATATAGTGGCGCTAGAGGGGCTGAAAATAGTTTCCGTTACAATTATCTCTCTCATCATCAGCAAAAATTAATGGAGAAAGAATTATCTGCTGAAACTAATTATTTTAAAAAGACAGCAATTTATCTTAAATGGCTATCAGCAGATATAGGACAAGATACAGGGTTTAATGCAGGCCTTGTAGCAGGTATACCAACAGGATTGTATGAAACGATTGAAGGGCTCGCTTCTCTTGCTACAAATCCATTAGAAACATACCAAGCTATCAAAGCGGTTATTCAAAGTGATAATGCTTTCGATACATTAACTCAAGCGGTTAAGCAATCGTATATCGAGCGTATTGAAAAACTGGAAGCAGAATATCAAAAAGCAGGTGTATCTGGTTCATTTAATGCGGGTGTTGAAAGTGGAAAACTCATTTTTGATCTCGTAGGCTTATTTGCTGGTGGTGCTGGAGTTGCGAAAGGAAGTTCTCAGCTTATAGCTAAGACATCAGCTAAGATTACCACAAGAAATAAATTGGTTTCTTCTATAAAAAGTGGACAAGTAGGATTAAGTGATCCTGATGCAGTTGATTTAATAAAAGCTGATATGCTTAAAAACTTTTATAGCTACAAAGCTCCATCAGGTATTATTGCGGGTTATATAGATAAAAAGGGTGTTTATTATGTAACGGAAGGTAACCATAGGATGGTTGCTGCAGTGGAAATATATAATGAAATAGGAGAAATAAAATATATTAATCAATTGTTAGATAATGGAAGCTGGACTAAAATAGACAATCCTATAGTTGATTCAAAGCCATTACCTGTAAGAAAAATAAAGTGAGAATATATGACTAAAAATGAAATATACATAGATATGATGTATTGGATTTTGCCCCAATTAAGAAATATTCAGTCTAGAGGAATGATAGCAAAAGCAAAAGATAAATCTTGTTATTACGAATTACAGTTAATTCATAATTTACCCAAAAAAATACTTAATCAAGATTTTGATGAAAATGATATTTCATTTTTAAATTTTCAAGCTAAAACATATACTGAAAAATGCAGTTCAAAAATAAGTATATTATATGATGGTAATATCAAGTATATTAAAATGTTATTTAACTTGGTCCCTAATGAATTACGTCATCAATTACGATGGGATGGACCTATTAATTAAAATAAGGATATATGGCTTTATCTCTAATTTCAGAATGGGTACCAGGTTCATCTTACACATATGCGTGGGTTGCCATGGATAATCAAAGGTATTTAGCAAAAATGTATAATAACAATAGTGGGTGGTTACCTAAAGTACTATTATCGATACCTGATATTAAATTATATTTGGATGACTTATCTGAATATATTGATGGTGAATCAGAAAAATACAACAATAAAATAAATAAGAATGCTACTATATTGTTGATTTATATTCAAGTTATACTTATAGAAAATATGGTAAATCAAAAATAATAAAAAAATTTGATTTTGAATTGAAAAATGGGATGGGAATCATTCTGATGCGGGAATAGGGGCTAAAATGGGAATGTTTTATTTTGAAGCATTAGAGGGGCAATCTATAGGAGAAGATTATCCCATTGGCTATGAGGGTGAAACAAAAATGGGTGACTATTTTCGTTTTATTGTTCCAACTATTTATGCAACGATAAAAGATATTCCTGAAGAGTTAAGAAAATATATTGTAGTTTCTGATAGTATTGATTTTACCAAAGATAGATTGCTCGATAACAATAAAATTAGCGATTATTTTACTCGTATGTATTCAGAGTAAATAAACTAGCTACTCATTTTTAATAGAAATATTAATCAAGCCAAAACCATTGCTTAATATTATTTTAAAAATAATAATTAGGTGGTAGTTCTTATTTAAAAACACTTAAATGGATAAATATTCTGGAGAAAGAAAGAGAAGCGCTGAGATTTTACCAAGTGATGTTAAATCAAAAACTCTAGAATTAGGTGTTCCTGCAAGAACAACCAAACAACAATGAGATGCTATTAATAATTTTATTAAAAATGTATCTTCAAAAAATATTAAGGTTAATATTACAATAGTTGAGGAGTAAATAGTGTCTATATCAAAAAAAATAACTTAAGAGCAAGTATCTATTTTAATAATGATTATTATATTATAATAACTCTTTCAAAAAGCGGTATTTATTTTATGGATTTTAAAAAAGGTTATAAGGTTTTATCCAAAGATCCATTTGATGCAGATTTGGGTTTCTTTACAAGAAATGCATTAATCCAAAGCGAAATATTAAATGCTAATTCATCTGAATATCATGAAATGCGTAATAACGATGGATTATATTCTGAATGGATAAAAAAAATAATTAAAGAATGTGATTATAAAAATAAAACGACACTATTCAAAAACATGAACTTATGTAATGTGAATGTGACTGATGGTATTATATCTATTATTCCTTATGATCACTTACGATTGGATCATTGGATTGGTAAAAGTATACCTAACAATGCAATTATTACATTAAAAAGCAATTGCAGTGACGAGGTTTTAGGTGCCTCAATAAAAGAAGCTTTTACACGTTGTATTAGTCGTAAAGTTTAAATACTTTATTTCTACTGAGACTACTAAATAATTATTCTAATAAATAGAACTAATTAGTATTAACAATATATAGTGATTTTCTACCATATTAACTATAAAAAACAATCAATCAGTAAAGAAATATATATGTATAGCTTACGTTTTTTTATTATTTTATTTTTATTTCTACCTTATTTGTTATTTTCTTTTGTCTATGCAACGAATAAGCCTTCATTGATAAATAGTAAAATTAATCCATTATCTATAATTAGGATCCATGATCGTGTGAATTACATGGTGTCATTAACGGATAATAATGGAGAAACGGTTCAGCATTGGCATTCTGTTGATTGTAAGCAGAACAAAGCTCAGCTTTTATATAAGGATGTATTGAATGAAGAAGGGCTAACCAAAGCTCGCTATTACGGTAATAATTATCTTCGTTATGCACCAGCTCAAGACAATAAGCTGATGACAACAGAAGATATCCGCATGGTTTGTCAATTTCCAATAAAAGAATCGCGATGGGAAAGATTATCTGACACGTCTATCGGCGGTATGACTAACCTTGTTGATACTAATAGTATTCAGCATATTGGTGACATCTTATCAGTGCGCACAGGATATGATTTTGCAGAAACCATCTGGGAACCACCTTATGATGCACCTCTTGAGCTAAAGATTGAGCACTATTTATATAATTGTAAAACTCATCAGGGCGACGCTGTAGTTGCAATGAACCTAGATCGTGAGGGGTACATTACTGATTCGCTGATCACTGATGATATTATTCGTCGTAAAAATAGTTTCAAAATAGATCTTCAAATGAGACAACTTTTCAATCAATTATGTCAGTTACCAGAAGGAAAAACGTTCACTGCTGAGGGACACTTTGTACCTGCTATTAATAAGCCTGTATCAACATTGATGGGGCCAACAATGCCCAATTTAAGTAATAATAATCCGCAATGGCTTAATAAATATCCACTTTCTACAGGAATTAATAATCAAACTCAATCATTGATAAAACCATGGGCACTTCCTCGCTTTAAACAGATCCGTTATACCATAGTAAGCGAATACGGTAAGGTCAATGTACAGTTGGATGCCCAATCGGATGGTTATATACGTAATCTAGAAGATTATGGTATCTGGACAGTACAACGTTTAATGTTGGCTAATCAGTTACAATTAAAGTTTGTTATGTCTATCAGTCACGATATTTCACTACTCCGTAAGTTGCAGACAGATCTGCAATTTCCATTAGTCGTTGGCCAACAATATCAAGCACAGTGGGAAAGTATTGATTCTAAAAAAGAAGTAATAACTTCATCAATACGTTGTAATGTGTTAAGCGAAGGAGATGCAGGTAGTATAGCATCTGAGTTTAGTGGAAAATATCTGTTAGTTCAGTGTGATGAAACTCATGAAGGACAACAGAAAATCAGTAGCAAACAAGCTTGGTTGCAAGATTTTAACGTTTTTGTTCCAGTTACCATGCAAGTAGGTGATAGACTAGAAAGTTCAGTAAAACTGGAAAATATTAATGTAATACGTTAATCAGAAGTTTATTAGAATAAATTTGATTTATGTAAATATTATTTCCAATTAAAAACCATCACTTAATATTATTTCTAAAATAATAACTAAGTGATGGTTTTATTTTTTAATAAAAAGCAACCATGCTAATAATTAACACAGTGTGGCGACAATCACCTGATCGGCATTAAATAAAGCCGTTACGCTGTCATTAATATGCAATTTTTGCTCTTTAACATGCTGATTAGAACAGGTGGCACACACTTCTTGCCCACCTTCTAATGTCACCACTAATTCGCTGTTTTCACTACCCGTCTCAATTTGAGTGAGTGTGCCTGAAAGGGCATTATCATATTGTTGCGCTAAGGATGAGCCTTTTTCAATATTAACCCATGGCGCTTTAATTAAGATCAGTACTTCTTTGCCTTTTTTCAGGCCTAAGCGATCTGCACTTTTTTCTGTTAAGGCAGCACGAATAGTCGTTTTTCTATCTGCAAGTTGCACATTAACATGCTGTTGAACTTGAAGATTATCACGCTCAATAATCGTGCCAAAAAACTGGTTTCTGGCACTCGTTTGTAATGAAAAGCGAGAAATCGCCGCTAAAAGGCTATCAAGAGGGAGTGAATCGTCTTTCAATACATCAAAGGCTTTTTGCTGAATTTGACCTAGCAGATCGTAAAGTTGTAGTAAGCGCTCACAATAATGAGTAAGAGTTGCACCACCACCGCCTTTGCCACCTGTTGCTCTATCAACGAGAAGTTCGTCTGCGAGTTGATTCATTTCATTAATGGCATCCCAAGCACTTTTATAGCTAATGCCTGCCATTTTTGCCCCTTGACTAATTGAACCCGTCGCTTTGATCTGTTTTAACAGCGCAACACGGCGAGGATCGGCAAAGAGCTTATCTTGAAGTTTTAGTGTTAATAATATTTCTGCTTGCATAATGATAGGCTTCTTCTTTTTTGTGTGTTTATCGCATTTTTTGTACCGACACAAAGCGATAATTCTCTAGAATATATACAACTATAGCGTTATTATTCGTTATTCGTGAAGAAATGCCAACTCTGGCTTTCCGAATATACCATGATAAAGAGGTTATCATGCTTGAATTATTGAAAAGTTTAGGGTTTGCTCTCTTGATGGTACCCGTTGTAATGGTACTCATTATGGGCATCATTTATGGTTTGGGTGAAGTGTTTAACCTGATTTCACCAAGTCAGCCAAAAGCAGACAAAAAATCATAAAATCTCCCTCCCTGATTTAGAACAGCCCTCTAATTTTTTAGAGGGCTGTTTTTTTATTCGCCATACTCGTCATACTTCAAGCCACAGCGGTGTTGACTACACTCATTCGCACTAGTCACATACTTATGTATGCTCTTAGTGACTCATTCATTTTTCGCCTAGCTGTGACTTAAATTATTTAGAGTATATAACCTTTTCTCTATTTGTTTTTTTATCCTTATTTTTATGGTTATATTTATTGATATATAACTAGTTTCTAACATCTAATTCTTTCATTTTACGCTGTATCTTGGTATATACAGCGTGGTCATCCTTTAATTTAAGTGGAATTAGAACATGAAAAAATTATCAGGTAAGTTACTTGCTGGTGCGGTTATCTCTTTTGCTTTAGTGAGTCAAAGTTTTGCATCGGAAAAAGTAACGGTATTTGCGGCCGCTTCTCTTACCAATGCTCTTAATGAAATTTCGGCACAATATAAGCAAGAAAAGCAAACTGAAGTTGTTGCATCTTATGCATCTTCTTCAACACTAGCTCGCCAAATTGAACAGGGCGCACCTGCAAATCTGTTTATTTCAGCAGATCAGCAGTGGATGGACTATGTCATTGATAAAAATTTAATGGTTGCAGATTCACGTCATACATTATTAGGTAATGATTTAGTACTCATTGCCCCTAAAGATAGTCAATTAAATGACGTTGTTATTAATAAGGAAACCAAATGGAAATCCTTACTTAATGGCGGAAAATTAGCTGTTGGCGATCCGGATCATGTGCCTGTTGGTATCTATGCTAAAGAATCATTAGAATATTTAGGTGCATGGGATACAGTAAGCCCAGAAATGGCTCGTACTAATAACGTGCGTAGCGGTATGGCGCTAGTTGAACGTGATGAAGCACCATTAGGTATCGTATACGGTTCTGATGCGGTTGCGAGTGATAAAGTGAAAGTGGTCGGCGTATTCCCAGCTGATAGCCACAAACCTGTTGAGTATCCAATGGCAGTTGTAAAGGGTCAGGACAATAAAGCAGTTCGTGATTTTTATGACTATCTGAAAACACCTCAAGCCGCAGAAATCTTTAAGAAATACGGCTTTAGCCCACTGTAGGAATTATACTTTTGGAGATGTTAAGTGAATACGAATGGCAAGCCATCATACTAAGCCTTAAGGTATCGACTGTTGCAGTTATAATCAGTCTACCTTTTGGTATTTTTATGGCTTGGCTTTTAGTTAGGGTACGTTTTCCTGGTAAATCATTGCTTGATAGCATTATTCATTTACCTTTAGTTCTGCCACCTGTTGTGGTCGGTTATCTTTTACTGATCAGTATGGGGAGACGTGGATTTATTGGTGAATGGTTGTATAACTGGTTTGGTTTTAGCTTTACCTTTAGTTGGCGAGGCGCAGCACTTGCATCCGCAGTAGTTGCATTTCCACTGATGGTAAGGGCAATTAGACTAGCATTAGAAGCTGTCGATCAACGCATGGAGCAAGCTGCAAGAACCTTAGGGGCTTCGCCGTTGCGAGTCTTTTTTACCATAACGTTACCTTTGTCTATGCCAGGGATCATCGCAGGAATTGTGTTGGCATTTGCGCGCTCATTGGGAGAATTTGGCGCAACAATCACTTTCGTTTCCAATATTCCAGGGGAAACAAGAACCATTCCTCTGGCAATGTATACCTTGATTGAAACACCAGGTGCGGAAATGGATGCCGCCCGTTTATGTGTGATTGCAATTATTTTGGCGCTCGTCTCTTTAATGGCTTCAGAGTGGCTAACTCGTTGGGGTCGTAAAAGATTGGGGGGCGTATGCTAGAGATGAATTTTAAACAGGCGCTAGGATCACTGCGTCTGGAAGTAAATACTGAACTGCCAACAGAAAGTATTACGGCAGTTTTTGGTTTATCTGGTGCGGGTAAAACTTCACTGATTAATGTGATTGGCGGGTTAACCAAACCAGATTCAGGGCGGATTGTATTAAATAATCACACACTGGTTGATACTGAAAAGAAAATTTATCTGCCACCTGAAAAACGTAAAGTGGGTTATGTATTCCAAGATGCACGGCTGTTTCCTCATTACACAGTGAGAGGAAATCTGCTTTACGGTATGTCACCGACAATGAAAGTGCAGTTTGATCGCATTATTTACTTATTAGGCATCGAACATTTACTTTCGCGTTTTCCTATCACCTTATCAGGCGGTGAAAAGCAACGTGTTGCTATTGGACGAGCGTTGCTGACAGCTCCTGATATTATGCTAATGGATGAACCTTTAGCATCGCTTGATTTACCGCGTAAACGTGAGTTACTGCCGTATTTAGAAAAGCTCTCTCAAGATGTACAAATTCCTATTTTGTATGTGAGCCATAGCCTTGATGAAATTATTCGACTTGCAGATAATGTTATTGTGATGGATGCAGGAAAAATTAAGGCGACAGGTAAGCTAGAAGATGTATGGGCAAGTAGTGCATTACGTCCTTGGTTACAAAAAGAGACGTTAAGTAGCATCGCCAATGTCATGGTGGTAGAACACCATAGCCATTACGATATGACGGCAACGGCTTTTGGTAATCAAGTGCTGTGGTTGCCTCAAATAGAGGCGAAAATCGGTCGTGATGTGCGTGTGCGTATTGATGCTTCTGATGTATCACTGACTACCACTCGTCCTTCAAATAGTAGTATTCGTAATATTTTGCATATGAAAGTGGTTGAAACCATAACGAATGATGGTCAAGTTGATGTAAAACTTGTCAATGATGGCAATTATTTATGGGCGAGGATCACACCTTGGGCAAAAGATGAATTAAATATCCAAGAAGGACAATGGCTTTATGCGCAAATAAAAAGTATTTCGCTAAGTCGCCATCTTTGATTTTTTCGTTTTATCAATACATAAAAAAACCTCATCTTAGATGAGGTTTTTGTCTTTTAAAGAGAGTGATCAAGACAAAATATATTTATGGATAGTCTCAGCAATACCTGGCTGTGAATTCACTTTAGTGACCATTTTAGCGCGCGCTTTTACTTCATCTGAAGCATTACCCATTGCAACACCTAAACCAACATGTTCTAACATACTAAGATCATTAAAATTATCACCAAAGGCAATAACATCATTCATACTCATGCCATTTGCTTCAACCCAGCGTTGTAAACGACGGCCTTTGCTGTTGCCTTTTTTGGCGATATCAACTTGATCAATCCAAGACCATTCACACTCTAAGCCTACTTGTTGCTCAATTTTCTCAACTAAAGTACGCAATTCATCGTGATCAGGCGTTGTAGTGGCTATTTTCCAAATTGCATTAACATCATGCATGGCTTTATAGAAATCATCGACTTTAACGAGATTAGGGCGTTGTGCGATAGGTAATGTTTCTGACCATTTTAAAGTGCGTTGAACAGGGGAGGATAATTGGTCATAAAGCATTGCATCGTCGGCATAAACCAAGTGATGGATATCGGTTTGTTTAACGAGATCTAATACAGCTCTGGTTTCTTGTGTAGTTAGTGGATCAGACTCTAATACTTTTTTACCAATATAATCATAAAGGTAAGTTCCATTACAGCAGATTGCAGGGGTATCAAGATCGAGCGCTTGATAGAATGGATGAATAGCAACATGATGACGACCTGTTACAATTAAAACTTTAACGCCTGCTTTTCTTGCAAGATTGAGTGCTTCTAAAGATTCTGGCAGGATACGTTTTTGGTCATCAAGCAGTGTGCCATCAAGATCCAAAGCAATAACGCGATATGACATAAATAAGCCCCTTGATAGTATTAAGATGCAATGGTGTTGATGTTACACGTTAACCAATAAAAGATAAACTAGCTTAATCGTTACAATCAAACGTTAGTTGTTCTATTATTCTTTATAAATCAATGGGTAATGGGTTTTAAGGAGAAGGGATGAAACAGGTAGTCTACGTAGCAAGTCCAGAGAGTCAGCAAATTCATGTTTATGCGTTAAACACCGAAGGTGAAATGGATTTATTGCAGGTTGTTGAGGTTGCAGGGCAAGTGCAACCAATGATTGCAAGTGCTGATGGAAAATACCTTTATGTGGGTATTCGTCCTCATTTTAGTGTGGTGACATTTGCGATAGCTTCTGATGGTCAGTTAGAACAAAAGGCGACAACGTCAATTCCAAGCACGCCTGTCCATTTATGCTTAGATAAAACAGGGCGCTTTTTGTTTGTTCCTTCTTATCATCAGGGTAATTTAGCTGTTTTACCTATTAATGCGAAGGGGATCCCTCAATCACCTATTCAAATTATTGAAGGCTTAAATAAGCCTCATTCATCTAACATTGATTGGAATAATAAACAACTGATTGTGCCTTGCTTAGGTGAAGATCATATTCGTTTATTTGATTTATCAGAAGATGGTCGTTTAACAGAAGCGGGTACTGAAGAGCTGACAACAGCACAAAATGCGGGCCCCCGTCATATGGCATTCCATCCTAATGGTGATGTATTTTATTGCCTTAATGAATTAGATGCGACAATCAATATATATCGTCGTATGGGTGATTTATATCGCTTAATGCAAACGGTCGATATTGTGCCTGAAACATTTAACAGTACCCGTTGGGCGTCAGATATTCATATTACACCAGATGGCCGTTTTCTTTATGCAAGCGAACGCTCTGAAAGTTTTATTTGTGCGATGGCAATTTCAGAGGCGGGCGACTATCTGCAACCTGTGGGTTATTACCCAACACAAACACAGCCTCGTGGTTTTAATCTTGATAACACAGGAAATTATCTGATTTCTTGTGGTCAAAAATCAGATTTTGCGTCGGTTTCTCGTATTGATAAACACACTGGTGCATTAACTGAATTAGCATGTTATCCAGTAGGTAAAGGCGCTATGTGGGTTACCGTTGTGACGAAGTAAAGATTACTGTACCTCTAGCAAAATATTTCCTTGCTAGAGGTTTTATTTTTTATAAAAGGTTTATGAGAGATTAACAACTTTCTCAATAGCTTGAGTGAGTTTAGTGAGGTTTTCTGGCAGCATAATAAATGGTGGCATAATATAAATCAGCTTACCAAAAGGTCTTATCCAAACGCCTTCAGCAACAAAGATTTTTTGTAATTTTGCCATATTGACAGGCTCATGCATTTCAACCACACCAATTGCGCCTAAAACACGTACATCTTTCACACTTTTTGCCTGTTTTAACGGTAATAACTCGCATTTTAGTTGTTTTTCAATTTCTGCAACTTGGTTTACCCAATCGCCTTTTGCTAATAGAGATAAACTGGCATCAGCAACTGCACAAGCCAAAGGATTTCCCATGTAGGTAGGACCATGCATAAAGCATCCTGCATCGCCTTGGCTTATGGTTTCTGCAATATGGCGCGTGGTTAAGGTTGCCGATAACGTTATATATCCACCTGTCAATGCTTTACCTACACACATTATATCTGGCGATATTTCAGCATGTTCACAGGCAAACAGCTTACCTGTTCGACCAAAACCAGTGGCTATTTCATCTGCAATTAATAACACATCAAATTCAGTACATAAGGCTCTTGCGTGTTTCAAATATTCGGGATGATAAATTCGCATTCCACCAGCACCTTGAACAATGGGTTCAAGCATAACGGCAGCAATTTCTTGATGATGTTGCTCTAGCGTTGAGCGTAATGAGTGGATATCAGCGGGATCCCATTCTTCATAAAAACCTGTTTTTGGCGCATCCACAAAGAGATGATTAGGCAGATAACCTTTGTAAAGACTGTGCATGGAGTTATCTGGATCACACACTGACATGGCACCAAATGTATCGCCATGATAGCCCTGTTTTAACGCCACAATACGTTGGCGTTTTTCACCTTTAGCCTGCCAATATTGCAAAGCCATTTTAAGCGCAACTTCAACAGCAACCGAGCCAGAATCTGCGAGAAATATGCATTCAAGAGGCTCTGGTGTTATCGCTAATAATTTTCGACAAAGTGATATTGCTGGTGGATGAGTAATGCCACCAAACATCACATGAGACATATTGCTGAGCTGTGTTGTAACGGCATTATTGAGTTCTGGATGATTATATCCATGAATTGCTGCCCACCATGAAGACATTCCATCAATCAATTTTCTACCATCGGCCAAGACTAATTCAACGCCTTTTGCACTGACGATAGGGTAAGCAGGTAACGGATTACTCATCGAAGTGTATGGATGCCAAATGTGGCGTAAATCGAAAGCGATATCTTCAGGTGTCATTATATTTTTCACTTAATCATGTAAACCAATGGTGGTTAATTTTAGTTGACATGATAACCCTATTATTTAAACTGGCAATCACTTTTAAAAAGGAGATTGTATTGTGAGCGCACTAAAACGTTGGACATTAAAAGAAGCCAGAGCATTGTTTGATATGCCATTTTTAGATTTGGTTTTTCAAGCACAACAAGTTCATCGTCAACATTTTGACCCTTCACAAATTCAAGTGAGCACTTTGCTTTCTATTAAAACAGGGGCTTGTCCTGAAGATTGTAAGTATTGTGCCCAAAGCGCGCGGTATAAAACGGGATTAGAAAAAGAGCGCTTAATGGAAGTACAGCAAGTGATTGAATCTGCGAAAAAAGCAAAAGCGGCAGGTTCAACACGTTTTTGTATGGGCGCGGCATGGAAAAATCCGCATGAGCGCGATATGCCTTACCTTGAGCAAATGGTAAAAGAAGTTAAAGCGCTGGGTATGGAAACCTGCATGACACTCGGCAAATTAGATGATTCACAAGCTAACCGATTAGCAGATGCAGGACTGGACTTTTATAACCACAACCTTGATACCTCACCTGAATTTTACGGCAGTATCGTGACAACACGTACCTATCAAGACCGTTTAGATACGCTTGATAAAGTGCGTAATGCGGGTATTAAAGTGTGTTCTGGCGGAATTTTAGGGTTAGGCGAGGAAGTTAAAGATCGCGCTGCAATGCTGGTGCAATTAGCCAATTTGCCACAGCCTCCTGAAAGTGTACCTATTAATATGCTTGCCAAAATAAAAGGGACACCACTTGCAGATAATGAGGATATCGATCCTTTTGATTTTATTCGTACTATCGCCGTTGCTCGTATCATGATGCCGCGTTCTTATGTGCGTCTTTCTGCTGGGCGAGAGCAAATGAGTGAACAGACACAAGCATTTTGCTTTATGGCTGGGGCTAACTCTATTTTCTACGGTTGCAAATTATTAACGACAACCAATCCGACTGAAGATAAAGATCACCAATTATTCCGCAAGTTAGGCCTAAATCCAGAGCGGTTAGCGGTATCAATGGGCGATAATCAGCAAGAAGAAGCGCTAATGCACGCTGTTGCCAATAAAGACACTGAACAATTTTATAACGCGGCACTGTAATGAGCTGGCAAAACTATTTAGATGAAAAACTTAATGTGCGTAGAAATACGCCATTATGGCGAAAACGCCAAGTGATAAATCATTCTAATGGGCGCTTTCTAACCACGATATCAGGCGAAAAGTATCTTAATTTTTCAGGCAATGATTATTTAGGTATTAGCCAGCATGCCGATGTGATTAACGCGTGGCAACAAGGTGCGAATGAATATGGTGTGGGGAGTGGCGGTTCAGGACATATCACTGGTTTTACACAAGCTCATGCGCAGTTAGAACAACATTTAGCGGATTGGTTAGGTTACGATAATGCGCTGTTATTTTCATCTGGTTACAGTGCCAATCAAGGCGTTATTTCGGCATTACTTGAAAAAGAAGATATCATTATTGCTGATAAACTTTGCCATGCTTCATTAATGGAAGCAGCCACATTATCACCCGCCACGTTGTGGCGCTTTTTGCATAATTCGCCAGATTCTTTATCTCAACGACTCAATAAAACGTCTGCTAATAAAATCCTAGTGGTGACAGAAGGGGTATTTAGCATGGATGGCGATCAAGCGCCATTAAGAGAAACTGCATTAATAAGCCAAAAGCACCATGCTTGGTTAATGGTCGATGATGCGCATGGTATAGGTGTTTTAGGTAAACAAGGTCGAGGCAGTTGTGATGAAGCGGCTATTAAACCTGAATTATTGGTCGTAACTTTTGGTAAAGCTTTTGGTGTGAGTGGGGCGGCTGTGCTTTGCAACAAGCCAACTGCTGAATTTTTTGAACAATATGCTCGCCATCTCATTTACAGTACCTCAATGCCACCGGCACAAGCTGTGGCTTTAAATTCCGCACTGAATGTGATTAAGCAAGCTGATAGTGAGCGGGAATATCTTCAACAATTAATTTATACCTTTCGCCAAGGTGTGGCTTCGCTCCCTATTAAATTATTGCCTTCGCAAACCGCTATTCAGCCAGTAATTATTGGTGATGAACAATTGTGCCAAACACTTTCAGATTATCTGCAATCTAAAGGGCTTTGGATAAAAGCAATCTTTCCACCTACCGTACCTCCTCAAAGTGCACGTTTACGAATAACGTTAACGACTCGCCATCACCTTTCAGATATTAAGCTGTTAATCGAGACGCTTCATGCTTTCTTCAGTCAAAACAGATAAACAACGTATAGCTCAAACATTTGGTAAAGCTGCGATTCATTATGATAATCACGCCAATATTCAGCGCTATAGCGGCAATAAATTAATGGATTTAACACGTCATGATAGTGGCAATATTGTGTTAGATGCAGGATGTGGAACGGGATATTTCAGTCAAAAATGGAAGCAACAAGGCAAGTTTGTTATTGCGCTTGATTTATCACATTCAATGTTACAAGTGGCAAAACAGCAACAGCGAGCCCATGGCTATCTACAAAGTGATATAGAGCACTGTGCGATTACGCCACAAAGTGTGGATATTGTTTTTAGCAATTTAGCGATGCAATGGTGTGATGATTTATCTGTTGCCGTTAAAACGTTAATGAACACCGTAAATGTGAAAGGAGCACTTTATTTTTCAACACTTGCCACGTCGACATTACAAGAAGTCAGAGACGCTTGGCAATCGCTTGATAATCATGAACATGTTAATCCCTTTTTATCCCCTCAAGATATCGAGAACGCCTGTGCTGGTTTCCATTGCCAATTTTCTACCGAAATTGTCACAGAACAATATGATTCATTACATGCGCTCTTTGCTTCTTTGAAGGGCGTTGGTGCCAATTTTGTGCAAGGTGATCGCCAAAAAGGCTTGATGACACGACAAAAACTCCATGCATTAGAAAATGTGTGGAAAACAGACTCAGGAAAATATTTACTCACTTATCAAATTGTTATAGGAAAAATATCACATGGCTAAAATATGGTTTTTAACAGGCACAGATACAGAAGTGGGTAAAACTGTAGTAAGCAGTGCTCTATTACAATGTGCTGCGCACCAAGGGTATCGAACCGTGGGCTATAAACCTGTAGCATCAGGAAGTGAGTGGTTGAATGAAGGTTTACGTAACTCGGATGCGTTAACATTGCAAAAATTCAGCACAGTAAAATTAAATTATCACCGCGTTAACCCTTATTGCTTTGAAACGCCGACATCGCCGCATATTGTCAGCCAAGAAATGAATCAGCCTATTGATTTTGATGTGATGTCAGAAGGCTTGTCTTACTTAAAGCAGCAAGCTGATTGGGTTTTAGTTGAAGGTGCTGGTGGTTGGTTTACTCCACTGTCAGAAAATCAATTTTTCTCTGATTGGGCTATCAATGAAAATCTACCTGTTATTTTGACTGTAGGTGTTAAATTGGGTTGCATTAATCATGCGTTATTAACGCAACAAGCAATTATTCAGTCTGGTTTAACATTGGCGGGTTGGGTTGCAAATGAAGTTGAACCTGCGGGACGATATCAGAAAGGATATTTGGCAACATTAAAACAGCATATTAAAGCACCATTCTTAGGCAAAATACCCTATTTAAATGAAGTAAAAGAGCATAATTTTACTCCTTACCTTGATCTTTCTTGTTTAAAACTAAGTTGATAGACCGTTATTAAGTAAATTATAAAAGTCTATTTTTTATACCAATAAAAAAATAAAAAAAATAAATTTCGTCAATTTTGAGGGATATTTTAAGGTGGAAAAAAAGACGTAACCTACCGAGAGATAACAACTTTGTGTAGTTATCCACTATTCCTGTGGATAACCTTGTGTATTACCATTATAAAAATACTCTAAATAGAGAGAACACAAGGCATTGCTAAAGATTGGCGTTATTCTCAACTTTTATTTTTAATTCTTATATATCAATTAATTAAATAAAATCAATAGAGAGAGTGGTGTTGGTGTGTCTCTTTGAATAATTCATAAAAAAGGGGGTTGCTTTTTGGAAAAATCCCAGTTCCAAAATTGGGGATAACTTATGCTAATTATTCAGACAAATTTTATCAGATAGAGATTGAAGCTGGATTTTTATCCAGTATTATAGGGAGGGTCAGCGAGGAGAAGAAAATATGAGCAAAGATTTCAAACTGCATTCTGAATTTAAACCAGGTGGTGATCAACCTGCCGCTATTGCCTCACTCTGTGAAGGATTAGATGATGGTCTTGCTCATCAAACTCTTTTAGGGGTAACAGGTTCAGGTAAAACTTTTACGATTGCCAATGTGATCGCCAATCTAAATCGTCCGACTATGGTGTTAGCGCCAAATAAAACATTGGCGGCACAGCTTTATAGTGAGATGAAAGAATTCTTCCCTGAAAATGCAGTGGAATACTTTGTTTCTTATTATGATTATTATCAGCCAGAAGCGTATGTTCCAAGCTCTGATACCTTTATTGAAAAAGATGCTTCTGTTAACGAACATATCGAGCAAATGCGCTTATCTGCTACTAAAGCCTTGCTAGAACGTAAAGACGTCATTGTGGTGTCATCCGTGTCAGCCATTTATGGTTTAGGTGATCCCGATAGCTATTTAAAAATGATGCTTCACCTGACTAACGGCATGATAATCGACCAGCGTGCCATTTTACGCCGTTTAGCTGACTTACAATATACTCGTAATGATCAAGCCTTTCAGCGGGGGACATTTCGTGTCCGTGGTGAAGTGATTGATATCTTCCCTGCTGAATCTGACGATTATGCATTACGTGTTGAGCTATTTGATGAAGAAGTTGAACGCCTTTCACTGTTTGACCCTTTAACGGGGCAAATTCACTACAATGTGCCTCGTTTTACTGTTTATCCTAAAACGCACTATGTCACACCTCGTGAACGTATTCTTGAAGCGATGGAAGAGATCAAAAAAGAACTCGCAGATAGACGCAAAGTACTTTTAGCTAACGATAAACTTGTTGAAGAGCAACGGGTGACACAGCGTACTCAATTTGATCTCGAAATGATGAATGAGTTGGGATATTGCTCCGGTATCGAAAACTATTCACGCTATTTATCAGGTAGAGGCCCCGGTGAGCCACCACCAACGCTATTTGATTATCTTCCTGCTAACGGTTTACTCGTAATTGATGAATCACACGTTACTATTCCTCAAATTGGTGGAATGTATAAAGGCGACCGTTCCCGTAAAGAAACCTTAGTTGAATATGGCTTCCGTTTACCTTCTGCGCTTGATAACCGTCCATTACGTTTTGAAGAGTTTGAGGCGTTAGCACCACAAACGATTTATGTTTCAGCAACACCGGGTAAATATGAACTTGAAAAATCGGGTGATGAAATTGTTGAGCAAGTTGTAAGACCAACAGGTTTACTTGATCCGATTGTTGAAGTGCGGCCTGTGGCAACACAAGTCGATGATTTACTCTCTGAAATTCGTATTCGTGCAGCGAAAAACGAACGTGTATTAGTAACAACACTGACAAAACGGATGGCAGAAGATTTAACGGAATATCTTGAAGAGCATGGTGAACGTGTTCGCTATTTGCACTCTGATATTGATACGGTTGAGCGTGTCGAAATCATTCGTGATTTGCGCTTAGGTGAGTTTGATGTATTAGTGGGTATCAACTTACTTCGAGAAGGTTTGGATATGCCAGAGGTCTCTTTGGTGGCGATCTTAGATGCTGATAAAGAAGGCTTCTTACGTTCAGAGCGTTCATTGATTCAGACAATTGGTCGTGCGGCTCGTAATCTTGAAGGTAAAGCGATTTTATATGGCGATAAAATTACCGATTCAATGGCGAGAGCGATAAGCGAAACTGAACGTCGTCGTGAGAAACAACAACAGTTTAACCTTGAGCACGGCATTGTGCCTAAAGGATTAAATAAGAAAGTTGGTGATATTCTCAAGATTGGTCAGCCTTCTCAGGGACGTAATAAGAAAGGGCACAAAGCAACAGATATCCATGAAAATTATCCGTTGTTATCAACGGCTGAATTGGAAAAAGAGATCCAACGTTTAGAAGCCGAAATGTATCAATATGCAAAAGATCTTGAATTTGAGAAAGCGGCGAGTACTCGTGATAAGTTGCAAGCGTTACGAGCTCAATTTATTGCTAACTCTTAATTAGATAAATTAAGTTCACAAACTAATAAAGGGATATCCGTATTTTTACAGGGATTATCCCTTTTTATCTTCTATCTTCCATTTTTTGCCTTGTTTGATATTCCCTTAATGGCGTTCAACTGTTTAAATACCACCACAAACAAAGCGTCAATTATTTACAAAGATAAAAAAGACATTAAGGATAGTGAATGAGTGGTTATGTTTATGCAGGGTTTCCCAGCTCTGCTGGGGTAATTCTTGGTGTTATTCTTCTTATTATGCTTTTTAAATGGCTACGCAAATTTGCTGTACAAGATAGTGAGTTGCAAAAAACATCAACAGCGGGGCAGGAGCCCATTTTATCTGAAGCAGAAAATACGTCAGGTCAGTTGTTACCCAATGAATGGGGTTTATATGTTGCAGCACCTTATGCCGCAATGAATGAGTGGGCATATAACGAATATGATAAAGGTAAAGATGATGGTGGATTATCAGCAGGTTGGGGAATTAACGACCGTTGGGATTTAGTCTATCAACTATTTTGGTTGCTCACTCAAGGTCACACCAATGATTTTTATCAGCTACGTGACCAAATTTTGGATGGTAAAGAAGACGATGTTCAGTCATTAAAAAATGATATTTTACTTTCTGAGTTAACTGAACACGATAAAAATGAGCGTTTATGGCAAATCGATATGATGAGCACAAATCGCATGAATATCCAAAATGTGAAATACCTTATTTGGGATCTCTGTCGTTTTAACAAGCTCTGTTTAGAAGGTTGCCAACAAGGTTATATTACTCAACAAGAAGCCCAAACATGGTCATTAATGAGCGCATCAATGTTGCGTCGGATTTATGATGGTTGGGAAGATATGTGGAGAAATTTTATTGCTGCTCGTTGGTTTTGGGCAAGTGGCGATCAAGATTGGGTATCTTCTCATCAAGCTTTTACGGATGTTATACAAAATATTCTGAATGCGGAAGATACGTTGGCAACAGAAGAGAATTGGGTCATGGAGTTGCCTCCATTAGATTTAATGTCGTTTTCTCGTACTGTGGCGGGTCTTGGTTTGATGAAAAATGATGTACCAATGACGCTCGACGAAATTGAAGAAGCGATTAGTCAGCGTATTACATTAAAGCAGCTTAATAGCTAATAACACGTTGAAAACCAATAGTGATATTGTGTTTTTGTCGACAAAAAACCGCACTTGCTGTTTATTGCAAATGCGGTTTTTTTATGAAAGTAGGTAATTAAATACTATTTAACGGTCTGAGGTGATGCATTACGTTGCCCTAATTGTTGCAACGTTAACTCAATAGCTTTGCCTAATAGATGACGGTCGTGACGATAAGGAATATCTTTGGCTTCCAATTGAGCTTGCACAATTAATCGACCTTTCATCGATTCATATTGTGTTTCAGGGCTAATAATCACGGCATCTATGGTTTGCAAACCAATATAATTCTCCATCATGGCGATTTTATCAGACATCGTCATACTGGCAGCCGCAGGGCTTAGTTCTTTGCCTAAATTACCAATATAAATGGTTGTTGCACTGCTACGGCGTAATGCTTGTGCAAGTTCTGGTAGTAATAATAAAGGCATTAAACTGGTAAAAAAGCTACCGGGACCAATTAAGATCAAATCTGCTTGTTCAATCGCTTCAATGGCTTCTCGTGTAGTCGGTACTTTAGGGTAGAGATCAAGCTTTTGGGGGATCTTTGGTAAAATATCAACATTGACCTCACCATAAATCTCATTTCCTTGGTCATCTATCGCTATAAGGTCAACGGCTTGTTCAGACATAGGAATAAGGTGAGCATTCACTCTTAATAATCCGCGGATAAGATTAATGGCTTCTAAAGGTCGAACACTTAAGTTATCAAGTGCTTTAAGCATTAGATTACCTAAATTATGTCCTGCCAGTTCGCCTGTACCAGAAAAACGGTATTCAAACATTGCAGAAGCAACGGAAGGCTCAGTAATTAACTGATTAATACAATTGCGCATATCGCCCCACGCAATGCCACCTTCTTCTTGGCGAATACGGCCAGTAGAACCGCCATTGTCTGTTGTTGTAACAATACCAGTGAGACGAGAGCCTAAGTAGGAGAGTGCTGAAAGCACACGTCCAAGGCCATGACCACCACCAAGGGCAACAACACGATCTAAATCACTTAGCGTGCGATTTCGCATATTTGTTCTACTCATCTTTAAAAATTTGCCGCTAATTTATCACAATTAAATTTTAAGCCTATGATCACGACGTGATTTCATCACATTCCTAGTTTAATTTTACTTTTGATAGCCTAATATTTAATCAATGAAAGTGTTTTTACTTATGTTATTAAAGTGATTAAAGTGTCGTAAGTCGTTGTATTATAAATTATATAGCGAAAACATTATTCGCTTTTTGAAAGATTAGCAGGTAGAATCCACAATAAATATATAGGTATTAGAAACCTGTGAAAAACAGGTAAAGATTAACTCCTAGCCTTAACGTCTAAGTCATGTGTTTACAAGATATGATGTTCTGGCCGTGACGAAACAAGTCACCAGGGTGCAAGGTAGAAATGCCCGCATCTCCCGATTTGGAAAGGTGTTACTATGCAACAACTCGTTGATGCGTTTTCCCGCAAATTTTTCTATTTACGTCTTTCAATTACAGACGTGTGTAATTTTCGTTGTACTTATTGCCTACCTAATGGTTATAAGCCTAACGGTCATAAATCATTTCTTTCGTTAGATGAAATCAGCAGACTGACACAATCTTTTGCCGCGTTAGGGACAGAAAAAATTCGCCTAACTGGTGGTGAGCCTACAATGCGTCGTGATTTTACTGATATTATCGCAACCATTAAAGACAATGCGGCTATCAAAAAAATTGCAGTTACAACAAATGGTTATCGATTATCTCGTGATGTCGCTCAATGGCGTGATGCCGGTTTAAGTGCAATTAATGTGAGTGTTGATAGCCTCGATCCTCGTCAATTCCATGCTATTACAGGGCAAGATAAATTTAGCCAAGTGATGGAAGGTATTGATGCTGCATTTACCGCAGGTTTCGAAAAAGTCAAAGTCAACGTTGTGTTGATGCGCAATGTAAATGATAAAAACCTCCCTGATTTTCTAAATTGGATCAAAGATAGACCCATTCAGCTGCGCTTTATTGAATTAATGGAAACTGGTGACGGTAGTGATATATTCAACCGCTTTCATTTATCTGGTGAAGTTATTCGCCAGCGTTTACTCAATGAAGGTTGGTTACAAATTCCTCGCGCTCGTAGTGACGGGCCTGCTCAAGTATTTACCCATCCTGATTATCAAGGTGAAATCGGTCTTATTATGCCTTATGAAAAAGACTTTTGCCTAACCTGTAACCGTTTACGTGTTTCGGCCATTGGTAATCTCCATCTTTGCTTATTTGGTGAAAATGGTATTCCTTTACGCGATCTGCTTGCTGATGATAGTCAACAAGAAGCATTACAACAGCGTATCCAGGGTGGTCTTCTTCATAAACGAGAAACCCATTTTCTTCATCAAGGCGATAGCGGTATTACACCGAACTTATCTGTGATTGGTGGATAGTTTTTCGCTCTGTTATTTCGTTAATTTCAGGAGTTGTGCATGTCTCAACTAACTCATATTAATGCTGCCGGTGAAGCTCACATGGTGGATGTTAGCGCTAAAGCTGAAACAGTGCGAGAAGCGCGTGCTGAAGCCTTTGTTGAAATGTCAGCAGAAACATTAAGCATGATCACCGAAGGCAAACATCATAAAGGTGATGTATTTGCGACCGCAAGAATTGCAGGTATTCAAGCAGCAAAAAGAACATGGGAGTTAATCCCATTATGTCATCCGCTGTTATTAACTAAAGTTGAAGTGCGTTTAGAAGCACTCACAGGATCCAACCGCGTACGTATTGAATCTGTTTGCCGTTTAACGGGTAAAACAGGGGTTGAGATGGAAGCATTAACTGCGGCATCGGTAGCTGCGTTGACGATTTATGATATGTGCAAAGCTGTTCAAAAAGATATGGTGATAGGACCTGTACGTTTATTAGAAAAAACAGGTGGTAAATCAGGTCACTTTAAGGTGGAAGCATGATTAAGGTTCTCTTCTTTGCTCAAGTCCGTGAATTAGTGGGTGTTGATTCGCTTGAATTAGATTGTAAATACCACACAGTAGATGATTTACGTAAGGCATTAATTACTAAAGGTGAACGTTGGTCACTCGCATTAGAAGATGGCAAGTTACTCTCTGCGGTAAACCAATCCTTTGTTCAAGGTTCTCACGTTATTAATGATGGTGATGAAATCGCTTTTTTCCCACCTGTTACAGGAGGATAAGATGAGCGCATCAACTCGTATTTCAGTACAAACCGAAAGTTTTAGTGTTGGTGATGAATACCAATGGCTTTCAGAGTGTGACAGCGATGGTGCTGTTGTGACATTTACGGGTAAAGTTCGTAATCATAATCTCGGTGATGAAGTAAGTACGCTCACGCTTGAACACTATCCAGGAATGACTGAAAAAGCACTAACAGATATTGTGAATGAAGCTCGCTCTCGTTGGCCTTTACAGCGTGTAAGTGTTATTCACCGCGTTGGAACTTTGCATATTGGTGAAGAGATAGTGTTTGTCGGTGTCACCAGTTCTCATCGCAATAGTGCATTTGAATCTGCTGAATTTATTATGGATTTCTTAAAAACACGTGCACCATTTTGGAAAAAAGAAGGGCTTTCTGAAAACAACGACAGATGGGTTGATGCACGCCAAAGTGATTATGACTCGGCTGAGCGCTGGGAATAAATCATCACACTGAATTAAACGCTACATTACTTTACTTAAATTTATTTTATGGTGACATTTCATACAGTTTAATTCGTGGAAATGTAAAATCAGTGTGATAAAATTAAATTCTAATGAGTCCATAATGGACTTTTTACTGAAATAAACGTTATTGTTAAACCTAACGTTATCACTATGATTAAAGGGTAATCATCATGGATCGATTTTCACGTTCAAATGATTCAATCGTACAGCGCACAGGTTCTGGCCTACAAACCTTTATGGCTCAGGTTTATGGTTGGATGACTGTAGGTCTGTTACTCACTGCGTTTGTTGCACTCTACGTTGCATCAAGCGAAGCATTATTATCAATGATTTTTTCTAGCAAGGTCGTCTTTTTTGGTCTGATCATTGCTCAATTAGGGTTAGTTTTCGTGTTATCTGGTATGGTTCATAAAATGAGTGGCGCAATGGCAACCTCATTGTTTATGCTCTATTCCGTGCTAACTGGTGTGACTATCTCAAGCGTATTACTGGTTTATACCGCATCTTCAATTGCTAGCACTTTCTTTATTTGTGCTGCGATGTTTGGTGCATTAAGTGTTTACGGTTACACGACTAAGCGTAGCTTAACGGGTATGGGTAGCTTCCTGTTTATGGGGCTTATCGGTATCATTATTGCTTCTATCGTGAATATCTTTATGCAAAGCTCAATGATGAGCATGGTTATCTCTTATGCTGGTGTGTTGATTTTCGCAGGTTTAACTGCTTACGACACACAAAAATTAAAAGATATGGGGAATGAAATTAACCAAGAAGATAAAGAAAATATGCGCCGTTACTCAATTATGGGGGCATTAACGCTTTATTTAGATTTCATCAACTTGTTCTTAATGTTACTGCGTATTTTAGGCGACCGTCGTTAATTTTAACGGTATCTACGGATAAACGTAGTTTAAAAACAGCATAAAAAATAAATCCCATAACTTTTATAAGTTGTGGGATTTTTTTGTGCATTTATTAAGAGAATTTTTCTGTCGCACATAATTGAAATAGAATGAAGTTTAATTATCTCGTAACCAAGGTGTAATAGTTAAACCTACTAAAGCTCCTTCAGGGCTTAATAACCGTGTGACAGTTTGTCCCCAAGGTTCAATTCGATTATCAACAAGCAGTTGATAGCCTTTTTGTTTTAAAGTTTGAGTGGCGGTATTAATATCTTCTACTTCAAATTCAACCCAATATTGTGGTATTGACAGATCATTTGGCCAAACATCATTACCAAAGCAAGATATAGCGGCTTGCTCTAAAGGCCACAGTGCAAAATGTTTAACACCTTTTAATTCACCTTCTGATGTTGATAAATAATCACTATTATCTTCCATTGGTTTTAAAGGCAAATTAAGCGCATCTTTATAAAAAAGCTGGCTTTGTGCATTATTACGAGTAATAGGACCAAAACCGGCAACAAAGAGAATGTTTATACCAGAAATAGCAGGAGTCATAATATTACCCTTATTGTTAAGTTAACCACTGTTTCAATATATTAATAATAATAGGTGAAAAGCTTTCTAGTTTTCCATCATCATTAGGTTTTGCTAGTTCTATGATTAAATCATTAAGTAAATCATCATCTTCTAGTCCTTCATTAGGATCAATTCCATTAATAAATAAGATTTGTTCAATAGCGTGTTTTCTTTTACTGATTAATAAGTTATTGGGAAAAGTGCTAGAGCCTAAATTCAATATTTCAATTGCCTTTTCAGCACGGGATGTTACACCATTAACTCTACCACTAATTGAAAACTGTAATTCAGTCTCACACTCATCCATAAGTGGAGTAAGGGGAAGTGCGTGATGTTGATGAGAATCGCCGCATTGTTTCTTAGCATTGCAACTGGCGATAAGATTAGAGAACTCAAGCGTTTTATTTTGTGCTAATTGTTGAGGTTCGATATGTTCATTGTGGCAGTCATGAATTGATTTTATTTGCTGACAACAATGGCCACATAAATAGAACTGCTCTTCTAGTAATACTTCTCTTATTTCTGTTCGAATTTCTGGGGTTAAATCAGCGTATTTTTTATATTTATTTTGCCTTTTCCATTGAGTTAAACTTGTGGGTTCATAATCATTTCTTTTGCTGATTTTTCTCAAGTTGAACTTCCTTTTTCTTTAGCAATAATCGTGCTTTAACTAGCTCAATATTATTTGTTGAAACATCTTGTTCTAATTCAGCTAATAAATCTTTTGCTGTTGCAATATCGGCATTTTGAATCGCATCAAGAATATCGCCGATTTGGCTTTGCACTTTTTGATTGATAAAGTCAGTATCCATAATTTCTGACAGTACGCTATTGATATCTTGCCCATAAAGTGAAGAGACTTTTTCAACCTGACCTTTTTCAATGCTGTAAACAAGAATATCTTTGTGATCACTGATCAATAATGGTGAGTGTGTCGTTAATACAAATTGGCAGTTAGGAAAGGTTTTATCCAATAAAGCGATTAATCGTCGTTGCCATTGAGGGTGTAAGTGGATGTCAGGCTCATCAATTAAAATAATGCCTTTGCCCTTTAAGGGATTACCCAAAGTTGGATTTAAAATTGTTAAACGGCGTGCGATATCACCAACCATAGCAAGTAATGATTTTTCGCCATAAGAGAGTTGTTCAATAGAAAAGTGAGTACCGTCTTTCACTACTTTCATGGAAAGATCAGGTGTGCGCTCAATATAGATATTTTCAATCGTAGAACTGTCATCAGATAAGAAAATTTTAATGGCTTCACGTACAGCAGTTAATGCTTTATCTTGCAATTTCTTTTGCTCAGCTAACATACTTTGGTAAATTTCACTATTTACATCAGTATGTTTTTCTAACAATTTCATAATGCTTGTGTGAGGAGCCGTTTCATTTTCGATATCTTCACGGTAACGAAACCAAGCAAAGAAATCGGCATAATCTGTTTTAACTTCTAGAGCATCTTTATACGCGGATAAAATATCAAATTGACGGTTATTACTGGGCTGAATTGCGTTGTTGATTGTTGTGTCATAAGTATGGCGAGTTGCGCCATAATAAGCTGTGATGGGAAAATTTAATTCAATTTTTTCTTTTGATCGTAATGCATGGCGATATGAAGCAGAAAAATGATCTAATTGATTATCGCTAGCATAAGAAGAAAGTTTATTATTATCTGTTAAATAGCGCGCTGTTGTTAAATCAAAATCTAAAGTATTTGTATCTATATTTGAAGAGTGATTAATCAAAGTAATATTTGTTTTTTCTTTTTTATTAAAAGAAATTGTGGCGACTTCAGATAAAAGATTAATTTTAGCTTTAGTAATTAATTTCCCTTCCGCATTTTTATCTTCCAGCTTCGCTACAAACCAACTTAAACCTGTTGCAATCGCATCTAAAATACTGGTTTTCCCTGAACCATTATTACCAATAAATACAGTAATATTTGAGCCATTCTCGTTGCCATCTTTTGTGGCTAACGTGATGTCAGCATCAGTAAAAACACCATAATTTTCAAGTCGTAGTTTGCTGATTTGCATATTGCACGCCTATTGATTTTTTCTTTGGTATCAGTCTATTAGAGTTAGTTATCAAAGTACAGATTTTAAGCTATCTTCCTTTGGAAAAGATAATAGGCAATGCTACCTGTTCCTACAGCAATCACCAATAAAGGCCATAAACTGTGCCATATAACAGTGATGTCGGCATTTTTAAGGTAAATCTGTTTTGTGATATCGGTGAAATGGCGAATTGGGTTTATCCATGTGGCATGTTGTAGCCAAACGGGCATGTTTTCTACGGGGGAAATATAGCCAGATAATAAAACAGCGGGCATCATAAACACAAAGACACCAATAAAAGCCTGTTGCTGTGTCGAGCTTAATGCGGATATTAGCAAACCAAAACCCACCAGCGATAAGCCATAAATCAGCATGGTAAAGTAAAACAGCAATAATGAGCCAGAAAAGGGAATTTGATAACCAAATATACCAATAATTAACACGATAGTGCCTTGAATGGCAGCAACGACCATTGCTGGAACGGCTTTACCGACAAAGATTTGCCATGTTGAGAGAGGCGAAACTAACAGTTGATCTAACGTGCCTTGTTCGCGCTCTCTAGCAACAGAAAGTGAAGTCACAATCATGACGCCAATGGTAATAATTAATGCGACTAAAGAGGGCACAATAAACCATTTGTAATTTAAATTCGGGTTATACCAATTACGAACAACAAGTTCTGTTTTATTCAGTAAAGAAGGTGTATTGCCTGCTAATTCAGTTTGATAGTTTTGTACGATTTGCTGTACATAATTAGCGGCAATTTGCGCACTATTAGAATTTCGACCATCTAGGATTATTTGTAATTTAACAGGAACATGGCTTTCTAAATCGGCGCTAAAATTCTGTGGAAAACGAACTAATAAAAGCGCTTTACGATTATCAATAGCCTCTTTTATTTCATGTTCATTTTTAAGCAAAAGAGTTTGAGAGAATGCACTTGCTTTGGCGATACGCTGGGTTAACTCAATAGATTGTTTACCATTATCTTCATCAAAAATGGCAATAGAGGCATTGGTAACATCTAATGTTGCGGCAAATGGAAATAAGATCATCTGAAAGATAACTGGCATTATTAAGATAATGCGAGTTTGAGGCTCTTGTAATAATGACTGTAACTCTTTCATTATCAGGGTGAGAAGACGATAAAACATAAATACTCTCCCTTTAATCTAATCGACGTCGTGTTGCTAACGCCGTTAAGCCAATAAAGAATATGGCAGAAACGATCAACAACCACATATCTAACATTAATATCAATGGAATATCGCCAGCTAAAAATAGTGTTTGCAAACTACTCACAAAATAACGCGCAGGAATAAAATAGGTCACTACTTGAATAAAAAATGGCATGCTATCAATTTCAAAAACAAAGCCTGATAACATAATTGCAGGCAAAAATGCAGCATTTAACGAAATCATCGCGGCATTAAATTGATTACGCGTTAGTGTGGAAATAAGTAATCCCATACCTAAAGCAGTAGCTAAAAAGAGCGACGTAATGCCACCTAAAATCCACAATGATCCCCGATAGGGCACACCAAGCACAAATACAGTGACTACCATACATAGCACCATGACAAAACTCCCTAACACTTGGTAAGGAATAAGTTTTGAGAGAAGAAGCTCAGTACGTGTAATTTGAGTGGAAAGTAAGGCTTCCATAGTGCCTCTTTCCCATTCACGAGCAATCACTAACGAGGTAAGAATAGCCCCCACTACCGTAATAATAATGGTGACGGCACCTGGAATAATATAGTGCTGACTAATTGCGGCAGGGTTAAACCAATAGCGAGGTTCGATTTCAATTAATGGCGTCGTATCAATACCTTTACTGATAGCTTGTTGTTGTAACCAAATTTGCCAAACCCCTTTTGTGTAAGCTTGTACAAAGTTTGCCGTATTAGGTTCACTGCCATCGGTGATCACTTGAATGGGGGCTTTAGTATCTTGGCGAGCAAGTAATTCAGCAAAATTAACAGGAATAACCACAATGCCGCGGATTTGCCCCGCCTGCATTTTATCGATTAATAATTGTCGATTATCGCTAATAGTTGCATTGATATAGGGTGAATTCGTGAAGGTGTAAACAAGCTCTTGTGCTGGTTGGCTTTGTTGATTAGTTAAAATGCCAATATTTAATTTGCTTGAGTCTAAATTAATGCCATACCCAAAAATAAACAGCAAAGTAAGTGGGATAACAATAGCAATTAGGGCACTGCTGGGATCACGAGTAATTTGCTTTGTTTCTTTTAAACACAGTGCGTATAAACGTCGCCAAGAAAAGCGGGCATGAGATGATTGAGCTGAATTATGCATGTTTTTCGCTCCCTTTATCATTTTCACTTTCAAGTTTTTTATCGTAATCCAGCACTAAACCAATAAAGGCATCTTCCATTGAAGGGGTTGGATTATCTTTGCTGGCAACCATTTTTTTCAGAGAATCAGGCTCGCCAGCTGCAATGATTTTGCCTCGATAAACCAAACCAATGCGATCGCAATACTCTGCTTCATCCATAAAGTGAGTGGTAACCATCACGGTCACTCCTTTATCCACCATGCCATTAATATGTAGCCAAAACTCTCTTCGCGTTAATGGGTCAACACCTGATGTAGGCTCATCTAAAAAGAGAATATCAGGCTCGTGCATTAATGAGCACGCAAGGGCAAGGCGTTGTTTATAACCTAAAGGTAAGGTTTCAGTGATTTGATTCACCATCGGCTGTAAACCAAAGGCAGTTATCATATCGTTGATTTTATCGCGTTGTTGTTTGCCATGTAAGCCATAAACACCTGAGAAGAATTTCAAGTTTTGTCCCACTTTAAGGTTGCCATAAAGTGAGAATTTTTGTGCCATATAACCTAAATGTTGACGCGCTTTTCCAGAGCTCTCTTTCAAGTCCATACCTAGCACAAGGGCTTTACCGCTGGTGGGGACTAATAAACCACACATCATTTTAAAGGTTGTCGATTTACCTGCACCGTTAGGGCCTAATAAACCGAAAATTTCACCACGTTTAACTTGGAAATCGACATGATCAGTCGCTGCAAATTGACCAAACATTTTGGTTAACTGTTGCGCTTCAATCACGGTTTCATTAGGTGCGGGAGGGATCTGAGGCATAATTTCAGCTAATTCAGATTTATGAGAAGGACCGCCTCCTAATAAATCTATAAAAGCATCTTCAAAGCGAGGTGTAGCAGGAATAAGCTTCGTATCAGATTTACCCAAAGCGCTTAGTAATTCAGTTTGATTACTCTGTTTTTTCAGGATCAAACGAACGGATTGCCCTTGAATAACGCCATCCGTAACTTGAGGTTGAATAATGGCCTGTTGTAACACTTTTCTACGCTGATGACCTTCAACATTAAGTAGAAAAGAGCGACCTGCCATTTTTGCTGTTAAATCTTGAGGAATACCACTATAAAGTAGCTCTCCTTTGTTAAGTAAGAGAATGTTTTTACATTGCTCTGCTTCATCAAGATAAGAGGTACTCCATAGTATCAACATGCCATCGCTGGCCAAAGCATGCACCATTTGCCAAAGCTCACGGCGTGCAATGGGATCGACACCCACGCCTGGCTCGTCAAGAAGCAGAACTTTAGGACTACCTAATAAAGTACAAGCCAGCCCAAGCTTTTGTTTCATGCCTCCAGACAGATTACCTGCAAGGCGAGATGTAAAGCGAGTGAGATCAGTAAATGTCAGTAGTTGTTGATAAACTTTTTTACGCTCTTCACCCACGACATTTTTTAAATCGGCATAAAGATTGAGGTTTTCTAATACTGTTAAATCTTCATACAGACCAAATTTTTGTGGCATATAGCCAAGAATAGCTCTGACATCGACACTCTGTTTTTGCGGATCCATTCCTAAAATACGAATATCACCAGCATCAGGCTTTAATAAGCCTGCAAGCATACGAATTAAGGTTGTTTTGCCTGCGCCATCAGGGCCAACTAAACCCGTCACAGAGCCACCTGTAATGGTGGCTGTTAATGACGAAACAGCGGGGCTTTCCAGTCCTGTAAAGTGTTTTTCAACACCGAGAAGTTCGATAGTGTAATCAGCGAGTCCCATTTTTCCCCCACACTTAATGAGAGGAAGCAAATTTTAAGGTGACAGGCATACCTTGGCGTAATGCGTCATCAGCATCCGTCACAACTACTCTGAGGCGATATACTAAATCGGTTCTTAACTCCGGTGTTTCAACACTTTTTGGGGTAAATTCGGCTGTTGGTGAAACAAATCCAATCGTACCGTGATAAGGTTTATCTTTACGTCCATCGGTGTATAGATAAACTTCTCGATTAGGAACAGCTTCGCTTAAGTGAGTTTCACTGATATAAGCTCTGACCCAAACAGGGTTAGTTAATGACACCGTAAATACAGGGCTTCCAGCCGATAATATTGTACCAGGTTCCACCGCTCGAGTTAGCACAGTACCTTGTGATGGAGAGATTAGTTGCGTGTCTTGGAGGTTTAATTCAGCTTGTGCAACAGCGGCTTTAGCTTGCATAACTTGTCCTTTCGCCGCATCAATGTCTTCTTTTCGATAACCATTTTGATACTGATTGAGCTTATCTTGTGCCGCTTTTAAGGCAGCCGCCGCTTGATTGCGATTATTTCTTGCGCTATCTAAATCATTGGCTGAGATGACTTTTCGGTTAGCAAGATCTTGCTGACGTTTATAAAAGTTTTCTGCGTATTGCCAAGCGGCTTGCTTTAATGACACATCAGATTGAGCTTGCGCGATTTCTTCAGTGCGATATCCCGCTTCCATTAAGGCTAATGCGGCGATAGCACTATCTCGTTCGCCATATGCTTTGTTAAGCGCATTACGATAAGGTGCATCGTCGAGCTGACCTAATAATTGTCCTTTTTCAACGGGCGCACCCTCATCAACATGCAATGTATCTAATTTTCCAGCAACACGAAAACTAAGATTGACTGTACGGATATCGACATTGCCATAGAGTACTAATTCAGACTCTTTGTTTTCTTCGTAATAATAGATACCTGCAACAATACTGATAATAATCATTAAGATGATAAAGAAACTGATTTTTTTAGTTTTCATAATAACTCTATTTATGCGTGATGAGTGTTAGTGTAAATCTCTCTTAATCCATTGAGTAATAAAGTAATATGAGTTTTTAACGTGTTGGAGATAATCTGATACTCATTCTTACCAATTCTATCCCATCCCGTTTGTCTTAGAATGGTTTCCCTTACTAAGCGAAATGATAACACTTCTCCTAATATAGCGTGAGTATGTAGCATTGTTGCAGGAAGTGTTTCATCTAAACCGATATAAATAGCTAATAACTTGTTTACTCGCCTTAAAAGTGGCGATAACGCTTGCTGGTGGATAAGAGAATACGCTTCGGTAGGGACAAGCTGTTCCCTTGCCATAATGCGACTAAGATGAATATTTTCTTTATCAAGCACAAGACGAGCATATTGTAAAAAACTATCTGTAATAAGCGTTTGCAGTAATGGGAGGTGTTCTACTGGGTTAGGCCGTTCAAGAAATTCGTCAAGAATGACCACGGTCGGTTCAAAATCAAGGCGAATAAGATCAGCAATATGTTGTGCAACGGCGAGATATAGCCCTTCTTTGGAACCAAAATAATAAGCGATAGCGGCAATATTTTGTTGAGCAGCTTGTGCAATTTGGCGTGTTGTGGCGGCATCTGGCCCATTTTTACCAAAGATCTCACATGCCGCTTCCAATAATTGTCGTTTTGCTAGTTCACCGCGTGTTGTCTTCTGGTGGATGTCTGACATGATAGAAGATACCTTACTTAAGTAAAATGTAACAAAACCAATGATATTAAAAACAGCGATAACAAGGCGTATTATATTAGATGATATTGAACAATAGGGAAAATTTGTGATAAATAATCGAATAAAGCTGATGTGTAATAAAAAAAGTGTAATCTATTATTGAAAATTATTTTTGTATTCTGAATATAGCAAAAACTGTTAGAATAGGTGTTATTAGGTTAACCTAACAAGATTCATTCTCTTTCATCACTGTCTATACCTAGAAATGATAGTACCTATAGAGTAATAATGCCTATAGATTGACAGTATGAAAGCCCGTCATTTTTAATTTCAATCACCGTGTTATACGTTCTGGTTGTAGGAGACTACTGTTTTGACCGATTTTACATCGCTTGGTTTAAGTGAGGCGCTTCTCCGCGCTATTGATGAACAAGGGTATAAAACCCCAACCCCTATTCAACAGCAGGCGATTGAGCCGATTTTGGCGGGTAAAGACGTATTAGCGAGTGCGCAAACAGGCACAGGTAAAACAGCAGCTTTTACATTACCAATACTGGAAAAGTTATCTCAATCAGCAGTAAAAACAAAAGGTCGTCAACCAGTTAAAGCGCTGATTTTGACACCAACGCGCGAGCTTGCGGCTCAAATTGCTGAAAACGTAAAAGCGTATAGCCGTTATATTCCTATTCGCTCGTTAGTCGTTTTTGGTGGTGTGAGCATTAATCCACAAATGATGAAGTTACGTGGTGGTGTTGATGTACTGATTGCAACTCCTGGACGTTTACTCGATCTTGAACATCAAAATGCGGTTGACCTTTCTCGCGTTGAAGTTTTAGTGCTTGATGAAGCTGATCGTATGTTAGACATGGGTTTTATCCACGATATTCGCCGTGTGATCAATAAATTACCGAAAAAACGTCAAAACTTACTGTTTTCAGCGACGTTCTCTAAAGAGATCACGGGGCTTGCTAATTCACTATTAAATAACCCTGTGAGTATTTCAGTTGCGCCAAAAAACTCGGCTGCTGAATCTGTTGATCAATATGTTCATTTAGTGGATAAAAAACGTAAAACAGAGTTGTTATCACACTTAATTGGCTTAGAAAATTGGCCACAAGTGCTTATTTTTACACGTACTAAACACGGGGCGAATAAGCTTGCTGAACATTTAAATGCCGATGGTATTAAATCAGCTGCTATTCATGGCAATAAAAGCCAAGGTGCGAGAACGCGTGCTTTAGCTGACTTTAAAGACGGCAAATTAAAAGCGTTAGTAGCAACAGATATTGCGGCTCGAGGTCTTGATATCGACCAACTGCCTTATGTGGTCAATTTTGAATTACCGCAAGTGGCAGAAGATTATGTTCACCGTATTGGTAGAACGGGTCGTGCTGCTGCAACGGGTAAGGCTATTTCACTTGTTTGTGTTGATGAACATGGTTTATTAGCTGATATTGAACGTCTATTAAAACGCGAAATTCCACGTTTAGCATTAGAAGGTTACGATCCTGATCCTTCAATTAAAGCGGCTCCTTTACATAAAAAACCAAAGAATAATGCACCGCGTAGAAGTGGTGGTCGTGCAGATATTCGCGGTAAAGATAATCGCAACAATAGTCGTAAAGAGGGCGATAGCGAAGGTAAAGAGTCTGGACGTAATAAAAGCAAAGAAAACTACCGTAATAAAGATGGCTCTCGTACCGGAAAATTAGGGCCTCGCCGTTCACGTAAAAGTGATGAAGGTAGTGATAATCAAAGCCCTTGGTCAAAAGCTAGAAAAGAGTTTTGAGGTTAAAAAGTGCGAGTTCTATTAGCGCCAATGGAGGGGGTTTTAGACCCCCTTGTGAGAGAATTACTCACTTCGATTAACGATTACGATCTCTGTATTACAGAGTTTGTACGAGTTGTAGACTCATTACTGCCAACGAAAGCGTTTTATCGCTTATGCCCTGAATTGCAGACAGAAAGCCGTACTAAAAGTGGAACTCTGGTGCGAGTGCAATTATTAGGACAACATCCACAGTGGTTGGCTGAAAATGCTTTTAGAGCTGTTTCTTTAGGCTCTTGGGGCGTTGATTTAAACTGCGGTTGCCCTTCAAAAACGGTTAATGGCAGTGGTGGTGGAGCTTCACTTTTAAAACAGCCAGAAACGATTTATCAAGCCACAAAAGCGATGCGTGATGCTGTACCTTTAGAATTGCCAGTATCAGTTAAAGTGAGACTAGGCTGGGATTCTTCAGCGTATAGCCATGAAATTGCAGATGCCGTGGCACAAGGTGGTGCAACAGAAATCACTGTTCATGGCAGAACAAAAGAAGATGGTTATAGCGCGGAAAAAATCAATTGGCAGGCCATTGGTGAGATCCGCCAAAGACTCTCTATTCCTGTGATTGCTAATGGTGAAATTTGGAACCGTGAAGACGCATTAGCCTGCTTAGCCACAACAGGTTGCGATGCGATAATGATTGGTCGTGGTGCAATGAATACCCCTAACTTAAGCCGAGTTGTAAAAGGCATAGAAGCTAGAATGCCATGGTCAGAGGTTATCCAACTATTAAAGCGCTATGTTCGTTTAGAAAAGCGCGGTGATACGACGATTTATCATGCATCACGTATTAAGCAGTGGTTTAGCTATTTACGCAAAGAGTATCCAGAAGCCGATGAGTTATTTAGGCAAATTCGAACACTAAAAACCTCGCCAGAAATCGCTGTAGCAATAGAAGCGTTGTAATTTAAAAATCATCTCATTTGATAAAAAAATAGTGCTAATTAATAAGCGCTATTTTTTTGTTTGTTAAGTCATAATCTTTCTGTTTATCTTAAATATAATGTTACTTATCTCCAATAATTGGAAAAAATAACTATTTCGACTTACACTCAATAAGTGACATTTTTAGGTATGTTGTTTATATCATGACTATTTTTAGGGGGAAATATGGGAATTATTGCTTGGATTATCTTTGGTTTGATCGCGGGTATTTTAGCGAAATTCTTAATGCCTGGCTCTTATGATATTGGTCTGATATGGACTTGTATTCTGGGTATTGTCGGTGCCGTTGTGGGTGGTGCAATTAGTAGCTTCTTTGGTAAAGGTAAAGTAGACGGATTTAATTTTGGCAGCTTTGTAGTTGCGGTTATTGGTGCCATTGTTGTGCTCTATCTTGCAAAGATATTTGCAAGTTAATACTTTCACGCCAAACAGAGAGTGATAATAAACCCGCGTAATGCGGGTTTACTTTTTTAAGGCAAAAGCTGATTAAATTAGCATTCACAAGGGAGGGCACTTTCAGCGCCCCATTGCGCCCAAGAGCCGTCATAAAGTGCAATAGATTGGCAACCGAGTACCGTTAACGCTAAAAATAAAATAGCTGCTGTCATGCCTGAGCCACAAGTAACAATGATTGGCTGTGATAAATTCACGCCTGCTTGCTCAAATATTTGCTTCAGTTCCGCATTATCTTTTAATTGCCCATCAGTCACTAATTCATTCCAAGGTACATTTTTACTGCTGGGAATATGTCCACTGCGCAAACCAGGGCGAGGTTCTGGTGCTCTACCATAAAATCTGTCTGCCGAACGAGCATCTATCATCTGTTTTTGCTTGGTATTGAGATTATCAAGAAGCTGTTGTTTATTGGCATAACGTTGAGTATGACGCTCAACCACAAAAGGCGAAGTTGCTGGCGTAGCAATGACTTCACCTTGTTGGATTTCAAATCCAGCATCAATCCAAGCTTGTAATCCACCCGCTAAAATACGCACATTGCGACAACCTAATGTTGTGAATGTCCACCAGCCTCGTGGCGCTGAAAATAAATTACCTTGATCATAAATAATGACAGTAGTGGTATTAGAAATACCTAATTGCGTCAACGTTTCTGAAAATAGTGCATCAGAAGGTAACATATGGGGGAGTGACGTGGTTTTATCGGCGACTTCATCAAGATCAAAAAAATGCGCATGTGGAATATGACGTTCAAGATAAAGTGCTGAATAGTCAATGTCTTGTGTTGGCATCGGCGCACTGACATCAAGGATCACAAGGTCGCTATTATTTTGATGTTCAAATAGCCATTGGGGCGTGACAAAGTAATCATATTCCATAGTGCAACCTCATTTATTTTGTGGAAGGTGAGCTGTCGGGTATTGCTGGAAATTGTTGTGTTGGCGATGTTTCAGGTTGAGCTTGTTTGTTTTCTATTGGTGTAGTTGAACGGGTATAAATATTTAATCCCGCAAGGAAAACGCCACCGATAGAGCCAAAAGCAAGTAGTGCGATAACAACGATAATTATTTTTTTCATAATGTTCATTTGCAGATGAATGTTGCGCAAAAGTATATCGAGATATGAGGTTGAAACAAGCGTTAAGTCTCCAGATTGAGGAAAAACACAGAATAAAGGAGAGGCGTTCTATCGCGTTAAATAGGGTGAATAGAGATGTAAAAAAGGCTATTTACCTTTATAAATAGCCTTAATTACAGTACAAGTTGTGTTAATGATTTCAATCAAAGGTTACAGTCAATGATAAGAAAAACCCCTTAAACTCAGGAGTAAATGAGTTTAAGGGAAAGGGGTAACGCAACTTAAGACTTCATTTAAAATACAACTTAATTTTTACGAGTAAAGGAACCAGAATGTCATTGCTAAGTTCACAATGGCTGCCACAGCCATAGGAATAGCGGTTCGTTTAACTATTTGGAATGGTGAAACATTCGCAATACCTGCAATGGCGACGATGGCTGCGGTAATCGGTGAAACAGTACGACCAAAGCTTGTCATAATTTGCATAGGTAGAATTAAGGTAATGACATCCACTTTTAAGAAAGCCGCAATTTTCGGTGTTAAGGCTGCAAATGAGAAGAATGCAGCATTACCAGAGCCCATTAAGAATGCCGCTAAGGCAAGAATGGCACTCATCACAAGGATCATGGCGACAACACCGAAACCTGCATCTTGAGCAGAGCTAATAAGTGTATCGACTGCACCACTTTTTAATAAACCATTAGCAAAAAACTCACCCGATACAATTAACGATACCACTAAGACAAATTGCTTACCCATTCCTTCAAAAAACAGCATAAAGCTATTCATTACGGCCTTTGCATCACGTAAACGAACATATTCAAAGAGAAGTGCAATCACCGTACTGATAACCATCGCTGTGGTGACTTCTAATTTAATATAAGGGTGTAATAAAGGACTAAAGCCAATAATGAGTACCAAAGGGATCACAGGTAATAAGGCATAAGACAGTGGAATTTTGTTTCCTTCTTCTTTAACTGCATCAATTGTTGTTGGGTCAAAAACAAATCCTTCACGTTTATCCCACCAGCGTTGAATAAAGAAATGGGTAATCGCAACAGCAATAATAATAGGAATAGTAATAGGCAACTGGTGCTGAACAAAATAAACGGCAGGTTCAATATCCGCAGTTTTTGCTGCCATAATGACGTTACCAGAGCCAGGACCATGGTCGATAAACTGGCAGCATCCAATAACCGCTAAAGCAGAAAGTGGGCTAATGCCAGAACGAATTAATATCGGATACATGGTGACCATTAATAGCATTCCCAAACCAGCATGACTTGGAATAAAAATAACCAAGATTTGGGTAACTAAAAATGAAATAACCAAAAGTAAATAAGGCGATTTAATTGCTTTTAAAGGTTTTTCAAAAATGGCAAATAAAGCACGGCTTGCGCCAACGTGTTCCATATAACGAGAGAAACCCGCAATAGCCATTAATGTTAAGCCCAGTCCCGCTAAGCGAGAACTCATAATATCCGTAAAGATTTGGAAAATATCAAAATACTTAAATTGTGTTGATTTATTTTCTGGTAGTAACGGATTAAGATCGAGAGAAGCAGTTAGGAGCAGTAGCAATAAGCCCCCGAGTAATAATACTGGCTGAGGTTTATAACCTCTAGCCAGTAGATAAACCACCAACGCGGTTACCAGCGCGGCAATGATTAAACCTGTCATAGTAAATTCCCTAGTAGTGACGCAATAATATTGTTGTTATTTATTTAATGCTGAGAACGCTTGTGTAATGTCTGCAATTAAATCCTCAGTTGCTTCAAGCCCGATATGTAAACGAACAAAAGGACCGTGGCCTTCATGCCAATCAGAAGCACTTCTTGCTCCCGCAACATTGGCAGGTAAAGCAAGGCTTTCGAATCCACCCCAAGATGCACCAATACCAAAAAGTGTAAGAGCATCAATAAATTGTTCTGATTGTTTGGCGGTATAACCTTGTTTAAATTCAATGGTTAATAAACCGTTGCTGCCTTTACAATCACGTTTCCATAAATCATGACGAGGGTGATTAGGTAATTCAGGGAACCACACTTTTTCAACTTCAGGACGTGTTTCTAGCCATTGCGCAATAGCAAGAGCAGATTTGCCATGAGCTGCAATACGCTGTCCCAGTGTTCTCATACCACGAAGCACTAATGCCGCATCATCAGGGCTGCTGGCTTGACCTAATGCTTCAGGCAATGCACCAATTTTTTCCCATGCTTTTTCATTCGCAACCATAATTCCCATCATCACATCAGAGTGGCCGCATAAATATTTAGTCGCTGCAATAACTGAGACATCAGCACCTAATTCCAGCGGGTTATAAAGCCATGCAGAGCCCCAAGTATTATCAACACCAACAGGAATATTTCTTTCATGCGCAATACGGCAGATTTCAGGTAAGTCGAGCATTTCATAAAGTAATGAACCCGGTGATTCGACAAAAATAAGCTGTGTATTGTCTTGAATTTTTTGCTCAAAATCTGAACCATCTGTTTTAAAGAAGCTATAAGCAATGTTATTGGGTTCAAGAAAAGCAGAGGCAATTTTACGCACGGGTTCATAAACAGAATCTGCAAATAAAACATGACCACCACTGCGAGCATATCCCATAATGGTCACAGCGATAGCTGCCAATCCAGTAGGGAACAGTTGAGCGCGATGGCCACCTTCTAGCTCAGTTACTAAAGCTTCCAGTGCAAAAGCGGTTTCAGTACCACGAGCGCCGTAACTCAATACGCGCTCTGTTGCACGACGATCACGGACATCACGCCAGCTTTTAATAGAATCAAAAACAATGGTGCTGGCTCTCATAACGGGTGGATTAACTGGACCTGAGGTTTTAATTTCTTGGCGTCCACTGTGTATCAGTTTTGTTTGTTTATTTTGTTTCATTATTAATATCTCCAAATATAGAAATAGAGTTCCCCGGTAATTAAATAAAACCTTTAATTACTTTTTTCTCTGCGCTTATTCTGTTTCTATTATTTATAACAAACTTATTTATTTTTAAAATAGCTCTTTTTAAAAAAAGATGATCTTCATCTAATTTTTTAGCATTAATTATTCTAATTAAATCTTAAATAACATTTAAGATTCAAAAGTTATAACTAATAAATAAAGAGTTATTTATAACATATTGAATTAATGTTATTTTTTGATTGATTAGAAATTTTTTAATTTAGATTAAAATTATCAAAGTGTTTTTTTAGAGATTATATTGCATAAATAAAATAACAATCTAACAAGTCGTTTGATTAAAAAAACGATTTTTTTATTATTCTTTTAACAGGGGAAATAATTATGGGAACCAGCGTTTTTGATTCGGTTTTATTAAAGAATTTATGGTCAACAGAAGAAATGAGAACTATTTTTTCTGATAAAACGAGAATGCAAAATTGGCTTGATTATGAAGCGGCATTAGCCATAGAACAAGCAGAATTAGGGTTGATCCCAAAAGAGGCGGCAAACGTTATTGCAGACACCGCAAAGCTTGAAAAGCTCGATATGGATTATGTATTAGAACAAGTGCGTTTGACTCGCCATCCATTAGTGCCAACTATTCGTGGTTTAGAACATGCTTGCCCTGAACATTATGGTGAATATGTTCACTTTGGGCCAACCACACAAGATGTGATTGATACAGGTCTTGTACTGCAACTTAAAGATGCTCATCATACTTTCCTTCGTGATATCAAAATATTAGGTCGTTCATTATTATCATTAAGTGAAAAACACCGAAATACCCCAATGGTAGGGCGCACATTAGCATTACAAGCACTGCCAATCACTTTTGGTCATAAAACTGCAATTTGGTTAACAGAATTGGCCCGTCATTATCAACGTCTTAAAGAAATTGAACCACGTTTATTTGTGGGAAGTGTCGTCGGAGCGGTGGGCACAAAAGCCTCTTTAAGTGATAAGGCTGATGAATTAGAAGCGCGTGTATTAAAACGTTTAGGTTTAGGTGTGCCTGAAATTTCATGGCAACCTGCACGTGATAGATTTAGCGAATACGGCATGTTGATTGGCTTAATTAGCGGTACATTAGGTAAAATTGCCAATGAAATTTTGATATTAGCACATAACGAAATTGATGAATTATCAGAGCCTTTCAGCAAAGGACAAGTCGGTTCTTCAACGATGCCTCATAAACGCAATCCAGCTATTGTTGAAAATGCCGCTTGTGTTAGCAATACCTTAAAAGCAAACCTTTCTGTTTTAACCGATATGATGAAACATCAACACGAGCGTGATGGTGCAATCTGGAAAATGGAATGGAAAATCATGCCAGAACTGTGTCTGATGCTGTCTGTTATTTTTGATAATATGAAAACAGTATTAGGCGGGTTAAATGTTCATGTTGAAAAAATGCGCAAAAATATGGATATTTTGGGTGGCTTTATGCTGGCTGAACGCGTGATGTTTGCATTATCTGATAAAGCAGGTAAACAAACGGCACATGAAATTGTGTATGAAGCATCAATGTCAGGGCAAGAAGAGGGCATTACCTTCGTAGAAGCAATTAATCGTGATACACGTATTCGTGATCATATTACGCAAGAAGAACTTGATGCTTTGTTAGATCCAACGACTTATGTGGGTAATGCGCCAGCTCAGGTTGATCGTGTTGTCGCACAAACCAAAGCCTCTGGCTGGTTAAATGACTAAGTGAATTAATTACCTCCAACCTTCTTATTATCTAAAAGCCGGTGATATTGCTGGCTTTTTCTTATCAATTTCGAGGTGTTTATGACATTGAGTCAGCAGTTAGCCCAATTTATTACCACAACCACATTTTCTGATTTACCTGCTCAAGTTGTTAGCCGAGCTAAAATTCATTTATTAGATACATTAGGTGTCGCTTTGGCTGGCAGTGTGCAGCAAAGTGCAATTCAAGGGCGACAAGGCGTTGCTTTTTTACCTGATAGCCAAGGTGATATCCCTATTTGGGGAAGTTCACAAACGGCAAGTACAACCGTGGCAGCTCTTGCCAATGGAATTGCAGCACATGCTTTAGATTTTGATGATACACATACCGATTCCATTACACATGGTAGTGCAGTATTAACACCGATTGCTTTTTCATTGGGTGAATCTATCGGTGCATCATCACAAGATATTTTAACGGCGTGGGTGATTGGCTGGGAAGTCGCGGCAAGAGTAGGCTTAGCAAGCCATAGTGGATTTCATCAGCGTGGTTTTCATGCCACCGCAATTGCTGGTATTTTTGGCGCAACGGCTTGTGCTGCTTCGCTATTAAAATTGACGCCTGAACAAACTGTGAATGCATTAGGGTTAACAGGAAGCCAAGCAGCAGGAGTAGCTGAATATCTTACTAATAGCTCATCTTCTAAATGCTTTCATGCGGGATGGGCTGCACAATCAGGTATTATCGCCGCATCATTAGCAAAAGGTGGAATGACAGGCCCTGAAACAATATTTGAAGGTCGGTATAGCCTTTATCAAACCCATGGTATTCGAGAGCAAGCGCAACCAGAACAAGTTGCATTGGGATTAGGTGAAGTATGGGAATTTTTAAATGTTTCTATTAAGCCTTATCCGGTGTGCCATTTTGCTCATGCAACGGTTGATTGTGGGCGTAATTTGCTGAAAAAAGGGATCACCGCTGATGATATCGAGAGTGTCGAGTGCGTTGTCGATCCAGTAGCTGCTGCTTTGATTTGTGAGCCACCTGAAACAAAATGGGCACCTCAAACAGCTTATGGCGCTAAATTTAGTTTACCGTGGTTATTTGCTGCGGGTTTTTTAGATAATGCATTAACACTATCTTCATTATTACCTGAAAACCTCCAACGGGAAGATATTCAATCGTTAGCGAAGCGTGTAAGTTATCGTTATCCCGAAAAAGGAGAAATTCCATTTCCTACTTATTTTCCCGGGTTAATTTTCGTGACATTAAAAAATGGCGAAAAGATCACGGAGAGATTAGATATTCAGTATGGTAACCCGAAGAATCCAATGACAGATAAAGATGTGATCAGTAAGTTTTACGATAATGCATCTTTGGTGATAGAAGCTGAACAATCGGCACAATTAGTTGAGAAAATACTGCATTTCGACAATGTAACTATTTCAGAAATAACACAATTATTACGTGTTAAAAAATAGAAGGTTAAGCTGAAATAGTATAAACAAGATTATTGTGTGAAGGATTGGTTTTATCTGCCAATCCTTTATCTATTGCCTTGCACACATAAATTCAGATGTACAAACTATCTTTTCCCCAATTTTCACCGTACCTGAAAAGCTAACAATAGTGCGTCGCTGTCGGCGAAATTGGATCTCAATAACTAGCTGATCGCCTGCTTTTACCGCATCATAAAACCGAGCATTCTTTATGCTGGCAAAATAACATTGCTGATCCTCACTCATAGGTGAAAGGTAGTAATGTGCAAGAATGCCCGAAGCTTGAGCCATGCTTTCAAGAAGTAATAAAGGTGGGTAGAACTCGCCAAAAACAACGGTATCATTGGTTGTGACATTTTTGATGGCTGTTAATTTGCCACTGGCAAGCTCAGTTGGCTCAGAAATAACGCGATCAATTAATAAGAATGGATAACGATGAGGCAATATTTCCATTATTTCACTGATGGAAATGGGCATATATTTTCTCCTCGTTATGATGATAGAACAAATAGGCTTTTTACAATAAAGGTGGCTATTATTCCATTCTTATTCAATATGGTACAGTATTGAGCTATGTTTTAGCTAAGAAATTTGGGTTAAGTGGATAACAAAGACCAGAATAGGAAAAATCCAGTCTTTGTTACTTCTCATTTTTTGATGAGTTATCGAAATAATTTATTTTTTTGGTTATTCTTGTTGTAGCGTGATATCTGCATGATTAATCACTTCATTTTGTTCATTTTTCAATGAATCAAACAGAATTTGTGCCGCTTTCCCTGGGCTATTAGAATTAAAATAAAGGTTATAACGGATCGCAGGTAAAGCAGGTAAACCTTCTTTTTCGCCTAATATACGTAAATCATCACCTGAAAGCTCAATTGAACGCGCCATAATCCCTAAACCAGCTCGTACTGCCGCTCTTGCACCAGAAAGTGTGGTTGCAATATAAGCAATTCGCCAACGAATACCTTGCTGATCAAGATGATTTATCATCATATCGCGGTAAGTGCTTGGCTCATCAAGCACCACGAGAGGTAACGGCTCATCAAGATCAAATCTAAAATGTTTTCCGCAATACCATAATGAAGGTGAAACGCGTAATACGATTTTAGGATAACCCACATGCTCTTCAGTAGAGATGGCTAAATCTAGCTCATTGTTTTCTAACATAGACATTAAAAACGGACTACGTTTAACAATAATTTCCATAATTAAGCGAGGATAAGCGCCTGAAAAACGAGCGAGAAGTTCAGGTAAAATCGTGTTTGCGGTGTCATCGGGAGAACCAATTTTTAAAATGCCGTCAATCTCTTCATGCATTAGTGAAAGGCATGCCTCATCGTTAAGGCGTAAAATACGGCGAGCGTAATTAAGCAGTTGTGTACCCGCTTCTGTCAGTGTTTTATTTCGACCTTGGCGAGCAAATAGCTCTTTTCCAAGTAGAGACTCCAGTCGTTGCATCTGTTGGCTAACGGCGGATTGTGTTCGGCAAACGGATTCCGCCGCTGCAGCAAAGGTATTTCCATCGACAACGGCGACAAAGGTTCGAAGTAAATCAAGTTCTAAGTTAAAAATAGGGCGTTTTGCGGAAGTCATTATAGATATCTCTTAACTGGTGTTGTTGTGCTTAATAAAACAAAAGAAAAATATTTTTATAAGACTATTTTGGATGTTACTCATACTATGAAGAGTTGAATGAATAATCCATAACAAAGAGCAATAATTTCGAGAAGTTATCCATTCTTTGATGAAAAAGAGAGTAAATAAAGGTAACTACTGATTTTTATACAGTGTTATGAGACAATGACGCCTTTCTTAAAATCAGTTACAGAGTGGTTATGTCCCTTTCTCAATCCGTTAAAAATCAAATAAGTCAGTGGTATAAAGCCCTACCAGAGCATATCGAAGGGTTTATTCCGCGTGCCCCACAGCGTGAAATGATTGCTGAGGTAGCTAAGACTTTTTCTGATGAAATGGGGCGCCATCTTGTTATTGAAGCCCCTACTGGGGTGGGTAAAACACTCTCTTATCTTATTCCGGGGATTGCAATTAGTCGTGATGAGAAAAAACCGCTGATAATCAGTACGGCGAATGTGGCACTGCAAGATCAAATCTACAGCAAAGATCTGCCATTACTTAAAAAAATCATTCCTGATCTTACGTTCACAGGCGCTTTTGGTCGTGGCCGCTATTTATGCCCTCGCAATTTAGATGCGATTTGTGCCACTGAAGGCGAGCAAATTGACTTAATGTTTTTGCTTGAAGATAAAGTGGATGTGGCGACCAGTGCAGAAAGAGAAATTTGCCAAAAGCTCAAAAATGATTTCACTAGTTTCGGCTGGGACGGATTACGCGATCACCATAAACGAGCATTAACCGATAGTTTATGGCGTAAAATCAGTACGGATAAAATGAATTGTTTAGGGCGTAATTGCCAATATTATCATCGTTGTCCTTTTTTTATTGCGCGCCGTGAAATTGATGAAGTCGATGTGGTTATTACCAATCACGCTTTAGTCATGGCAGCTATGGAAAGTGAATCCGTGTTACCTGATGCTAAAAATCTACTTTTGGTACTTGATGAAGGGCATCATATTCCTGATGTTGCGCGAGATGCACTTGAAGTCGAAGGGGAAATAACCTTAGTTTCCCTTAATAATCAGCTTGATAATATCACTCGTCATGTTAGTCAGTATTTAGCGCAATTTATTCCTGTAAGACCGCCTAAATTGGCTGATCCTATTCGTTTTGATGCTCATATTGCTAAGTTACGTGAAGCCTATCAAGAGGTTGATACATTCACGCGAGCACTATTACCAGAACGTAGTGAACAAGATGAATATCTCTTCCCGTTAGGTGAATTACCTGAACAACTTCTGTTAAGTTGCCAGACATTATTTAAGCTAACGGATGGTTTAAAAATGCTGGGCGAAGCTATTTTAAACGATTTAACAGAACGGACAGCGAAAGAAGATGTTGTGCGTTTACATCGTGCCATTTTAACTACCAGTAGGATGGTGGGTTATTTAGAAAATATGGCGAAACTTTGGCGCTTAGCCACATTAGAGCAAACCTCAAAAGCACCAGTATCCAAATGGTTAACTCGTCGTTACGATAAAAAACAGTCTCATCTCTATTTTCATTGTGCTGGCATTCGGGTTAGTGAGCAATTGACGCAATTATTATGGAAAAACATTCCTCATGTGGTTATTACGTCTGCAACATTACGTTCATTAAATAGCTATTCTCGTATTCAAGAATTGACGGGATTAAGCGAGCAATTTGATGATCGCTTTATTACATTGTCTTCGCCTTTTGAGCATCAAAAGCAAGGCAAACTCGTGATCCCCAAAATGCACTATGAGCCAACTATGCACCATGAACGTGAGCATTTAAAAGAGATGGCTCGTTATTTTCGCCAAGAAATGGAAGAGAATAATCATCGAGGGCAATTGGTTTTATTTAGCAGCCAACGTGCAATGGATGGTTTTTTAGAAGAAGTGAAAGATTTGCGTTTATGCTTATTAGTACAAGGGGATCAGCCACGCTATCGATTAGTTGAAACACATTGCAAGCGTATTGATGCGGGTGATAATAGTGTATTAATTGGCTTACAATCTTTTGCTGAAGGTCTAGATTTAAAAGGTAATTACTTAACGCAGGTACATATCCATAAAATTGCCTTTCCTCCGGTGACTGATCCGGTGATTGTAACTGAGGGAGAGTGGTTAAAATCACTCAAACGTTATCCTTTTGAAGTGCAAAGCTTACCCAGTGCATCGTTTAATTTAATTCAGCAAGTTGGGCGCCTTATTCGTAGTCATCACTGTCATGGTGAAATTGTCATTTATGACAGACGTTTATTAACAAAAAACTACGGTTCACGCTTATTAACTGCACTGCCAGTTTTTCCAATTTATCAACCAGATATGCCTAAAGAGAAGTGATTTTCTATTATATTATAGAGATTTTACTTTTGTTAGTGATTTATGCTTCTCTAACTTACTTTGATATATTTATTAATGTGTTATTAATAAATATAGGCTATTTACTATAAGTTTTTATTCTTAATAAAAGAAAAATTGTTTTTTTGTTTAAAATAATACAAGTCATCTTATGGTTAAATATATTTAATCATTTCGTTTTATTTTTATTTAAGATTCCATCTGGTATTATTAACTTGTATTTTTTATGAATCTTATTAATAATTAAAAAATAAAAATATCTTATATTTAAAATTAAATAATTATTTTACATAAATTAATATAATTATAACAAAATAAACAATTATATTGTAATGCTCTTATTTTTATTAATTTAGAAAAAGTGAATACTTTATTTAGAAATTATCAGTCTGATGTTTTTTTAAATTATTTATTTTATATTAAATAGTATGCGATAATCTTTTTTTATTTAGTTAAGATAAATGCTCAATAAATTTATAAAAAATAACATTCGTTTTAACTATATGATTTGTTTTAATTTTTTATATTTGTTTTCTCGTTTTTTTATAGAGTTATTTTTATTGTTTTATTTCTATTTTGATATGTATCAATAAAATTAAATATATTTAATTAATAAGGTTGTAAGCTGTTTTTTTTTAATTTCTCTTCAGTACAATATATCTCATAAACACCCTATCACTTATTGAATTAAAAAATCTCTCCTGATTTTCTTAAATGAAACGATGATTGCTGATAGGGTGTTTTTTCTCAAATAAACTAGGTTCTTTAAGGTTAATACTTATTTTAAGTATTGATCTTTTTATTAATAAAATCATATAAATATATTTAACAAAAATAAGTTTTAATCCTTTATATATTACTACTTTTAAACGGTAGTTTTATTTATATATTAAAGCAGGAGCATTGTAAAAAATGAAATCTATTCTCCCTACAAAAGAAGAGAGTGACGAGAAATTATTATCTCGACGTTCTTTCTTTTCATTTGCTGGAAAGATGAGTCTTGCGGCAGGGGTAACCGCTGTAACGGCGGGATGTGATGGTAATATTTCTGGAGGTACTGGCTGGGTTCCCGAGCAATACAATGCAAAAGGTACTTTTCCTGTACAAGTCCGAGGCCGAATTCCTATTGATCCTAATAATGTGGCAATTTGTCGTGATGATAAAAAATGCATTTTATGTGGTCAATGTGTTGAGGTGTGTGAAAAAGTACAAACGGTGATGGGAAATTACGATTTACCGTTAATTGATAGCGTTCCTTGTATTGATTGTGGGCAATGTACGCTTTGGTGTCCAACAGGTGCGATAACAGAAGTTGATGATACGGATAAGGTGATTAGGGCGTTATTAGATCCAACACTGCATGTTGTTGTTCAAACTGCGCCCGCTACGCGCGTTGCTTTGGGTGAAGAGTTTGGTATGCAACCAGGTAAGGATATTGAGTTACTGCAAGTTGCTGCACTGAGAAAACTGGGTTTTGATAAAGTTTTTGATACGAACTTTTCTGCTGATCTAACCATTATGGAAGAAGCGACAGAATTACTGCAACGAATTCAAAATAATGGCGTATTACCACAATTTACATCGTGCTCGCCGGGTTGGGTTAAATTCTGTGAAATGTTTTATCCTGAATTAATACCTAATTTATCTTCAGCAAAATCACCCATGACAATGTTGGGAACGATGATAAAAACCTATTATGCCAAAGAGCAAAATATCGATCCTACCAAAATTATCTCTGTTGCCATTATGCCATGTACCGCTAAAAAATCAGAAGCGGCACGCCCTGAAATGAATGGCGCTAGCGTGTTATGGGAAAAACCTGATCTTCGTGATGTTGATATCGTGCTAACAACAAGAGAGCTCGCCAGATTAATTAAAAGTCACAATATCGATTTAACGTCTCTTCAACCCGCAAATTATGATCGCTTAATGTCTGAATACAGTGGTGCTGGTGCTATTTTCGGCGTGACAGGGGGCGTGATGGAAGCGGCGGTCAGAACCAGTTACTACTTTATTACAGGTGAAAGACCACCAGAGCCTTTATTTAATTTGCAACCTGTACGTGGATTAGAAGGTATTAAAGAAGCCGCTCTGGATATTCCGGGAGTGGGGGAAATTCGCGTGGCAGTTTGCTCAGGTATGGGAAATGCGCGTCCTGTCTTAGAAGCAATTCAAAAAGGGGAAAAACAGTGGCACTTCGTTGAATTTATGGGATGTCCTGGTGGGTGTATTGCGGGAGGAGGACAGCCTCGTTCGGCATTACCGCCTTCTGATGAAATACGTGCTTTACGCATGAAAGCGCTTTATAGCAAAGATGAACGCGCCACAATCCGCTTGAGTTATGAAAACAGTGAAATTCAAAGTATCTATAAACAATTTTTAGGTGAACCTTGTGGTGAACGTGCTCATCAATTGCTTCATACGCATTACCAAGATCGCAGTATTCATTTTAACAAAAAGAAAGCTTAAAGATTGAGGAAACACATTATGTCTAAAGGTGTATTAGTCGATCTTACAAAGTGTATCGGCTGCGGTAGTTGTACAGTTGCATGCAAAATGTACAACGAAAATAAATGGATAGAAGACAGACAACCCGCAAGTGGTGAGAATGCCAAACTCGCGGATGAAAACTGGACAGTTATCAAAACAGTCACGGTTGAGAAAGAAGATAAAGCGGTTTGGCGTTATGTTAAAGAGCAATGTTTTCACTGTATTGATCCCGCTTGTGCTTCAGCATGTTTTGCAAAAGCCTTTCAAAAAACACCCGCAGGGCCAGTGGTTTATTATCCTGATCTCTGTGTGGGTTGCCGATATTGCATGGTGGCATGCCCGTTTGATATTCCTAAATATGAGTGGGAAAAGTCACTTCCTTATGTCACTAAATGCATGATGTGCTCATCTCGTGTGGAAGAAGGGCAATCTCCCGCATGTGTTGCAGTATGTCCTACTCAAGCCTTGGTATTTGGTGAGCGACAAACCTTATTAGAAAAAGCCAGAGAAACCATCACGAATAATCCAGAATATGTTCAACATATTTATGGTGAGAAAGAAGTAGGGGGGACTGAATGGCTCTATATTTCTGATGTGCCATTTGAACAGCTTGGCTTTAAAACGGGATTAACGGAAAAACCACTCTCTTCTTATACCTCTGATTTTATGAAATATACGCCGATAGCAGGCGCTACTTGGGCTGTGATTTTGGGTGGTATTGCCATGTTTAATCACAGAAAAGATAAAGTGAGCCGCGATGAGCAATCCCATCAGCATCTAGATCATAACCAGAATAGTACTGATGAAGAAACAAGGAGATCAGAATGAGTGTTATCGATAATTCGACCCACTTTGGTAAGTGGCGTTTTCCTATGACACCAGTGCGCTGGGTGCTTGTTGCTATCAGTTTGATTGCCGTAGGGCTTATCTTATTTCGCTTAGTCACAGGATTGGGATTAGTGACCAATCTTAATGATGAATGGCCTTGGGGGCTTTGGATCTCTTTTGATGTGATGTGCGGTGTGGCGTTAGCTGGGGGTGGGTATGGTACTGCGTTAATTGTTTACGTATTTAAACAAGAACAATTTTCAAGTATTGCTCGAAGTGCAGCATTAACGTCATTAATTGGTTATTTATTGGTGATGGTCGGGCTTTTCCTTGATATTGGGCAGTGGTGGAATTTCTGGCGTCCATTAGTTTCTCAAGGGCATAGCTCAGTGCTTTTTGAAGTCTTTATTTGCGTCTCTGTTTATACCAGTGTGCAATTAATTGAATTTGGAGAAGTGGCAACTGAACGAGTTGGACGAAAATACCATAATTTTTTCCGTAAAATATTACCAGTATTGTTAGTCATTGGTATTGCAATTCCATCAATGCATCAATCATCACTTGGGGCGCTTTATTTATTAATGGTCGATAAACTGCATCCATTATGGTGGTCGCCAATTATTTTCTTCCAATTTTTAATTTCGTCGTTTTTTGTTGGCCCTGCAATGATCGCAGTTGAAACTGCATTAGCAGGCCGAGCGTTTAATCACAAAGTGCCAATGTCGGTATTAAGCGGATTAGTTCGAATTTCAGGTTATGCAATGCTGGTTTATTTAGCGTTGAAATTCGGCAGTATTATTGCAGAAGGTAAAGTGCATTACCTTTTCGAAGGCAGCTTTGAATCTTTATTCTTTTGGATTGAAGTTGGTTTTGGCGTTATTGTGCCGTTAATTATCTGTTTCTCACCATTAATAAAACGTCGAGGCTGGCTGGTAACCTTTGGTGCGCTAGTCGCTTCGGGGGTTATTTTAAACCGTTATAACGTTGTGGTGACAGGTATGGTGACATCAACGGGTGTCTCTTATTGGCCATCGCTACCAGAATTAACTATCACTCTTGGTCTAGTTTCAATGGGAGCGCTCGCTTATTTATTTATCTGTGAAAACTTCCGTATTATTGAACATGAAGACGACAAACATTAATTAACTTAATGCCCAATTTAATTGGGCATTTTTTATAAATAAAACCAAGAAAATACTCTTTTTTATTCTTTTATTAATGATAAATAGAACGATAAATATGCCTATTTTAAAAAAATCCTTGTGGTTTATTTCTTCCTCTTTGCTTTCGATTACACCAATATTGAGTTATTCCCAAGCGAATGAAAATAAACCAGAACATATTATTGTCAGTGGACAAAAAGAAGGTCATTCGTCAAATCGTATTTATAACATTGAAGCTGAAAAAATAAGCAATATAGCAGGGGGAACTAATTTAATTACGGTTGATCATGAAAATCGCTTATTAACGTTGAATGATGCCTTAAAGGATCAACCTGGTATCGTGATACAAAGTTTATTTGGTGGATTAGATCAACCTCGTTTAAGTATTCGAGGCTCAGGTGTTCAAAGTGCGCCACTTTCTAGAGGAGTATTATTACTCCAAGACGGACTGCCTCTTAATGAAGCCGATGGTAGCTTTCACTCAAGTATGATTGATGTACGAGATGCACAATTTATTAGCATTCGCCGCGGTGCAAATAGTACACAATTGCAAAGCAATAACTTAGGGGGAGAGCTTGATTTTATCACCTATACAGGACGAAATAATCAAAATCAATTGCGTTATGAGCAAGGTTCTTTTGGACGTCAAGGTCTACAAATGGCGTTAGGCGGTTATAGTGATGATCATCCTATTGATGCCAGAATAAGTCTAAGTTATGACCATTATGATGGGTATCGAGAGCACTCTGCTTCTCAACGTAAAACAATGCGCTCAACACTCGGGTATACTTCAGACAACTTTGAAAATAGAACATGGATTAATTGGACTGATCTGCGTTTTGATGTTCCTGGCCCAGCAACCTTACAAATGGTTGAGAATGATCCTAAAGCGGTATTACCTGCAATTAAGAAAAAAGATCCCCATAGAAATGTCGAACAATTACGTATAGCCAATAAATCGACATGGAATAGTGGTGCTCACGATATTCAATTTGGATGGTGGTATTCACAAACACATGATAATTTCAAAACACCCAGCCATTACCAATTTGTGAATTACTATACTAAAGGCGCTCAATTTAATTATAAATTAGAAACTCAGCATATTAGTTATCGTGCCGCGTTAGCTTGGGATCACTCGATAATGAAAGATGATATCGAGAAAAATCCCAAAGGCTGGCTAGGACGATATGATGGACGAGCTGAAAATATCTATGCGTCTTTAGGGGCGGGTATACATATTAGTAACAGTGTGTTGTTTAATCTGGATGTAAAAGGAACTCATGCGAAAAGAGATGTATTTTCGAGCCATAATTCTCTTGAACAGTCCTTTAATTTCTTAACACCTAAAGTTGGGCTGATTTGGTATCCTAATTACAATGCACGCTTATTTGCTAATGTCAGTATGAGCCAAGAGCCGGCTTCCTTTAATGATATTATTAATCCTAAAGCGCCGTTAAATAAGGTCAATCTGTTAAAACTTTCACCTCAAAAAGCAACCAGTTTTGAAATTGGTAGTGATATTGAATTAACAGATAATATCAGTTTAAGTACGGTGCTTTATCGCAGTTTTATTAAAGATGAATATATTACATCCCACGATCAAAATGGGAATATTGTTGATATTTATAATTATCCTGCAAAAACTCGCCATCAAGGTGTTGAATTCAGTATCAATGCGATTCAACCGCTTCGTGTTGGTGATTTTCTCTATCGCGCAACATGGACGTATAATGATTTTCGTTTTATGGGCGGGGAATATAATCGAAAATATATTGCAGGTATTCCTAGAAACCTTATTTCGGGTGAAATTAACTATCAATTAAATGGATTGAGATTTGGTCCTACACTGTATTGGTCACCCACAAATGTTGCTGTTGATCATGGTAACCATCTTAATATTCAAAAGAGTAAACCCTATGCATTATTAGGATTTAATGCACATTATCAATATGATAATCAGTGGTCTACTTATTTGAATTTAGACAATATTACGAATAAACGCTATGCAGCAAGCACTTTGGCCAATCCAACAGTGAAAAAGAATGATGCCTTACTTTTCCCTGGGAATGGTTTTAGTGTTAATGCGGGTGTGGTGTATACATTTTAATTCAATCAGAAAATAGACAAAGGCTGCCTTACATGGCAGCCTTTTTTGATATTAATCATGTCTCTTTACACGTAGATTAATTTTCAATATTGGCTTCAATAAACCATAGGAATTTATCAAGATCACGCGATGCAGCAGTAAACATATCGGCGGTATCTTCGTCTTCAACTTCGTCAATGGCTTTACGAATATCATTAGCAACAACAGCATAACGATCAGCCAGTGCTTTTAGGTGATCTTGCACATCATGAATATCCAGTGGATAAGCTTTCAGTGGTGTTTTTTTACCGACAACTTGCGCGGTGCCTAATACTGTGCCACCTAACTGAACAATACGCTCTGCGAACTCATCAGTGTGCTGATTAATGGTATCGCGGAAGCCATCAACCATCTCATGAACAGAAATAAAGTTTCTGCCACGCATATTCCAGTGCGCTTGTTTTGTGATGAGAGATAGGTCGATAAACTGCGTCACCATCTGTTGCAATAATTCAATAGCGTGCAGTTTTACGCTGTCATCGAGGTTATTACGGGTATAAAGCAGAGTTGAAGGTGTGGATTTGACTAATTTAGCAGTACTCATAATCGTTCTCCCTAAATAATTAATAACTCAATATCTTAATTTCTGTTAATGATGATAGTGAATTATTAATGGTTAGTCTTATCGATTGATACTATTAAATTGATAGGTCATCTATTAAAAAAATCTAATCTATCGAATATAGTCTATTTAGGGTAAGACAATGAGCGCAAAATAGCAATGATAGGTCAGTAAAGTTATTATTGAATAAGAAAAAAGGATCATAAGATCCTTTTTAAATAAATATTTATTTCTTATAAGAAAATACGGTTAAGTAATTATTTAACCTCTTCAATTTTGGTTTTATTTTTCATGGTTGCTGTTGAACCTATAGAGGCTAATACAATAAAGGCAAGGGCAATCCATTGAATTAGTGTCAAATGTTCGTGTAAGAAAATAATACCAATAAAGGCACCCATACAAGGCTCTAAGCTCATTAGAGTACCGAACGTTTTAGCGGGTAAACGTGTAAGCGCAATCATTTCTAAGGTGTAAGGAAATGCAGTTGATAAAATTGCAATGGCTAATGCAACTGGTAAAATTGACCAGCTAAACATAATGTCAGGGCTACTTTGTAACATACCAATAGGAACGAAAATAAAGGCAGCCACTAATGAGCCAATTGAAACTGTTGCCGCACCGTAGCCTTTACCTGCACGTTGTCCGAATACAATATATAGCGCCCAACCTACACCAGCACCCAGTGCATAAAGAATACCTAGAGGATCTAATCCATGAATATTATCGCCAATAGGTAGCAATAATCCTAAGCCTGCAATGACTAAAATTATCCATAAAAAGTCGATGGCTCTGCGCGATGAAAACATAGCAACAGCTAAAGGGCCTGTAAATTCAAGGGCAACAGCAATTCCTAAAGGAATAGTTTCAAGAGCAAGGTAGAAAAGGTAATTCATTGCTCCTAAAGATAAACCATATAGAAACAGTGGCATAATTGATTTTCGAGTAAATTTGAGTCGCCACGGTTTAAAAATAAAAAAGAGGATCAAAGTACCCAATAATAGACGTAACGCCGTTACAGCTGGGGCACCAATAACAGGAAATAGGCTTTTAGCAAGGGATGCGCCGCTTTGAATTGAAAGCATGGAGAGAAGCAAAAGAAGCACAGGGTAAAACACCTGTAATTTAGCTGAGTGTCTGGCTGACAACATCCTATAAAACCTCGTCAATAATCAATCGTTATGTGTTCTCTGTTAGCAGATAACAAAGGATCGCATAATATAAAATAAAATCACCGACTTTAATATAGCTATTCATTAATAAATATTTTTTATTTTAATTTAGTTGAGTGCGATTAGCTAAAATATAACTTAATTTATTTTTAATAAAATAAAAAATGACGTCTCATAAATATAAGCATTAATAATGATTAAATATATATGTGAAATAAAAAGCGTAAAAACACTTTTTTTAACCTTTTTTATTAAAAATACCTTCAGTATAATTCCAAGCTCGATTTAACTAGCTAAAAGAGAATAAAGAAATGAGTAAAATAAAATCTATCGCAGTGTATTGTGGTTCTAGTTTAGGCGCTTCACCTATTTATAAAGAACAAGCAATTATTTTTGCCAAAGAGCTAGTTAAACGTAATATTACCTTAGTTTATGGTGGTGCCAGTGTCGGTATTATGGGCACTCTCGCTGATACTGTATTAGCTGAAGGCGGAAAGGTGATAGGGGTTATTCCTACACTATTAGAAGGGCGTGAAATATCGCATAAAAATCTGACCGAACTGCATGTTGTTGAAACAATGCATCAACGTAAAAATAAAATGATAGAACTGGCTGGTGGTTTTGTCGCTTTACCCGGTGGTTTCGGTACATTAGAGGAGTTTAGTGAAGTCTTTACATGGAGCCAAATTGGTTTGCACCAAAAACCATTGGGCATACTTAATATTAATCAATTTTACGATCCGCTTTTGATGATGATTGATAAAATGGCGGATGAACAATTCCTACATGAAAAATATCGCCATATGGCGATTGTGGAACAATGCCCTATTCAATTATTAGATAAATTTGAAACATATATTGCACCTCCAGTAAAAACCTATAACAAATAAAGGTAAAAAATGGTAATCATAAGAAAAGCAATATTGTCTGATGTAGAAGAAATTAATACTCTTTATATCCATTTATTTGATGAAATGGCAACATTACAGCCAGAAAGATTAAAGCCGGGTAAGCAAGATGAAGCATTTATTATTAATGGAATAAAAAATAATAAGTTTCATCTTTTGGTTGCAGATTTAGATGGCAAAGTGGTTGGATTTAGCATAGCGCAAATTCAAGAAACACCTATGTTTAACTGCTTGGTTCAACGTAAATATGCTTATATTTACGATATCGTTACTGATCCTACGGTACGTAGCCAAGGCGTAGGCCGTTTATTGTTGACCGCAATGAAAGAGTGGGCAAAATCAGAAAAAATGACGCATCTCGAATTGTCTGTATTAGCTGAAAATGGTGCCGCTAAACGTTTTTATGAGCGAGAAGGATTAAAAGAAGTCAGCACAATGATGGGAATTGCTTTATAATTCTATTAAATTTATCTTATTTTTCATAAGATTAAGTGCGATTATAAAAATAAACCCGCTTTTTAAGCGGGTTTATTAATTATATTATTCAGCTAAATTGTGGGTTTCCCCGCAATGATCGTACACAATACCCTGACATTTTCAACATCTTCTGCCGATATTTCAAACAGGTTTCTATCTAATACGATTAAATCGGCAAATTTTCCGACTTCTAATGATCCAATTTGTTTATCCATATCTAATGCTTGAGCGGCATTAATGGTAGCAGCACGTAGGACTTCAATTAACGTAAGGTTACGATCATTATCAAGGCGTGGGCTTGCTGCATCTTTTTGGCGAGTCATCGCAACTTTAAAATCGTACCATTCATTAAGTGGGTCAATTGGCCAATCGCTACCAAAAGCAACAGTAACGCCAGCATCAATAAACTTGCCAGCAGTCTCTAAATAGTCACAGCGAGATTTACCTAGCATTTCAATATCTTTTTCGATATTGCTCTGTTCTGCTGCTGCCCATTGGAAGGAGAGGAAAGGGAAGGCTTTTAGTTGTGTAAAACGGGCATAATCTTTTTCACACATCAATTCATTATGTGCAAGCCCCGGTCTTATGTCTTTTTCAGGTAAGGCTTTGCGCATTGCACTAATAGCATCAAGTGCCGTACTAATTGCACCTTCAGCAACAGTATGAATATGAGGGTGATAACCCGCACGGGCAATTTCTGTGACTAACGGTGTTAAAATTTCAGGCGAGAAATAGAGATCGCCAATATGTTCAGAGTCTTGCCAGTGTGGCGTATCATCAGTGCCAACGTTAATACGATAAGGTGAGTGCAAGCGCGCTGTCATAATCGGCGCTTGTAATACACCATCAAGGAAAAGTTTGATATGGCGGATCGCAACACTGGGTTGAGCACCTTCGCTGATTTGATGCCATTGCGAAAAGCGAGTGACAGCATGGCATACAGCGTTTGGAATATCTTCAATACAAGGTACATCATCTGGCGTGATTTCAACGGCATTCTCTATGCGCAGGGTTAATTCACCTGCTTGTCTTAACGTGTTGAAGGCGCGTAATTGAGGCTCACCCACACGAGCATCCATAATCGTGGTTACGCCTTGTTCATTTAATAATTTTTGAACATGGCGAGCTATTTGTAAATTTTGATCTTCAGTTAATGGGGGCAAGCTATCAATGGCTTGCATTGCTGGCGCATCTTCAAGAATGCCAATCGGTGTTCTATCACCATCACGTTCAATATTTCCATCAGGTGGATCGGGCGTTTCAGTGGTGATATTTAACAGTTCTAAAGCGCGAGAATTAGCAAGAACACTATGACAATCGCTAGAAAAGAGCAAAATAGGGCGAGTCGTATTTAAGGTATCAAGGTGATAACGTGTCATTTGCACACCTTCAGGTTGCATACCTTCACGATACCATGCGGAAACTTTTAACCATTCGGTATCACTATCAATAAAGTTTTCATCAAGGTATTTCTGAATACGTAATAAAATGTCATCGATAGAGAGTGATTGATAATCAAGATGGCAACCCGCTAGTGTTGCGCCTCCCCAGAATGGGTGCATATGTGCATCAATAATGCCCGGCATGACCATTCTTCCCTGTAAATCAATCTGCTCAGTATTTTCATTACAGTAAGAAAGTAACCCCTCTTTTTTACCTGAAGCAATAATCACACCTTGGCTGATCGCGATAGCATCAACAATAGTGTCATTATGATCAGCGGTATAAATAAGTCCGTTGTAATAGAGAGTGTCTGCAATTTGAAATGTCATTCTTCTACCTTGTATTGCTTTTTTAGCACGTAGAATGCGTGCTTAAATGATTATTTTGTTTATAGGGCATCCTGTTGCGTTTTGACGCGGGCGGTCATAGTAGAATTAAATCAGAGTGAATACTACAAGCTTGTTACATCGACTTAATGATGAATATGAATACAACTTAGAGATTGAGTGAAATAAGGTAAGCTTAAAGAATATAGACTTACCTTATTCAAGCATCAGCGTGGTTAATTGTCTGGTAAATTGGTTGAGCACACTTCGCAATGTGGATTTTTAGGTAATTTGAATTCACGAAATTGCATTCGCATTGCGTCAAACATCAACACCTTGCCATGTAAATGTTCACCATACCCTGTAAGCAGTTTGATAGCTTCAACGGCTTGTAAAGTACCAATAGTGCCTACAACAGGCGCCATTACGCCAGCTTCAACACAACTTAAAGCGTTATCACCAAAAAGATGACTTAAACAGCGATAGCAAGGCTCATCATCTCGATAGGTGAATACGCTGATTTGACCTTCCATCCGAATAGCCGCACCAGAAACGAGCGGTTTTTTCTGATGAAAACAGAGGCGATTAAGTTGCTCACGCACTGTCACATTATCAGTGCAATCCATAACAAGGTTATGGTGGCTAATAAGCTCCGCTAAAGCTTCATCTTCAAGTAATGCATCAACGGTTTCTATTGTGACATGAGGATTAATTGCTTCTAATGTTGCTTTCGCAGATAGTACTTTGGGTTGACCAATCGTGGCGTCGCGATGAAGAATTTGTCGCTGAAGATTAGAAAGGGAAACCGTATCAAAATCTAATAAAGTGAGTTTTCCTACACCTGCTGCTGTAAGATATTGTGAGGCACTACATCCTAAGCCACCTGCACCAACTATCAGTACAGAGGCATTTTTCAGCGCCTCTTGACCATCAAAATCAAAGCCCCTTAATACAATCTGGCGATTGTAACGTAGTGTTTCTTCATCCGTTAATTCAATACTCATAAAGGCTATTCGCTTTTTAATAGAGAATTAAATAGCTCGATAGTAACAGTTTCGCCAGCTGCAACTTTACCGCGTTCACGCTCTAAAACGATAAAGCAATTAGCGGCACTAAAAGAGCTATAAACATGGGAACCTTGATGCCCAGATGTTTCGACTTGCCATACGCCCTCGGCATTAATACTGGCAATACCACGTTGGAAATCAAGACGACCCGCTGATTTTTTCAATGGAGATTGTGCAATAGCTTGGAAACGTTGCGGTGCTTTCCAATGGCTAAAACCAGATAGGCGTGCAATTAACGGTTGAACCAATTGATAGAATGTCACTGTGGCTGACACGGGATTACCCGGCAAACCGCAGAACCATGCATTGTGTAAGCGACCGAAAGCAAAAGGTTTTCCCGGTTTAATGGCTAATTTCCAAAAACCAATTTCGCCAATTTCATCAAGAATTTGTTTCGTATAATCGGCTTCGCCTACAGAAACACCGCCACTGCTGATGACTAAATCTGCTTCTTGATCAGCCTTTTTAAAGGTTTCACGCAGTTTTTCTGGTGAATCAGGAATAACGCCTAAATCTAAAACTTCACATCCTAGTTTTTCAAGCATTAAACGTACCGCAAAGCGGTTGGTATCATAAATTTGTCCCGCTTTTAATGGCTGACCAATAGTTTGTAATTCATCACCCGTTGAGAAAACAGCGACTTTTAAACGACGATAAACTTGTACTGTTGCTACACCTAAAGAGGCAATTAAAGGTAATTGCGCTGTTGAAAGCTTCGTGCCAGCAGGTAATACAATATCGTTTTCTTTAATATCTTCACCAATACGGCGAATATTCTGGCCTTTTTTAGCAGGCTGTGAAAAACGGACACCATGTTCGGTCACTTCGGCTTCTTCTTGCATAATGACAGTATCAACACCAGCAGGAACCATAGCTCCTGTCATAATGCGTACACATTGCCCAGCTGGGAGTTCTCCCTCAAAAGGAATACCCGCGAACGATTTACCAGCAACAGGAAGTGGAGTTTGAGCTTCTAAGTCAGCGTAACGAAGTCCATAACCATCCATTGCCGAATTATCAAACGGTGGCACATTCAGTGGAGAGGTAATATCTTCACTTAGAATATAATCTGCGGCGTTATTTAATGGAATGTTAAGGGTATTGGTAATTGCCAGCGGTTTTTCAAGTAGTTTTTCTAGCGCTTCATCAAGAGATAATAAACCGCTAACGTGACATTGACTCATCATATACTCCAAGATCTATCGAAATGTTCTGTTTTATTTCATGATACTAATCTATCACGATGAACATCATCATGTCAGAGATCATCTTGTGAATAGAAAGAAATGAAACTTTTTATTGCAAAAATGTTAACTGATTGGAGTTAATATGTTGCTTGTTCTGTTATTAATGAGTAGCACATTTAAAATGATAAAACAAAATAATGGATATCCATGAATACTTCAAATCACCAAAGTCATTCAGCGCAAGCTTTTCATATCGCGTTTAGCGGGTTTCTTGCTTTAGTGGTTGCAATGGGAATAGGGCGCTTTACCTTTACACCGCAAGTGCCGTTGATGATTGCAGAATATCAATTGACGTTAACAAGTGCGGGAATTGTCGCTGCATTTAATTATCTTGGTTATCTTGCAGGCTCCTATGATGCGATGAAAGCTGTTAAAGGTGTGGGGTATCGCTTGTGGGCGGGTCTTTGGGGGGCGGTGATAATCACGCTGTTGTCTGCTTTTTTAAATGATGCTTTTACACATAGTATTGCACGTTTTTTTATTGGTTGGGCAAGTGGTTGGACATTAGTGCTGGTGGCTTCATGGGCTAACGAGTTACTGGCTCGCCTTAATCGACCTGCATTAAGTGTGGCTGTTTATGCAGGAACGGGTGCTGGTATATTTATCAGCGGTATTCTTGCTGTGTTAATTATGAAATGGCAAATGAGTGCAGTGGCAGGGTGGTTAATTTATGGTTCTCTTGCTTTTATTTGTGCCATATATGTGAGCTACCATCTTCCAAAGCCTTGGACAATGAGCAGAGAGGAAGTAAAAGTTACCTCTTTAACGCTTACGCCAGCGATAAAAAGGCTGATTTGGGGTTATACCTTTGCTGGGTTTGGCTATATTTTACCCGCAACTTTTCTTTCTCAAATGGCAGCAGAACGCTTTCCAGGGAGCTTAATTGCGCAATTTGTTTGGCCTGTTTTTGGTGCTTCTGCGGCATTATGTATTGGGATCACTATTTTCACGCGTAATGTATTAAACACGCAGTTACGTTTAGCCATTACGCTTTGGTTACAAGCGTTAGGCATACTGATTGCGCTGTGGGTTCCTACCATTACTGGGTTGGCGATAGGGGCATTTTTAATTGGTGGTGGCTTAATGTGTGCAGTACAACTGGCGTTTTTACGAGGTCGTGAATTAGCGCCTCAACATGGGCGTTATATGGCGGGTTTACTCACCACTTTTTATGCCATCGGGCAATTAGTTGGCCCCGTAATTTCTTCACTTTCAACAGCATTGACGGGAAAATTAGAACCTGCTCTTTATGTCGCTTTTATTGTATTGATAATCGGTGGTTTTCTGGTGTGTTTAAAAGAAAAAAATCAGGCTTAAACTAAAAATAGCTCATACAAAAATGCAATAATTTCATAACGAAAAATGCGGTATTGCTGGATAATGTGATTGAGGTCATCTAAAGTGTAGGCTGTTGTTGCTAAGAGCGATAACGGCTACTTAATTAATGTGTTTATCGGAGAGTCCAATGTCATCATTAAGTAAAGAGGCGCAATGGGTGCACGCTGCGTTAGTTGAACGCGGTTTGGAAACGCCTCTTCGTGAACCGAAACTCTCTCCAAGTGAGAGCAAACAGCAAATTGAACATCATATGACAGAAGTGATGAAGCTGTTAAATCTAGATTTAAGCGACGATAGTTTAGCTGAAACTCCTCGTCGTATCGCTAAAATGTATGTTGATGAAATTTTCTCAGGGCTGGATTACCACAATTTCCCCAAAATCACACTAATCGAAAATAAAATGCAAGTTGATGAAATGGTGACGGTACGAGATATCACATTAACAAGTACTTGCGAACACCACTTTGTCACCATTGATGGTAAAGCTATTGTGGCTTATATCCCGAAAGATAAAGTGATTGGGTTATCTAAAATTAATCGAATTGTGCAATTCTTTGCTCAGCGTCCTCAAGTTCAAGAGCGCTTAACACAGCAAATCCTTATCGCATTACAAACGTTACTAGGCACAAAAAATGTAGCTGTTTCTATTGATGCGGTTCACTATTGTGTTAAAGCTCGTGGTATTCGTGATGCAACTAGTGCAACAACAACAACTTCATTAGGCGGGTTATTTAAATCTAGTCAAAATACGCGTCAGGAGTTTCTGCGCGCTGTTCGTCATCTTTGAGATTTAAATAAAAATGAATGAATCGTCTCATCAACGTATTGAAGCCCTCGATGCGTTGAGAGGAATGGCGATCCTTGGCATTTTATTGCTCAATATTTCAGGTTTTGCATTATTAAGAGTGGCTTCATTTAATCCATTACATTCGGGAGAAGCCTCTTTTGGTGATCGTATAACATGGATGGCATTAAATCTATTTGCTCAAGGAAAATTCCTCTTTATTTTTGCGCTGCTATTTGGTGGTACGCTTTATCTCCTTTTGTATAAAGGAACTCGTTTTAATTTATCGCGATTAGTTGTACTGGCATTAATTGGTGTTATTCACACATTATTTATTTGGGAAGGTGATATTTTATTTCCATATAGTATATGTGGTTTATTTGTTTTTGCGTTTATCAAATCAATCGCAACAAAGCACCAATTTATATTAGGAGTGATACTCTATTTTTGTGGCGCACTGATTTTAGGTGCGCTGTTTTACTATTATCGTGATTTTATTGATACCGTTTGGTATAGCACGCCATATTCTCAATTGTCTGAATCAGATTGGAAAACAGGGCCTTATTTAAATAGTGTTTATTATCGTTTGAATGAACTAAGTCTTTTTGTTTTTAATCTAGTACGTCAATACAGTTGGTTTTTGTTTGGTGCGATGTTGATGGGTTCTGCATTAATGGCATCAGGGTGGTTGCAGCAGAAATTTAGTCGCGCTCATTATGGTCATGTGGCACTTTATTTCCTCACAATTAGTTTAAGCTTACAAACGGTTATTGTGCTGGTGGATTATTATCTTGATTGGGATTACCGCTGGGCGGCTATTTGGGCACAACCTTTAACCATGTTGATCCAAGTGATGCAAAGTTTGGGGTATATTGCGCTGTTTTATTGGAGCTGGAATATTATTCAACACTCTTATTTTGCCTATGCTTTACGTTGTGTTGGCAAAATGGCGTTAACAACCTATTTAATGCAAAGTGTTATCGGTATTTATTTATTTCAGCGTATGGGGCTATTTAATCAATTTACTCTACCTGAACTGATGCCTTTTGTTGCCGTCATTTGGGCAATCAATATTGCTTTTGCTGTGATTTGGTTACGTTATTTTCCACAAGGGCCAATAGAGTGGATTTGGCGTAAATCAGCCTCGAAATTAGCGCAATTCTTTTAGCTTTTTTCATGATTATTTTCATTTAGAGGAAGTGATTCGACTTCCTCTGGTGAAACCGCAGGATAACCTTTAATGCCTTCAGGAATAGATTGTATTGCGGGAATCGTTTCTGGCGGCCCTAAAAAGCGTGGTTCGCGGTTTAGAATATAAACATCAATCATTGCACCTGCTCTGGCAAATACTTCACGTACACGTACTTTAAACATGCTTTTAGGCGATGCAACCGCAAAGCATTGTGCATCAATTCCTTTTTCTAATGCGATAAAAACAGCTCGTTCACAGTGAAAACGCTGAGTAATAATGGTAAATCCATCTGTACCAAATACCTCTTTTGTTCGTACTACTGAATCAAGTGTTCTGAAGCCTGCAAAATCCATCACAATACGAGAGGCAGGAATGCCCGCTTTAATGAGATCCTTACGCATCGTATTTGGTTCATTATAACTATGTTTTGCATTATCGCCGCTGAGCAATAAATACTGAATTTTGCCACTATTATAAGCATTTACAGCGCCTTGGATGCGGTATTGATAAAACTGATTTATATAACCGCTGGTATAGTACTTTGATGTGCCTAACACCATGCCCACTTTTTTAGCAGGTAATGTATCCACGTCTTCAAATATATAGGGATTGGTTTTCCACCCGATCCAGCGATCGCAGGCAATCAAGGTGACTGCAAGTAGAATAAAAATTGTGAGAAAAAGATAAATGAGGCGTTTTAGCATGTCCTTGCCTTAATGACGCAAATAACGAATGACTTTCATAATAGTTAAGGCTACTTGAGCGGCGATAGGGAAGCAAGAAAAAAGCGCCTCATATTAAGTAATGACGCGCTTTTCGGAATGGTACTTAGTGTTTCAAACTACTTAGAACGAGGTTCTTTTGTAAATACGGTACTCTGGTGACCAATAGTTACGTTCAATTGCTTCTTCTAATGCTGAATCAGAAGTAACAGTAGCAACACCTTGTACTTGTGCTTCTTTTGCAACTTGTTTTGCGATATAGCGCGAAACTTTTTGAATATCAGCCAGTAAAGGTAACAGAGATCCATCACCGTCTTTTGCCATTGGTGAGCAATCTGCTAATGCGCGACTTGCCACCATCAACATGGCATCAGTAACACGTTTTGCACCACATGCGATAACACCTAATCCAATACCTGGGAAGATATAAGAGTTGTTGCACTGTGCAATTGGATATTCTTTATCTTTGTATTTAACTGGTGCAAATGGACTACCTGTTGCCACTAAAGCTTGTCCATCAGTCCAGTTGATAATATCTTCAGGACGCGCCTCTACACGAGACGTCGGGTTAGATAATGGCATTACGATAGGGCGTTCACAGTGTTTGTGCATTTCACGAATAATTTCTTCAGTGAATAAGCCTGCTTGTCCTGAAACACCAATCAAAATAGTTGGTTTTGCATTCTTAACCACTTCTAGTAGTGAAATAGCATCGCTTTCGGTTTGCCAATCAGCAATAGTTTCGCTTTTTTGGATAAGTTTGCTTTGGAAATCAAGTAAATTTGGCAGTTTGTCTGTTAATAAGCCGAAACGGTCAACCATAAAGATACGTTCACGCGCTTGCTCATCACTTAAACCTTCAGATTTCATTTGGGCGATGATTTGCTCGGCAATACCACAACCCGCAGAACCTGCGCCTAAGAAAGTGACAGTTTGATCTTTTAATTGGCGACCCGCAGCACGACTTGCTGCAATTAGGCTACCTAAAGTGACCGACGCTGTACCTTGAATATCGTCATTAAAGCAACATAATTCATCACGATAACGATTTAATAAAGGCATCGCATTTTTTTGTGCGAAATCTTCAAATTGTAGTAAAACATTTGGCCAGCGACGTTTAACAGCTTGGATAAACTCATCGACAAACTCGTTATATTCATCACCTGTAATACGAGGATGACGCCATCCCATATACAGTGGATCGTTTAAGCGTTGTGGATTATTCGTTCCCACATCTAGCACAACAGGCAGGGTGTAAGCGGGGCTAATACCACCACACGCGGTATATAAAGAGAGTTTACCGATAGGAATGCCCATACCACCGATACCTTGATCACCTAAACCAAGAATACGTTCGCCATCAGTCACAACAATCACTTTTACGTTTTGTTTAGTGGCATTTTGTAGCATATCGTCGATATTGGCGCGGTTAGGGTAAGAGATAAATAAACCGCGAGCGCGACGATAAATATCGGAGAAATGTTCACAGGCTTCACCCACTGTTGGTGTGTAAATGATTGGCATCATTTCAGTGAGGTGAGATTCTAATAAACGGTAAAATAGAGTTTCGTTAGTGTCTTGAATATTTCTTAGGTAAATATGTTTATCGTTATCGTTTTTGAAATCAAGATATTGGCGATAAGCGCGTTCAACCTGTTCTTCAATGGTTTCTACTGCTTCAGGCAGTAAACCATGTAAGTTAAAGGTACTGCGTTCTTCATCGCTAAAAGCACTACCTTTATTTAACAGGGGAAATTCAAGCAGGATTGGGCCTGCATACGGGATGTAGAGAGGGCGTTTACTTTCGTGTTCCAGTTCCATGAAAAATACTCTTGTAAGGCAGTTAGTCACATGACAATTGTAGATCCTACAAAATAATAAAAATATGTACAGCTTATGTTATTTTTTTATGATTTTTATGCTTGGAAATGAGAGATAGATACGGTTGTTACAACTTTTTCTGGTAAGCATCAGCAAAATTTACATGTTGATGCTTTTTTTAGGAGAGATTTTTAGAGGAATAAGTTAAAACTTTTTACAAAGTGATGCGTTGCATTTGGCGGCAACCTAAAGCAGTTAATGTTGCTTGTGTTGCATCCCATTGCGTTAAAATTGTCTCTGCTTTTTCAATTAAGACAGCAGATTCAATATCCATCACACACTCACCTGCCATATTTAATAAAATTAATGCTGCTTGTAATGGCGGTAAACTTGGATTAAATGCGGCATTTTCAGCGTAGCTACCTTGGAAAATTTTGCCATTTTTCATTTGAACAGCAATACCACTGTGCGATCCACTATAAGGAGCATGGCTACGATTGGCAGCTTGTAGTGCCTGTTGTGCTAATTCACTAGGGTTATCAATTTTGTAACCGTGATTAACTTTGTCCATTAATAAAGAGGTGATATTGAGATCTTTCGGGCCAAAGCTATCAGGTAAATAATCGCCTAATGTTGCCATTTTTCTACCCGGCAACTGAATTTGAATATGGGTGCCACTGTTCAATTCGTTCATAAACTGGCGGCAATGACCACAAGGTGTATAGTTAACGGTGACTGAGATTAAGCGAGATTCACCACGTAACCATGCATGAGTCACGGCGCTTTGTTCAGCATGAACCGTTTGTTGTAGCGGTGCGCCAGCAAATTCCATATTGGCACCGAAATAGAGATTACCACTTTCGCCACGAGCAATCGCACCCACTTTGAAATTAGAGATTGGCGCGACAGCACAAGCTGCGGCAACTGGTAAAAGTGCTAGGGCTAAGGCATCATCATTACATTGTAACTGTGTTTTTATGGCATTGACCTGTTCTGCCGTAAACATTGCAGGGAATTCATCCTGCTCAAGATAAGGAGCAAGTGCTTGTTGTAACTGAGGGGATAAATCTGACCAAATTGCCTGAAAACGAGTATGCATACATGAGTCTCCCATTAATCTTTCTGTATTATAAGATTCTAGGCATCTTTACCCATTCTTATATGTGATGAAAATCATATTTTCAATGAAACAATTGCAACAAATTCATTAATTGAGAGATGTATCTCAAATTTATAGTAAAAATCCCCGAAATAAATTTAATTAAATCGAGGATTTAAGAATGGAGAATAAGAAAGGTATCAACTATAAAGATGCAAAATAATAGGGAAGATAAATGGCGCTGTAAGGGAAGTAATAATCCCACAGGTCATTAATGCCAGTGAGCTATAAGCACCTTCAATATAATCGACTTCAGCCGCTCTTGCTGTTCCCACTGCGTGAGAAACGGTTCCCATAGCTAAACCACGAGATGCGTGAGTAGGAATACGCAGTATTTTAAAGAGTGTGTGACCAAAAATGGCACCTAAAATACCTACTGCAATAACACATGCAGCACTGATTGCAGGAATACCACCTATGGAATCTGCGACAGCCATTGCGATAGGCGTTGTCACTGATTTAGGTAAAATTGATGCAGCAATTTCGGGTGTTGCTCCTGCCCATAAGGCAATTGCAGTACCACTGACCATTGCGGCAATACTACCAATAAAGCAAATACTGATCAGCGATTTCCACTGTGCGCGAATTTGGTGTAATTGCTGGTAAAGCGGTATCGCTAAAGCGACAACAGCAGGTTGCAGTAAGTCATTTAAAATACGACTACCTGCAAAATAATGCTCATAAGGTGTGTGCGTGATTAATAGAATGGGAATAATAACTGCAATACCAATAAGCAACGGGTTTAATATTGGTAATTTATAACGAGCCGCAAGTTTACGTGATAAATAAAAGACGATTATGGTGAGAGGAAGTGACCACCAGATATTCATTAACATTAACATTTTTTCTTCTCACTTAACGCTTTATCGTCGTCTTTTTCTTTTGCTACAACAACATCTTCAACTTGGTCTGGTTTTGCACCAACAATAATGCGTTCACGATGAACGTAGTGTGAACAATAAGCAACCAATGCCATTACACCAAAGGTACTGACTATACAGGCTAAAACAATCGGGAAGAGTTGCTGACTTAATAAATCATAATAGTTCATGACGGCTACCCCGATAGGAATAAAGAGTAATGTCATATTTTTTAATAGAATATTGGCACCCGGTTTTACCCAGCGTAATGGAATAAGCTGGAAAGCAAGTAAACCAAAAAGGATCAGTAAGCCAACAATACTGCCTGGAACCGCAAAGGGCAAAAGGGCTGAAATAAGATTACCTGCAAAAAGACAAAGATAAAGTACCAAAAAAGATCGTAGATAGTGCCAAAGTGTAATCTGCACTCGTGCCCGTTTAGATTTCATAAGTAAGTGTCCCAAATCAACTAACAGATTTATCATACACCGATTTTGAAAGTGTGCTATGGATCACAATAAAAAAAGAGCGGGGCTCTTATAGAACCCCGCCATTTATTTATTTGGCAAATGAATCTTGGTTGTTATTTCACTTGCTGACCCGGTTTTGCACCAGAATCTGGGCTGAGTAAGAAGATATCTTTATCACCAGGGCCTGCTGCCATTACCATGCCTTCCGAAATACCAAAACGCATTTTACGAGGTGCTAAGTTTGCTACCATAACGGTTAGACGACCTTCCAACACTTTTGGATCTGGGTATGCTGTACGAATACCAGAGAATACTTGGCGAGTTTCACCGCCTAAGTCCAAAATTAGTTTCAGCAACTTGTCTGATCCTTCAACAAAATCAGCTTGTTTAATTTCAGCAATACGCATATCGATTTTCGCAAAATCATCAAAGTTGATGGTTTTTTGAATTGGGTCATCTGCTAATGGACCAGTCACTTCTTTTACTGGTGCAATGGTGCTTTTAGATGCTTCAACCATTGCATTAGCTTTATCCATTTCAATGCGGTTAAACAGTGCTTTGAATTTTGTAATATCTTGATTTAACAGTGGTTTCTCAAGCGCATCCCATGTTAATTCAGTTTGCAAGAAGGCTTCTGTACGTTCTGTTAATGAAGGTAAAACAGGTTTCAGATATGTCATCAGTACACGGAATAAGTTAATACCCATTGTACAAATAGCTTGTAGCTGTGCATCTTGACCTTCTTGTTTTGCTACAACCCACGGCGCTTTTTCATCAATATAGCGGTTGGCTTCATCCGCTAATGCCATGATTTCACGAACTGCTTTACCAAACTCACGATTTTCAAATGACTGTGCGATAGTTTCTTTCATATCAACAAAGTGTTGATAAAGCTTAGCATCATCTAAAGAATCAGCTAATTTGCCATCAAAACGCTTGCTGATAAAACCCGCTGTACGTGATGCAAGGTTAACGACTTTATTAACAATATCGCTGTTAACACGTTGAACAAAGTCTTCTAAGTTTAGGTCAATATCGTCAATGCGTGAGGAAAGTTTTGCCGCATAGTAATAACGCAGGCAATCTGCATCAAAATGATCAAGGTAAGCACGAGCTGTAATAAAGGTGCCACGAGATTTTGACATCTTCGCGCCATTGACAGTGACATAACCGTGAACAAACAGGTTGGTTGGCTTGCGGTATTCGCTGCCTTCTAACATGGCAGGCCAGAATAAGCTGTGGAAATAGACGATATCTTTACCAATAAAGTGATAAAGGTCTGCTTTGCTGTCTTTATTCCAGAACTCATCAAAACTTAAATCACCACGCTTTTCACATAAGTTTAAGAAAGAGCTCATGTAGCCGATTGGTGCATCTAGCCATACATAGAAATATTTACCCGGTGCATCTGGGATTTCAAATCCAAAATAAGGTGCGTCACGAGTGATATCCCACTGTTGTAAACCGCTGTCGAACCACTCTTGCATTTTATTCGCAACTTGCTCTTGCAGAGCACCAGAGCGGATCCACTCTTGTAACATGTTGCTAAATGCAGGTAAGTCGAAGAAATAGTGTTCAGTTTCACGCATAACAGGTGTTGAACCTGATACAACAGAGCGTGGATTAATTAATTCTGTTGGGCTGTAAGTTGAGCCACAAACTTCACAGTTATCACCATATTGGTCTTGCGCTTTACATTTAGGGCAAGTGCCTTTTACAAAGCGGTCAGGCAAAAACATGCCTTTTTCTTCATCATAAAGCTGAGAAATAGTTTTGCTTTTGATGTGACCATTTTTTTTCAGTGCAAGATAAATTTTAGTCGATAATTGGCGACTCTCTTCACTGTGTGTAGAGTGATAATTGTCGTAACTGATATTAAAACCAGCAAAATCCTGTTGATGCTCTTTGCTCATTTCTTCAATCATGGCTTCTGGCGTAATACCCAGTTGTTGAGCTTTCAGCATAATTGGAGTGCCGTGAGCGTCATCAGCGCAGATGAAATGAACTTCTTTGCCGCGCATTCGTTGATAACGGACCCAGATATCTGCCTGAATGTGCTCAAGGATATGACCGAGATGAATTGAACCGTTAGCATAAGGTAACGCGCAGGTTACCAATAATTTATTCGCGACGTGAGACATAGTAAGGATCTTACTTCCATAAAATTAATAAAAGGGACTTTGATGTTAACCGATCCGTCATGATGTCGCTAGGGCAATAATCGAGTTTTTGCAAGAGAAATTTCAGTTGGCAAATTGAGGTAAGGCATTAACGTAGTCATCTACTATCTGATATGATAGATGCACTCATATATTTAATAAATAATGAAAACGAGAGGAGCCGGGATGAGTGATAAATCCCCCGAGCAGACCACCCCTGAGATTCTGAACGAAAAAGTTTCAGGTGTCTTGTCTACTTTTGAACACCCGACATTGAAGCGTAATCTGCTTTCTCTAAAAGCATTACATCAATGTGCGATGATTGACGATGTTCTTCATATCGAGTTAGTGATGCCATTTGTTTGGAAAAAACCTTTCCAAGTCCTAATCGAAGAAAAAACAGCTGAACTTCGCAACATCACTGGTGCAAAAGCCATTGAATGGAAACTCAAGCACAATATTTCAACCTTACGCCGTGCAAATGATCTACCAGGCGTTAATGGTGTGCGTAATATTCTTGCTGTGAGCTCTGGTAAAGGTGGCGTTGGTAAATCAAGTACAGCAGTTAACCTTGCATTAGCTCTTGCACAAGAAGGTGCTAAAGTAGGTATTCTTGATGCTGATATTTATGGACCGTCTATTCCGAATATGTTGGGTACCACAATGGAGCGTCCAACGTCTCCTGATGGACAACATATGGCACCTATTATGGCTTATGGTTTAGCATCTAACTCTATCGGTTATTTAGTTACAGATGATAATGCAATGGTATGGCGTGGTCCTATGGCGAGCAAAGCATTAATGCAAATGCTCCAAGATACGCTGTGGCCTGATTTGGATTATCTCGTTATCGATATGCCGCCGGGAACAGGTGATATCCAATTAACCTTATCTCAAAATATCCCTGTAACCGCTGCGGTTGTGGTAACAACACCACAAGATATCGCGCTGGTGGATGCAATGAAAGGGATCGTCATGTTTAAGAAAGTCAATGTACCTGTATTAGGTATTATTGAAAACATGAGCGCGCATATTTGTAGTAACTGTGGTCACCTTGAACCTATCTTTGGTACTGGTGGTGCGGCGAAATTGGCAGAGAAATATCATTGCCAATTATTAGGTCAAGTTCCTCTTCATATCTCTTTACGTGAAGACTTAGACCGCGGGCAACCAACAGTGATGCGTGATCCTGAAGGCGAATTTGCTGATATTTATCGCGAAATCGCATCAACAGTGTCTGCTCAAATGTATTGGGATGGCGATGCAATCCCAACGGAAATTTCTTTCCGCGCAGTGTAATGACAGTAAAATAATACGTTGAGTTATTTGCTGATTTAAATGGAGAGCTATTTGGCTTTCCATTTTTTACATGCGATTTCCGACTGTTTTTGATAAAAAACGAATAGATTTCTGGTTTTACGCTGGAACCAGAGTGATTTCAAAACTATAATCTGCGCTAGCGTAATATTTACATATTATTACGTTATCCCTCTTTTTATTTCAAACCAGGTTTTTGATTATGGCTGACACAGCACATCAGTGCACAATTGTAGGTATCGCTGGAGCTTCTGCTTCGGGTAAAAGTCTTATTGCAAGTACACTTTACCGCGAATTAAGAGCGCAAGTAGGTGATCATAATATCGGGGTGATACCAGAAGATTGTTATTATCGTGACCAAAGTGATTTAACGATGGAAGAACGATATAAGGTCAATTATGACCACCCAAATTCGATGGATCACGCACTTTTATATCAGCATTTGTGTGAACTAAAAGCAGGAAAAACCATCGAACTCCCTCAATACGACTACGTTGCTCACACTCGCAAAACAGAATCCATTCCTTTTCAACCTAAAAAAGTTATTATCATTGAAGGCATCTTGTTATTAACAGATAAACGCCTGCGTGAAGAGATGGATTTCTCTATCTTTGTTGATACGCCATTAGATATTTGCTTAATGCGTAGAATTAAACGTGATGTGAATGAACGTGGACGTAGCTTAGACTCAGTCATTGAACAATATAATAAAACCGTTCGTCCTATGTTCTTCCAGTTTATTGAACCTTCTAAACAATATGCCGATATTATTGTACCTAGAGGGGGGAAAAACCGCGTTGCGATTGATATTCTGAAAGCAAAAATTGGGCAGTTCTGCGAATAATAGGTTCATTTGTGGGCAGCTTTCATGCATGATGAAACTGCCTGTTTAACTTGAAGAAGGAAATAAAATGCGATTATGCGACCGTGATATTATTCAGTGGCTGGATGAAGGTAAATTAGTCATTGAACCCCGCCCGCCCGTCGAGCGAATTAACGGCGCAACAGCAGATGTTTGCTTAGGAAATCAATTTCGTGTTTTCCAAGGTCATACTGCTGCTTATATTGATTTGAGTGGCCCTAAGGCTGAAGTGAACGCTGCGCTAGAACGTGTAATGAGTGATGAAATTGTGTTACCTGAAGGTGAAGCATTTTTCTTACATCCGGGTGAATTAGCGTTAGCGGTGACACTTGAGTCAGTCACTTTGCCTGATAATGTTGTTGGATGGTTAGATGGACGCTCATCATTAGCCCGTTTAGGTTTAATGGTACATGTTACCGCTCATCGTATTGATCCCGGCTGGCATGGACAAATCGTATTAGAATTTTTTAATTCAGGTAAACTTCCTCTCGCATTAAGACCAGGTATGGTTATTGGTGCATTAAGCTTTGAACCTATGTCTGGTTCTGCTGATAGACCTTATAATCGTCGTCAAGATGCAAAATATAAAAATCAACAAGGTGCTGTTGGTAGTCGGATTAGTGAAGATTAACTATCTTTATAATCATCATTATCATGTTCACTAAGCGGGTAATTATATGAAAAGGTTTTTGACAACACTGGCTATCTTGCTTGTGGTTATTTTGGCAGGCTTAACAGCGTTAGTTTTACTCATTAACCCGAATGATTTCCGTGGATACCTTGTTGAAAGGGTCGAAAAACAAAGCGGTTATAAACTCACATTACAAGATGATATGCGTTGGCATGTGTGGCCAAAGTTAAGCATTATCAGTGGTAAAATGTCATTGACAGCACCAGGTGCTGAAATGCCTTTTATTACTGCCGATAATATGCGTCTTGATGTTGAGTTATTACCGCTACTTTCTCATCAACTTGAAGTAAAAGAAGTCATGCTTAAAGGTGCCGTAGTTCGCCAAACACCTGAAAGTAAAGCTATTCCTAAAATATCACCACCTTCTACTCCTCGAGATATTTCTCACCCAGTTGTCGAACCTAGAGCCAATAATTGGCAGTTGAATATCGCCAAAGTAAAAATTTCAGACAGCTTAATTATTTGGCAAATGAAAGACGGTGAGCAACTTAATTTACGTGATATTGATTTATCGTTGAAAACAGACGAGAAAAAACAAGTTAGTCTTGAGATGAGCACGAAAGTGAATCGTGACCGTCGTGAGATCACGCTAAATGTTGCTGCTGATGTGGATATGAACAGCTATCCTTACCAAGTTACGGGTAAGATCACACAGTTAGATTACGCTTTATCAGGAGTCGAGATCCCTGAAAATGGAATTGTAGGAAGTTTAACTTCAGATTTTACGATCCAAAATGAGGGCGTAAGAAAAGTTTCACTTGAGAACTTAAATCTCACAGCTAATGATAGTCAATTGCAAGGTAATATCAGTGCAGAATTTGCAGATGCTACTCGCTATCAAGTTGATTTAAAAAGTGAAATGCTAAATTTAAATACTTTATTGCCAGAATTAGCAACAGCTAACGTATCAGAAAATGCGTTATTAGTGCCAACGACTGATAATCATATACCTCCTTCATTTTCATTATTTAGTACAGCCCATGCGGCACCCGCACCGAATGCCACCATTATGGCAAAACCGGTTATTACTTCAGTTACCATTGAAAATAAAGAATATGATCTAACGAGTTGGGGTGATATTGAGTTTACACTGAAATTAGCCCTGAATAAGCTTCTCTATAAAGATTTAGAGATTAATAATTTTAAACTTGATGCATTAAATAACCCTAATTCACTGAATATTCAAACCTTAACAGGGCAAATCCTTCAAGGTGATTTTTCACTGCCAACGGTTATCTCAACAAGCATTGTGCCTGCGCATATCAGCATGGATATCACAATGAACAATATTCCATTAGAGCCACTATTGCGTGTCTTTAATCAACCTGAAAATTTCAGTGGATTAATTTCAGCAAAAGGGAATTTAGAAGGAACGGGATATAACCGAAAAGCTTTTTATCGTTATTGGCAAGGTACACTTAATACCTCTGTTACCCAATTTAAAATGCAGGGATTAAATGTACCACAGGTTATTCAGCAATCAGTCGCTCAAGCGACGGATAAAGTGATTTACCCTGAAGATATTGAAAGTTATACCCAAGCAGATAATGTGATTGCCCAATTTAAGTTAGCGTCAAAAGGAAAAGTAACCGTTAATTCACTTGATGCTCAAGCAGAGGCTTATCAAATTAAAGGGCAGGGCAAAGTGGATCTTCAACGCCATGATCTTGATGTGATGTTACTTGTTAATATCAAAAAAGGTTGGGGTAAAGAAAATGAATTTATCCGTCAATTGGCTAAAATTGAAATTCCATTAAGACTCTATGGTGATTGGAATGCTATTCAATATGAACTTAATATTGAAAAATTATTGCGCGATCAATTACAGCAAAAAGCCAAGCAAGCTATCGATAATTGGCTAAATAAACAAGATGCCGAAAGCCCTGAAGTAAAAGCACTTAATCAGCTATTGAAGAAAATCTAGTTTCACGATTTTTAACTTCATCACATTCTTAATAAAAGCACACTATTTTTATAATTGTGTGCTTTTTGCTTTATATCTATCATTTAATTTATGTTTTGAATGAAAAGTAAGCATTCGTGCTATGTATATGTAAAAAAATAGTCGTTTTTTTTGATATATGTCATACACTGCAACGTTGCCTTTGGGCAGAGTGTGTCAATCGCACTAAACGCAAAAATGATGATAAAAATAAAAAACTTCATTTTATAAATGACTATTTTAGACAGGATAAATAAATGATCGAAATTCTTATCGGCGCCTTCGTTGCCGTAGGTGTTGGACGTTATATCGTAAAAGGCTATTCAGCAACAGGTGTCTTAATGACGGGTGGTCTGTTATTACTGATCATCAGCGTAATTATGGGAAGGGCTGTTTTACCTGCGAGTGCGACTGCAACAGGCTATGGCTTAATTGATATTGTCGAGTATGTGAAAAATCTACTAATGAGCCGTGGTGGCGATTTAGGTATGATGATCATGATACTTTGTGGTTTCGCTGCTTATATGACGCACATTGGCGCTAATGATGTTGTTGTAAAATTAGCATCACGCCCACTGAAAATGATTAACTCACCTTATCTGCTGATGGTTGCGGCTTACATTGTTGCATGTTTGATGTCACTGGCTGTTTCATCAGCAACAGGTTTAGGTGTGTTATTAATGGCAACGCTGTTCCCTGTTATGGTGAATATGGGAATTAGCCGCGGAGCTGCTGCTGCAATCTGTGCGTCTCCAGCTTCTATTATCTTAGCGCCAACATCAGGTGATGTTATTTTAGCTGCTGAAGCATCTCAAATGCCGCTGATTGATTTCGCATTTAAAACCACATTGCCTATCTCTATTGCTGCAATTATGGGTATGTGTATCGCTCACTTCTTCTGGCAGCGTTATCTTGACCGTAAAGAGCATATCGAAACAGAAATGTTAGACGTGAATGAGATCAAAACTCACGCACCAAGTTTCTATGCAATTTTGCCTTTCACGCCAATTATCGGTGTTCTCGTTTTTGATGGTAAATGGTTACCAGAACTTCATATTGTTGCCATTATTATTATCTGTATGATTTTAGCGGCTGTTATCGAATTTATTCGTAGTTTCAGTGCAAAACAAGTTTTTGAAGGCTTAGAAGTGGCTTACCGTGGTATGGCAGATGCATTTGCACAAGTTGTGATGTTATTAGTCGCTGCTGGGGTATTCGCTCAAGGTTTAACAACCGTTGGCTTTATCAATGCGTTAATTGAAGGTGCTCAGTCATTAGGCTCAGGTGCCATTGTGATGATGATTGCACTGGTATTAATTACCATGTTAGCGGCAATGACCACAGGCTCTGGTAATGCGCCATTCTATGCATTCGTTGAGTTAATTCCTCGTTTAGCAAGCAATATGGGTGTTAACCCAGCTTATTTAACCATCCCAATGTTACAAGCTTCAAACCTAGGTCGTACATTATCACCAGTTTCTGGTGTTGTCGTTGCCGTATCGGGTATGGCAAAAATTTCACCTTTTGAAGTGATGAAGCGTGTTTCTGTACCCGTATTAGTAGGGCTGGTTATTGTTATTGTTGCAACTGAAATTCTTGTACCAAGTACATTAGGTTAATTATTAACTCATTGAATTAATAATAAATTATTATTTTAAATTTTATTGGCGGGCTTTGTGTGAAAACAAAGCTCGTTTTTTATGGTACATAAAATGCAGATAAAAAATATCCGCCTTAAAGGCGGATATTTTGCTATTTTGACAGGGATTACGCTTCGTCAACGTTTTCTTCGTCTTCTGGTGTAGGTTCAACAATTCGAACTTTATTAATTCGATGGTTGTTCACTTCTAACGGCTCAAATTCAATGCCATCAATAAGGATCTTCTCACCAACAGTTGGAACACGTTGTAAATGCTCCATTAATAAGCCTGCTAAGGTTTCATACTCACGTTTTTCATCCAGTTTGATTGGAATATAAAGCACTAAGTCTTCAAGTGGTGTAAAACCGTTTACAGTCCATGAACCGTCTTCGTTTTGAACCAAATCATGACGTGAATCGTTTTCTTCAGAACTGACAGGTAAGTTACCTGCAATAGTTTCCATAACGTCAGTCAGCGTCACGATCCCTTCTACTGAACCAAATTCATCTACAACAAAAGCGAAGTGAGTGTGAGCACTGCGGAACTGTTCTAACGCTTGCAGTAAAGATAAACCTTCAGGGAAAATCAAAGGTTGAGTGACCAATAAACGTAAGTTTAGAGGTTCATTACGCAACTGTTGATTCAGTAGTTGAATAACATTAACAACACCGACAGGTTCATCACCAGATTGTTCATCTGTGATCACTAGGCGAGAGTGAGGATCCTTTTCCAATAATTGGCGAATATCATCTTGTGTTGCATTTAAGTCTACGTATTCAACATCATGGCGAGACGTCATGATACTGTTAACATTACGTTGGCTTAAACCAAGCACACGTACAATCATTTGGCGTTCTTGAGGATCAAACACTTCTTCTGAACTGGAGACTAAATCAGATGTGTGAGGATCTAATTCAGAAGATTCAGGTTTACCATTAATAATACGTAGAACCGCTTCTGCTGTACGTTCACGCAAAGAGCGAGAAGCCGATAAGAAACGGCGACGGTTAAATTGTGCAAGCTGATTAAAGACTTCTATCATGATAGAGAAGCCAATAGCTGCATATAGGTAACCTTTTGGAATGGCGTAGCCAAAGCCTTCGGCAACTAATGCAAAACCAATCATCAGCAAGAAGCTTAAACACAAGATAACAATAGTTGGGTGGTTATTGACGAAATTTGTTAGAGGCTTACTTGCAAGGATCATCAAGAACATTGCAATAGTAACAGCCGCAATCATAACGCCTAAATGATCAACCATACCCACAGCGGTTATCACTGAGTCAAGCGAGAATACCGCATCCAGCACGATAATTTGTGCAACGACAGACCAAAAGCTGGTCGTTTTGCGTTGTTTCCCTTCGTTGTGATCTTTACCTTCTAGCCGTTCATTAAGCTCCATTGTGGCTTTGAACAGCAAGAATATCCCTCCGAGAAGCATGATCAAGTCTCTTGCACTGAAAGGATGATCAAACAGTGTAATAAGAGGTTTTGTCAGAGTGATAAGCCAAGAGAGACTAAATAACAACACAATTCGCATAACAAGGGCACACAATAAGCCTGTTATACGTGCTTTATCTCTTAGTTTTGCTGGGAGTTTATCTGCCAGAATAGCAATGAAAACAAGGTTATCAATACCAAGTACGATTTCGAGAACAATTAAGGTGGAGAGTCCTACCCAGATTGTCGGATCTAAGATCCATTCCATACAGTTTGTTTTACCTTCTATAAAGACGGCATATGCCGACTTGAGAATAATGAGCAATTTGAAGGAATTTTTCAATAAATTATTATCAGTAACAGGGGAATAATTTCATTTTGTCTAAAAGATTGTGATACCAATTACATCAATAACTACCACCAAGTGAGAGAGTGAGTTACTATGTGATCAGGTTAACAAATTGTCAGTACATTGATACTGGCAGGTTTATTTTCAGACGGGAGTTATTTTCATGTCCAAACAGCAAATCGGCGTGGTTGGTATGGCAGTTATGGGACGTAACCTTGCGCTAAATATTGAAAGCCGTGGTTATTCTGTATCTATTTACAACCGCTCAAGCGATAAAACCAACGAAGTTATCGCTGAAAATCCAGGTAAAAAACTGGTTCCGAATTATTCTATTGAAGAGTTTGTTGATTCGTTAGAAAAACCGCGCCGTATTTTATTAATGGTAAAAGCGGGTGAAGCAACGGATAAAACAATTGCTGCATTGACACCGCATTTAGATAAAGGCGATATCCTTATCGATGGCGGAAATACTTTCTTTAAAGATACTATTCGTCGTAACCGTGAATTATCAGCGCAAGGCTTTAACTTCATCGGTACAGGTGTTTCTGGTGGTGAAGAAGGTGCATTAAAAGGCCCTTCAATCATGCCTGGCGGACAAAAAGAAGCTTACGAATTAGTTGCTCCTATCCTTGAAAAAATTGCGGCTGTTGCTGAAGGTGAACCTTGTGTAACTTATATCGGTGCTGATGGTGCGGGTCACTATGTGAAAATGGTTCATAACGGTATCGAATATGGCGATATGCAGCTGATTGCAGAAGCGTATTCAGTATTAAAACACTCACTAGGCCTAACTAATGAAGAATTAGCAGAAACCTTCACCGAGTGGAATAAAGGTGAGTTAAGCAGCTATCTAATTGAAATTACAGCTGATATCTTCCGTAAAAAAGATGACGAAGGTAAATATCTTGTAGATGTTATTCTTGATGAAGCGGCAAATAAAGGTACAGGTAAATGGACTAGCCAAAGTTCTTTAGACTTAGGTGTGCCAGTTACTCTTATCACTGAGTCTGTGTTTGCTCGTTATATCTCTTCATTAAAAGATCAACGCGTTGCTGCATCTAAAGTATTATCAGGCCCAACACCTAAAGCATTCTCAGGTGATAAAAAAGCCTTTATTGAAAATGTTCGCCGTGCACTGTATTTAGGTAAAATTGTCTCTTATGCTCAAGGCTTCCAGCAACTGAAAGCAGCATCAGACGAATATAACTGGGATTTAAACTACGGTGAAATCGCGAAGATTTTCCGTGCGGGTTGTATCATCCGTGCTCAATTCCTGCAAAAAATTACAGATGCCTATAACGAAGATGCAAGTATTGCAAATCTGCTGTTAGCACCATACTTTAAACAAATCGCTGACGATTACCAACAAGCTCTGCGTGATGTTGTTTGTTATGGTGTACAAGCAGGTATTCCTACTCCAACATTCTCTGCGGCTATTTCTTACTACGATAGCTATCGTGCAGAAGTGTTACCAGCAAACTTAATCCAAGCTCAACGTGACTACTTTGGTGCGCATACTTATAAACGTACTGATAAAGATGGCGTATTCCATACCGAGTGGATGGAATAAATAAGATTAAATATTCGGTTATTTTAATCGAAATATAACAAATAAAAGGTGCTCAAATAGAGCACCTTTTTTATAGAAGTGACCCACCCTAAATAAGGTCGAGATTTTTCCAATCTATTGCTCAGAGCCTTTCACATAATGAGGTTCTTCATTTACATTATCAGAGACTAAATTATCATTAGCAAAGTCTTCTCTGGATATTTTGCCACTAAAAATATCATTCATTCTCTCTTTGTCTAATGCATTTTCCCAACGAGCGACAACAATGCAAGCACAAGCATTACCGACAATATTGGTCAATGCACGGCATTCTGACATAAAGCGATCTATACCTAAGATAAGCGCCATACCTGCGACTGGAACACTAGGTACAACCGATAGCGTTGCTGCTAAGGTAATAAAGCCCGCGCCAGTGACACCCGCTGCACCTTTTGAGCTGATCATGGCAACAAACAGTAACGTAATTTGTTCTGTTAACGACAAATCAACGCCTGTTGCTTGAGCGATAAATAAAGCTGCCATAGTCATATAGATATTGGTGCCATCTAAATTAAAGGAATAACCTGTAGGAATAACTAAACCCACGACAGATTTTTTACAGCCCAGTTGCTCCATTTTACTCATTAATGTGGGGAGTGCAGCTTCAGATGAAGAGGTACCTAATACTAACCATAACTCGTCTTTAATGTATTTAATTAAAGAGATAATGGAGAAGCCGTTATATTTGGCAACCGCACCTAATACCACGAGAACAAAAAGTAATGCAGTAAGATAAAAAGTAATCACTAACAACATTAAATTGCCAATAGAAGAAATACCATATTTACCTATGGTAAAAGCCATGGCACCAAAGGCACCAATAGGTGCTAACTTCATTAGCATACCAACCATCTTAAAGATGGGGTCGCAAAGATGCTGTAAGAATTTTAATACAGGTTCACCCTGTGAGCCTATTGATGCTAATGCTAGACCAAAAATCACAGAAACAAACAATACTTGCAAGATATTACCGTTAACTAATGGGCTAACGATAGTATCTGGGATGATATTCATTAGAAAACTAACAAGAGAAGAGCTGTGTGCTTGTGTGACATACATTTCTACTCGACTACTATCTAATGATTCAGGAGAGATATTTAAGCCATCACCAGGGCGAATAATATTAGCGGTTATTAATCCAATAACCAGCGCAATAGTTGAAAAAGTTAAGAAGTAAATCATTGATTTACCCGCTACTTTTCCTACTGTTTTCATATTGTTCATGCCAGCAATACCGGTGACGACGGTTAAGAAAATCACAGGTGCAATAATCATTTTGACGATTTTGATAAAACCATCACCTAGCGGTTTGAAGGATTCACCCACATCAGGATAAAAATGACCAAGCAAAATACCTAGAATGATAGCGATAATCACTTGGACATATAACACACGATAAAAGGGGAGCTTGCGGGATGAAATCTGCATAAAATTTCCCTGTAACTGAAAGATATTGACTAAATAAAAAAGAAATTATGATGTAAATTATTATTTACATTTATTTTGTTGTGACAGGTAACTTAAAGGTATGAGTAAATCAGGTCAATAAAATAAAGTTGATTTTATCAAATATTGTGCTCTTCATCTAAAAAATTAGATTTAATTTCAATTTATTACTATTTGTAGAATTTATTTTTCTTAAATCAATAAGTTAATGAAATTATATTTTGTTTTAATTTATTGTATTTATTTAACAATATGTGTATTTAGCTTTGTTTTTTGGTGAATAAAATAGTTTAAATGTAAAAAAATATGAAAGGTAAGTGGTGAGAAAAGAAATATAAGGCAATGGATTGTTTTTATTGAATTATTTTGAAAATAAAAGAGCGCATAAGCGCTCTTTTATGGATTGTAGAAAATGATTTTTATTTTACTGGGATCTTAATTGAGTTATCAGACTCAATGTTAATAGGAGCTAATGGAGCATCTTCAACAAATTCGCTTGATGCTCTACCACTAAAGACATCATTCATTCTTTCTTTATCTAAGGCATTTTCCCAGCGAGCAACAACAATACAGGCACAAGCATTACCAACAAGATTGGTCAATGCGCGACACTCTGACATAAAGCGGTCAATCCCTAGAATTAATGCCATACCTGCAACGGGAACACTAGGTACAACGGATAAGGTTGCCGCTAAAGTAATAAAGCCAGCGCCAGTAACACCCGCAGCACCTTTTGAACTTATCATTGCGACTAAGAGTAGAGTGATTTGTTCTGTTAATGAAAGCTCAATACCTGTGGCTTGTGCAATAAATAGAGCAGCCATGGTCATATAGATGTTAGTACCATCTAAGTTAAAGGAGTAACCCGTTGGAATAACTAAGCCGACGACTGATTTTTTACAGCCTACATTTTCCATTTTACGCATTAAGCTAGGTAAAGCTGCTTCTGAAGAAGAAGTACCTAATACTAACCAAAGTTCATCTTTAATATATTTAATTAAAGAGAGAATAGAGAAGCCATTATATTTTGCAACAGCGCCTAACACGACAAGAACAAACAATAATGAAGTAATGTAGAAAGTCAGAACAAGCAATACTAAGTTACTGATTGATGAAATACCGTATTTTCCAATGGTAAAGGCCATGGCACCAAAAGCGCCGATAGGTGCTAATTTCATTAGCATACCGACCATTTTGAATACTGGCTCTGAGAAGTTTTGTAAGAACTTAAGAACTGGCTCGCCACGAGCCCCTATAGAGGCTAATGCGATACCAAAGACCACAGAAACAAACAGTACTTGCAGAATATTGCCGTTAACTAATGGGCTGACAACAGTATCAGGGATGATATTCATTAAGAAACCAACAATAGAAGAATCATGGGCTTTTGCGACATAACTTTCTACTTTGCTCGCATCTAATGAAGCAGGAGAGATATTTAAACCATCACCTGGGCGAATAACATTTGCAACGATTAACCCAATAATTAATGCAATCGTAGAGAAAGTCAGGAAGTAAGCCATGGATTTACCCGCAACTGTACCTACCGCTTTCATATTATTCATACCTGCAATACCCGTTACTACTGTTAAGAAGATAACAGGTGCGATGATCATTTTTACAATTTTGATAAATCCATCACCAAGTGGTTTAAAGGATTCACCCAAATCAGGGTAAAAATGCCCGAGCAAGATACCAAGTAAGATGGCAACGATAACTTGCACATAAAGCACTTTATAAAGCGGTTGTTTTTTAGTTGAAGTTTGCATGAAGATTTCCCTGCACCTATTGGTACATTGTTTATATATTTATTTGTATGTTAGAAAATAACTGAGTTGTAAATAAAATTTTACATTATTGTATTTTTATTGATGCTAACTTAAATGTACTACTAAATCAGGTCAATAAAATAAAATCTATTTAGTTAATTATTGAGTGCTGAATCGAAAAAAATAATTTAAATTTTCTGCTTGGTACATTTTATAGTGTTATAGCTAAGGTAATGTGGAATTTATGGGGGTTATTCTGACTTTTTGATTATTTTTGGTGTTAAGTGCTACTTGCGCTTTGGATTAGATTATCTAATATTACTTTTAAGTGTGTAAATATATACATACAGCAAGAATTGTTATCATACTAACAATTACCCTTGGCTAAATTTATCTCTAGGGTAATTGTTAAATATAAGTTAGCTGTTTTTATTATTCGTTTTCTTCATCACGAATAAAAGAGATTAATTCAGGTTGTGCAATGCGTTTGTAATCTTGCGTATTCAGAATAATAGAACGCTCTAATGTGCCCGCATTAAAAGCTAGCTCATCAAAGCGTTCAAAAAGCAAAGGGTCAGCGACAAGCTTCAACGCAGGATGAAAACTAAAAGGGGGAATTGCACCAAATACGCATTGAGTAAGATCATCCACTTCTTTAGGGCTTGCCAGCGATGCTCTTGTTCCACCAATTTGGTGAGCGAGTTTTGACAGATCAGCCTGTTTATCGGCGGGTAATATTGCAAGAACATGTTGTTTAACGCCGTTACCTTTTATATGGCAAACAAGTCCTTTTGCTCCCTGTCCTAATTGTGTTCCTCTGATTTTTGCAACTTCTTCAGAACGACCTGCGGTAGGGTGTTCCATAACACGGTAAGTAGCGTGGTTTTTATCTAATAAAGCAGTAAGTTGCTCAAAAATAGTCAAAGACATCAATGACTCCTGAATTTAATAAGTTATTTCTTTGATGTCATTATACGACTTTAAAAAAAATATTCTGCTGTGATGTTCACGGCTGGTTTTGATTATTTTGATAAGCTTTTCAAATTATTTTGTTACAAATGATAATATGTTAATAGTATTATCCTATTGAATTAATAGGGTAATTGGGCTTCTTTATTTAATTACCTGTAATAAAATGATAAACAAATTGATATTTATTCATTATTTTGATGATGATCAATTTAAGAACAAAAAGAATAGAACATATTAAAACGTAGATTTAATTACTAAAAAGGAAGTCAATAATGGCAGTTTCAACATTCTATATCCCTTCTGTAAATAAAATTGGTGCTGGTTGCCTTGCTGATGCTGTAAATTCAATGAAAGACTTCGGTTTTCATAAAGCGTTGATCGTCACTGATAGCATTTTAAATCAACTAGGTGTTGTTGATAAAGTAAGTAAGTTACTGACAGAGGCTGGTATTTCTAGCGTTACTTATGATGGTACTGCACCGAACCCTACTGTTGAAAACGTAGAAGCGGGTTTAGCTCTGCTGAAAGAACATCAATGTGACTGTGTGATTTCTTTAGGTGGTGGTTCACCACATGATTGTGCTAAAGGTATCGCGTTAGTGGCTTCTAATGGTGGAAAAATTGCAGATTATGAAGGTGTTGACCGTTCAGCTAAACCGCAATTACCACTGATTTCAATTAATACCACAGCAGGTACAGCATCAGAAATGACACGTTTTTGTATCATCACAGATACTGCGCGTCATATCAAAATGGCTATCGTTGATAAAAACGTGACACCAATCTTATCTGTAAATGATTCAGAGTTAATGATTGGTATGCCAAAAGGTTTGACCGCTGCAACAGGTATGGATGCATTAACTCATGCTGTTGAAGCGTATGTATCAATTGCTGCAAATCCAATCACTGATGCGTGTGCATTAAAAGCAGTTGCTATGATCAGCGAATCTTTACGTAAAGTTGTTGATAATGGTGGTGATGCAACAGCGCGTGAAAACATGGCTTATGCTCAATTCTTAGCAGGTATGGCATTTAATAACGCTTCTTTAGGTTATGTACATGCTATGGCTCACCAATTAGGTGGTTTCTATAACTTACCTCATGGTGTGTGTAATGCGGTTTTATTACCACATGTTCAAGCTTATAACATTCAAGCAGCAGCAGGTCGTTTAAAAGATATCGCACAAGCTATGGGTGTTGATGTTTCTGCAATGAGCGATGAGCAAGGCGCGAAAGCGTGTATCGAAGAAATTCGTAAAATGGCTAAAGATGTTGGTATTCCAGCTGGTCTGAAAGAATTAGGCGTGAAAGAAGAAGATTTCAAAACATTAGCTGAAAATGCGCTGAAAGACGCTTGTGCAATCACTAACCCAGTTCAGGGTTCTGAAAGTGATGTTATCGAGTTATTCCGCCAAGCAATGTAATGCTTAGAAAATAAAAAGCTAATTAAGCTATTACTTTTTATTTTTCTTAAAAATGAAGCCGATACTTTATTTTGTATCGGCTTTTTTCATCTTTATTAAGGTGATATCAATTACTCTGCTTTTTTATGGCGTTCTTGTAGGCAACCGATAACATCAGTGAGTGATAATGATTGGTCTTGCAGTAATACCATTAAGTGATAGAGCAAGTCTGAGGCTTCATTTTTTAGCTCTTTTCTGTCATTAACAGTTGCGGCCAGCGCTGTTTCTACACCTTCTTCGCCCACTTTTTGCGCTATTCGTTTTGTACCACTGGCATAAAGGCGGGCAGTATAAGAGCTATCTGGTGAGGCATTTTTACGTTCACGTAATAAATTTTCAAGCTCGTAGAGGAATCCCCACTGGCTTTGTGCAGGCGCAAAGCAACTCTCAGTGCCATTATGGCAAGTTGGGCCAATCGGATTGGCTAAAATAAGTAAAGTATCGTTATCACAGTCAGGATAAATATTGACTAATTTGAGAAAGTTGCCTGAGGTTTCACCTTTTGTCCATAAACGCTGTTTAGTGCGTGAATAGAAGGTAACATTCCCACTTTCTAGAGTGACATTTAATGCTTCTTTGTTCATGTAACCTAGCATTAATACATCACCTGAAATGGCATTTTGGATAACCACAGGCATGAGATTATCGACTTTTTTCCAATCTAGTTGCGCTAATGTTTCACTATTCATTATATTCTTACCTTAACGTCATTCTTTGCAAGATACTGTTTTAATTCGTTGATATTAATTATTTGTTTATGAAAAACAGAGGCTGCAAGAGCGCCATCAACATTGGCTAATTTAAATGCATCAAGAAAGTGTGACATTTCACCCGCACCGCCAGAGGCAATAAGAGGAACATCTGCAACTTGGCGTACTTGAGCTAATTGTTTCAAGTCATAACCTTGTCTGACACCATCTTGATTCATCATATTTAAAACAATTTCACCTGCACCTAATCGCTGAACTTCACGTACCCAATCAAGGGTTTTCCAGTGTGTTTGCTGAGTACGTTTTTCATCACCTGTGAATTGATAAACTAAATATTCACCTGTTTTTTCATCAAACCAAGTGTCAATACCCACAACAACACATTGCACACCATAACGTTCAGCAAGACGCGAAATAAGAGAGGGATCTGAAAGTGCAGGTGAATTAATTGATATTTTATCTGCACCAAAAGAGAGAATTTTCCCAGCATCTTCAATAGAGCGAATACCACCAGCAACACAAAATGGAATATCAATCACTTCAGCAACGCGTGACACCCAGCTTTTATCAACCACACGGCCATCAGAAGAGGCGGTAATATCGTAAAATACCAGTTCATCAGCGCCTTCTTTGGCATAGCGTTCAGCAAGAGGGACAATATCACCAATGATTTCATGATTACGAAATTGAACACCTTTAACGACTTGCCCATCACGAACATCAAGACAAGGAATTATGCGTTTTGCCAACATGATATCGCCTCTTTTAATGTAAATTTGCCTTCTAATAATGCTCTACCAACAATAATACCGGCAACACCAGATGCTGGAAGATCTGCGATATCTTGTAAATCACCAATACCGCCCGAAGCTTGGAATAAAATATCAGGGAAACGCTGGCTAATTTCTTTATACAGTTCAACGTTAGAACCTGCTAATGTGCCATCACGAGAAATGTCGGTACACAACACATGCTTTAAACCCACACTTTGATAAAGCTTGATGATATCTTCAAGAGTATAGGGAGAGTTCTCTTGCCACCCACTGACAGCTACCCACTTTTTGCCTTGTTTATCAATGCGAACATCGAGAGCTAATACAATGGCATCTGCACCATAGCGCTCAAACCATGTTTTCACCATTTCAGGCTGACTGACTGCGGTAGAGCCAATAACAACACGGCTTGCACCTGCTTCTAATAGTGATTTCACATCATCTTCAGTGCGAATACCTCCACCCACTTGTACAGGCACATTGACACAAGCAACAAGCTTTTTTAACAGTGGAATTTGGCGAGCAGACGGATCTTTTGCACCCGTTAAATCCACTAGGTGAAGTAGCTTTGCGCCATCTTTTTCATATTGTTGGTAGCGTGTCAGCGGATTATCATCATAATCACGCTGTTTTGCATAATCACCCTGATGAAGACGAACCACTTTCCCATCAATTAAATCTAATGCTGGAATAATCATAACGGGTTACATCTCCAAAAAATTCTTGATAAGTTGAGCGCCCGCTTTCCCTGAACGTTCTGGGTGAAATTGCACTCCATAAAAATTATCTTTTTGAATTGCGCTACTAAAGCGAGAGCCGTATTCAGTTTCCGCAATCGTCGATTCATTGAGCGCTAGAGCGTAGCTATGAACAAAATAGAACCAAGCATTGTCATCAAGTGAACGAAAAAGAGGATGTCCTGGTTTTGCTAATACTTGGTTCCAACCCATATGGGGTAATGGTAAACCCGCTGTATCAAGCTTATCTATGGTGCCATCAACTAAACCTAATAAAGGAATATCTTTACCTTCTTCGCTTAGTGAAGCCAATATTTGCATACCTAAACAAATCCCTAAAACAGGTTGTGTTAAGGCTTTAATTAAAGGAATTAACTCACGAGCTTTGAGTTGTTCCATTGCCGCTCTAGCCGTTCCTACTCCGGGTAAAAACAGTTTATCCGCAGATAACACCACGTTTTTTTCATAGGACACAATTGGATCATAACCGAGTCGCTTAACGGCGTAAGCGACAGAGGCTAAATTGGCACAACCCGTATCAAGAATAACCACTTTCATCACAGAACACCTTTTGAGCTTGGTAACGTATTTCCTTCAACACGAATGGCTTGGCGCAATGTACGACCAAAGACTTTAAATAAGCTTTCAGCTTTGTGGTGATCGTTTTTGCCTTTTGATTTCAGGTGCAACGTGCAACCCATGGTGTAAGAGAGGGAACGGAAAAAGTGTTCAATCATCTCTGTACTTAAATCACCGACGCGTTGATATTTAAATTCGGCTTTGTACTCAAGGTGTGGACGACCAGAAATATCTAACGCACAACTTGCAAGGCACTCATCCATTGGTAATGTAAAACCAAAGCGAGCAATACCTCGCTTATCACCTAATGCTTCACGTAATGCTTCACCCAAAGCAAGACCGGTATCTTCCACTGTGTGGTGATCATCAATAACTAAATCACCTTTTACATTGATATTCATGCGAAAACCGCCGTGTGTGGCAATTTGATCAAGCATGTGATCAAAGAAACCAACACCAGTGCTGATCTGACTATCACCTTCGCGATCTAGCCAGATATCAATGGCGATTTGTGTCTCTTTTGTTTTTCGCTCAACGTGAGCGTAGCGATCTTTTTTCGTCAGTTGTTCTGTAATGCCCGCCCAATTGAGTTTATCGGCATTATAAAGCATGCCTTTGATACCCATATTTTCAGCTAGCTGAATATCAGTTTGTCTATCACCAATGACATAACTGTTATCTTTATCTAGTGCGCCATCAACTAAATACTGAGTAACAAGTCCTGTTTCTGGTTTGCGACAAGGGCAGTTGTCTTCAGGTTTATGAGGACAAATTAAAACATCATCAAATGAGATCCCTTGTGATGAAAAAATCTGCATCATTAAATTATGAGGAGGATCGAAATCTGCTTGAGGAAAACTTTCTGTGCCTAACCCATCCTGATTTGTGATCATAATGAGTTTATAACCTGCTTTTTGTAGCGCAGTCAGTGCGGGGATCACGCCGTTTTCAAAGGCAAGTTTATCGAGTTTATCAACTTGGTAATCTGTGGGTGGTTCCGTGATTAAAGTACCATCACGGTCGATAAAAAGAATTTTTTTGCTCATGGTTGAGATCCCTCAGTTGCGATTTTTTGTTGTTATCGTTTTTAATGTTTTATACGTTTGCAGTTTGAATATTTTTTATGGCATTAATCACGCTATCACATTCTTCTGCTGTACCGATAGAAATACGCAAACAGCCATTAAGCCCATATTGACGCTGTTGATCGCGTAAAATAATCCCTTGTTCCCATAAAGTACGGAAAACCAGATTAGCATCAGTGAATTTCACTAAAATATAGTTGGTTTCACTGTTATAAACCTGTTCTACATTAGGCAATTTTTTTAACCTATCAGATAAAATGCTTCTGTTACGTGTAATTTCTGCCACTCGCTTTTTCATTATCTCAATATTTGCTTCTGTTAATGCTTGCGCAGCAATATCTGCAACAGGTGTTGAAAGTGGGTACGGTGCGATCACCTTTAGTAATAATTCAATGACCGGCGGGTTGGCAAGCGTAAAGCCACAACGAAGCCCTGCTAAAGCAAAAGCTTTCGATAAGGTTCGCAAAATAACTAAATTCGGATAATCTTCAAGCCATGAAACAATTGACGCTTGTGGGCAAAATTCAATATAAGCTTCATCGACTGCAACAATCGCTTTGTCTTTCGCCAACGCTAATACATCCCGAATAAGAGAAGGATTAACAATATTTCCAGTTGGATTATTTGGGCTGCATAGGTAGATAAGTTTTACATTATCAAGCTGTGACGCTATTGCTTTAACATCAGGGCTCCAATCAGCAAGTGTAGGGACAACACGCTGCTCTATACCAAAGGTTTCAGCACTAACGCTATACATACCGTAAGTAGGAGGGCAATAAAGTACAGCATCTTTATCTGGCTCACAAAAAGCGCGAATAAGTAGTTCAATCGCTTCATCTGCACCACGGCTAACTAAGACTTGATTCGCATTCACACCTACGTATGCAGCATAACGATTGATCACATTAACAGGCTGGCATTCAGGGTAACGATTTAAGTTTTTTTCATTAAAAGTAAAGTCAGGCGCGATAGGGTATTCATTGGCATTTAACCACACAGAACCATTTCCGCCTAAGCGTCGAGCAGATTGATAAGGTGTTAATTCTCGTACATTTTTTCTTGCAAGTGTATTGATATCAAATTCTGTTTTCATCACTCTTTTTCCCCTGAGCTAAAGCGTTAACGCGAAGTGTGACAGCATTTTTGTGTGCGGTGAGTTGTTCTGCTTGCGCTAATATTTCAATAGTCTGTGCTAAATCAGATAAACCTTGTGCTGTGAGTTTCTGTACTGTCATACGTTTCATAAAATCAGCTAAACCTAAGCTTGAGTAGGTTGCTGTATAGCCATAAGTCGGTAGAACGTGATTAGTACCAGAAGCATAATCTCCCGCAGATTCAGGCGACCAAGCACCAAGAAAAACAGATCCAGCGCTGGTAATGCTATCAACACGACTATCAGCATCATTAGTTTGAATAATTAAGTGTTCTGGACCATAGCTATTACTAATTTCAATACACTGGTCGAGATCACGAGTAATAATGACGCGGCTTTCTGCAAGTGCTTGTTTAGCGATTTCAGCGCGGCTTAATAGCGCCAGTTGTGTTTCTGTTTCAGCAATAACGGCTTTAGCGAGTGTTTCATCAGGTGTTAATAATACAACTTGTGAATCAGGGCCGTGTTCAGCTTGTGAAAGTAAGTCAGCGGCAATAAATGCAGGATTGGCATCCGCATCAGCAATCACTAATACTTCAGAAGGGCCTGCTGGCATATCGATTGCAGCACCTTGTAGTGATTGACTTGCTTGGCGTTTGGCTTCAGTGACATAGGCATTACCAGGGCCAAAAATTTTATCAACCTTAGGAATAGATTCAGTACCAAATGCCATAGCTGCAATCGCCTGTGCACCACCTACTTGGAAAATTTCATCAATACCAATTTGTTGAGCAATATATAAAATTTCATCAGCAATAGGGGGCGGTGAGCAAAGAATAACTTTGCGACAACCTGCAATACGGGCGGGAATACCTAACATCATTACTGTTGAGAGTAATGGTGCCGAACCTCCGGGAATATAAAGCCCTACCGCATCAATGGGTCTGCTTACTTGTTGGCAAAATACACCCGGCTGAGTTTCCACGTTGATAGTGTTAGGAATTTGAGCCTCATGAAAGCGACGAATATTATTCATCGCCTGTGCTATTGCCTGTTTTATTTTGCTATCAAGTCTTGATGAGGCTGCATCAATTTGCGATTTTGACACCAAAACACTTTCTGGCGCTGCCTTATCGAATTTTTGGCTGAGTGCTTTAAGCGCTTTATCTCCATCATTGCGTACCTGTGAAATGATGCTAGAAACTTGTTCTGTAATTGAACCTGATGCAGAAATAGCAGGGCGAGTTAATAGCACTTGTTGCTGTTCTTTAGTGCATTTATTCCAGTAAGTTAATGTATTAAAACCCGTTTTCATCATTTCACCTTATTCCATCATTTTTTCAATTGGTAAAACAAGAATTGAACTTGCACCTAATGCTTTAAGTTTTTCCATTGTTTCCCAGAATAGGGTTTCGCTACTAACCATGTGCATTGCAACGCGATTTTGGTCACCTGCCAGAGGTAAAATAGTCGGTCTTTCAGCTCCCGGAAGTAATGCAATGACATCTTCAAGACAATCACTTGGTGCGTGTAACATAATGTATTTTGATTCTCGAGCTTGAATAACGCCTTGAATACGCGTTAATAAGCGGTCGATAAGTGCTTGTTTATCGGTTTCCATGTCACCATCGCGTTGGATCAAACAGGCTTTTGAGCGATAAATCACTTCGACTTCTTTTAAACCGTTGGCTTCTAATGTTGCACCAGTAGAAACTAAGTCGCAGATAGAGTCAGCAAGACCTGCACGAGGGGCGACTTCAACAGAGCCATTTAATAAACAGGATTTAAACTTGATGCCCTTTTGGTCTAAATAGCGTTTGAGCAGATTTGGATAGGAGGTCGCGATACGAGTATTATTTAAGCATTCCACACCTTGATAATCGAAATCAACAGGGGTTGCGAGAGATAAGCGACAGCCACCGAAATCAAGACGACGTAGTGTCAGATAATTTGGGTTTTCACCTTGTGAACGACGCTTTAATAGCTCTTCTTCTAAAACGTTTTCACCAATGATCCCTAAATCAACAACGCCATCCATTACCAATCCTGGAATATCGTCATCTCTAACACGCAAAATATCGATTGGCATATTTTCAGCGTAAGCAATCAGGCGCTGTTGATTTAAGTTAATTTTGATGCCACAACGTGCTAAAAGAGCACGAGAATCATCGCTTAAACGCCCTGATTTTTGCATTGCGATCCTTAATCTTGCTTTATCTAACATATTATTACCCTATCATTGTCCATATTTTTGTTATGAAAATTAGCTATAAAAAAACCCCGGAAGTTGCCTTCCGGGGTTTTAGTTGTTATCTGCATTCAGACCACCGGAAGCGTTTCTTAAACGTCTTCCAGCACTCATCGCCTGAAAGACTAGTCAGGGTGATGGTGATGATGGTGGTTTAGTTGAATGCTATACATAATTATTTTCCTAGCTAATAACACTATTTGTTATTTAATAATGCCCGTTACTGTTAATCTGTATTTAGTAACCAATATTTAGTAACCAATATTGAGTAACCTGCATTTAGAATTTGTCTGCCTTTCAACCTACATGATTTACAAAGCAGAAAGCAACCTATTTTTTAATAATAATTTAATTATTTTGTAACCTTTTGTTTTTAATGTAATTTTAATATTTCTCTTATTTACTTAATGGAACAAGTAGGCGAGTATATAGGGAGATGCTAAACGTTCACGAAATATAAGTAGTATTTATAAGTAATGGCGAAACTAAAATTTTATAGCATACTTTGACTAAGCCATTTAAGTAGGGGAGCAAAATGAAACGAATAACCATCGTAGGATTAGGTTGGTTAGGTTTACCACTTGCCGTTGCGTTGCGTGATGCAGGCTATCAAGTTAAAGGGACTAAAACCACTGAAGATGGTGTAGAAGCAGCAAGAATGAGTGGCATTGACTGCTGTTTAGTGAATTTAACACCCGCAATTGAATGTGATAGAGATGATTTTGATTACTTAATGGAAACTGACGTTCTCATTATCACGTTACCACCCAGTGCTGCTGGTGGAGGTTATGATTATGTTGAAGCCATTCAGACGCTGGTGGATAGCGCAATGTCTCGCCATGTTACGAGAGTCATTTACATTAGCTCTACTTCTGTATATGGCAATCAAACAGGTAATATCACGGAAGAAATGGATATTCGACCAGAAACACAATCAGCAAAAATGTTAGCAGAAGTTGAGAACTGGCTACACCGTTTACCGTTGACTACAGTTGATATTCTTCGATTAGCAGGATTAGTCGGGCCGGGTCGTCATGCAGGACGTTTTTTATCAGGTAAAAAACAGGTAAAAGGCGCTCATCAATGCGTTAACTTAGTCCACTTAGACGATGTAATTTTTGCAGTCGAACAACTTCTTGCGCAGAATGAAGGTGGCCATTTATATAATTTATGTGCTCCAATTCACCCTAAAAAGAAAGAATTTTACTCAAGAGTGTCGAATCAACTCGATCTTATTCCGCCAGAATTTGTTGAAGAAGAGAAGCCTTTAATACGAGAAATTGATGGTCAGGAGATCTGTCGAGATCTTGGATTTCATTACCATTATCCAGATCCCGACAAAATGCCAATGAATTAACTTAATTTACAGGCAATAACACGATATCACGGAAAATAGGTCTTTCACTTAATTGTGCAAACCAGCGCTCAATGTGAGGGAAGTTAGGTCTATCTTTGCAAACTTCAAGCCACGGGTAGACCAATGGTGCGATCGCCATATCGGCAAGAGAGAATGCATCTCCTGCGAAATAAGTTGTTTTTGCAAGTTGGTCGTCAGCTATTTTGATTAATTTATTCAGTTTCTCTTTCAACGCGTTAACAATCTCAGGATTTTGCTGCTCTTTAGGCGTGCGAACAATCATGATCATCATTTGTTGAATGGGAGAAAATAGGCTGCCATTTGACCAATCCATCCATTTTTCTACATTTGCTCGTTGTTTCGGATCAATGGGATAGAGGGTATTATTTTCATATTTTGTACATAAATAACGAATAATGGTATTAGACTCCCATAAAGCAAAGTCATCATCTTGTAAGGTTGGAATAGAAGCGTTGGGATTCATCGCTAAATAATTTGCTTCATTGAGTCCACCAAAAGGGCCACCAACGTCGATTTGTTCATAAGGAACATTTAATTCTTTTAAGCACCAAAGAACTTTTTTAACGTTAGATGAGTTTTTTCTACCCCAGACTTTTAACATAAAGGTCTCCTAAACCACGATAAGTAATAAAATTTCCCTCTATAGGGCGCTAAATATGAATATAAGATAAATCTCTATATATCAATGTTGGCGTCTTATTCCAGAAAGCCATATAGTAGGAAAGCTTTAACAAATTGATATAAAAGGGTGATCGGTAATGAAAAAAAATATTCCATCTGTTCTGGGTAAGGTTACCGCGGGAATGGGTTTACTGCTAATTATTTCTAGTCCTTCATTTGCAGTAAATAATCCGGTACCTCCTCAAATAGAGGCAAAATCTTATGTATTAATGGATTACAACAGCGGAAAAATTCTGGCATCAGAGAAACCTGATGAGCGTTTAGATCCCGCCAGCCTGACAAAAATTATGAGTAGCTACGTTGTTGGGCAAGCTATCAAAGAAGGTCGTATGTCTCCTGACGATATGGTTATTGTTGGGCGTAATGCGTGGGCAACGGGAAATCCGGTATTGAAGGGATCATCATTGATGTTCTTGAAACCGGGGGATCAGGTCAAAGTGATTGATTTAAACCGCGGTATGGTTATTCAATCTGGTAATGATGCCAGTATTGCATTAGCAGAACATGTTGCGGGTAGTCAGGAAACCTTTGTTGATTTAATGAATTCTTATGCTAAGAATCTCGGTTTAAAAAATACACACTTTAAAACCGTTCATGGGTTAGATTCTGATGGACAATATACAACCGCACAAGATATGGCATTACTGACAGCAGCCATGATCCGCGATGTTCCTTCTGAGTATGAAATTCATAAAGAAAAAGAATTTACATTCAACAATATTCGTCAGCCAAACCGTAACCGTTTATTGTGGAATAAAAATATGAATGTCGATGGTGTGAAAACGGGTCACACTAATGGAGCAGGGTACAATCTTGTTTCTTCGGCAACTGAAGGTGATATGCGCTTAATTGCTGTTGTTTTAGGAACACCATCAGATAAAGTGCGTTTTGCTGAAAGTGAAAAATTATTAGACTGGGGTTTCCGCTTTTTTGAAACGGTAACACCTGTAAAAGCAGATACACCACTGACAACTCAAAAAGTGTGGTATGGCGATAAAGGTGAAGTAGCATTAGGGGTTGCTAACGATGCTTCAATTACCATTCCTAAAGGTGAATTGAAAAATCTGAAAGCCTCTTTTACTTTAACTAATCCTGTATTAGAAGCGCCGTTAACGCAAAATCAGGTTGTAGGTACAGTTAACTTTTTATTAAATGATGAAGTGATTGAACAACGCCCATTAGTTGTAAAAGAAGCGGTTGAGGAAGGCGGTTTCTTTAGTCGTATTTGGGATTTTGTTGTTAAAACAGTATCTGGTTGGTTTAATGCTATTTTTGGTTAATTCACCAATAATGGATCTATCAAAGCGTTACTGAGTTTTTCACCCAAAAAGAAAGACTAGCTGTTATTATTATATAAATAATCCGTAATTTTTTAACGATTACGGATTTTTTTATACTCAATAAAATAGAGAGATATCCTATTTTAGAACTTAAATAAGCCCATCTATTTTGCCTTGATTATCAACATTAACAGCGATAGCAGCAGGTGTTTTCGGTAATCCGGGCATCGTTGTGATAGAGCCTGTTAAGGCGACAACAAAGCCTGCGCCAGCAGAAACATACACTTCACGAACGTTTATTGTAAAGTCAGTCGGTCGGCCTAATAACGAGGGATCATCTGAGAGTGAATATTGAGTTTTTGCCATGCAAACAGGGAAATGAGCAAACCCCATACTTTCTATCTTTTCTAACATCTTACGAGCATGTTGGCTATAAGTCACACTACCTGCACCATAAACTTCTTTGGCAACAATCTCGATTTTTTGACTAAGTGAAGCATCATCAGGATAAATTAATTGAAATTGGCTCTGTTCATTTTCAAGCGTATCAATCACTTGCTTAGCCAATTCAATACCACCTTCGCCGCCTTTTTCCCACACTTTGGTAATTGCGAAGCGACAATCTCTATCTTGGCAAAATTGTTCGATAAACTGGTGCTCTGCAATACTATCAGTGACATACGCATTAAGAGAGACAATCACGGGTAAGCCATATTTTTTAAGGTTTTCAATGTGTTTTTCAAGATTTACAATGCCTTTTTCAAGGGCAGCTAAATCTTCATTATTCCACTCGCCTTTACCTAAGCCACCATTATATTTTAGCGCTTTGGTGGTTACAACAATAACGGCACAATCAGGGCGTAATCCACTGACCCGACATTTTATATCAAAGAATTTTTCAGCACCTAAGTCAGCACCAAAACCAGCTTCTGTCACAGTAATATCAGCAAGTTGAAGAGCAAGTTTTGTCGCTCTTACGCTATTACATCCATGAGCAATATTAGCAAAAGGACCTCCATGAATAATGGCAGGAGTATTTTCGAGTGTTTGTACTAAATTAGGATTAATAGCATCTTTTAATAAACTCGCCATTGCTCCGACGGCTTGTAGATCGTTTGCTGTAACAGGATCACCATTATAAGAATAAGCAACAATGATGCGAGAAAGTCGCTGTTTTAAATCATCAATATCCAAAGCTAAACATAGGATAGACATAATTTCAGAAGCAACAGTAATAACAAAGTTCTCTTCTCTTGTGATACCGTCTTTTTCGCCACCTAATCCCACAACAATATTACGTAAAGCACGATCGTTCATATCCATACAACGTTTAAACACGATTTTTTTAGGATCGATATTTAAAGGATTACCTTGATAAATCGAATTATCAAGCATGGCTGCAAGTAAGTTATTGGCAGAGGTAATAGCATGAAAATCGCCAGTAAAATGAAGGTTGAGATCTTCCATCGGAACGACTTGTGAATAACCACCACCAGTTGCTCCACCTTTAATGCCAAAACAAGGGCCTAAAGAGGGTTCACGCAATGCAATAATGGCATTTTTCCCAATATGATTAAGTGCTTGCCCTAATCCAACAGTCACCGTTGTTTTACCTTCACCAGCCGGTGTTGGGTTTATTGCTGTCACTAAAACTAACTTTCCGGGCTTTTTTGTCGCAATTTTTGACCAAATGTTGTGGCTAAATTTGGCTTTGTACTTGCCATAAAACTCGATATCGTCTTGATCAATATTTAAATTTTTAGCAATGTCCTGAATAGGTAAGAGGTGTGCTTCTTGGGAGATTTGAATATCTGATTTCATTTTAATTCTCTTTTTATCCCGTTAATGATGTCTCTAGTGATCTTTATTTATCAACTCTAGACAATAATCTAAATATGGCCAATAGATTGATTAATTTGTAGTTATTTACTTTAGATAACGCGTTCATCGTCACGTCATTTAAATAATTTTTGAGGTTAGCGCCTATTTTTTCAAAAAAACTATTTTAACTAAGGATGACAATTTAATCTCATACAAAAAAGAGGATATTAAAAAAAGAAGAGTCTCAAGATTGAGGTTAATAAACAAAAAAGGCGCTGATATCAGCGCCTTATCTATCATAAATATCTGTATTTCAGACTTTCAGATTTAGTCACAAGAAATTTTAATGGCTAATCCACCTTGAGAGGTTTCACGATATTTAGCATTAATGTCTTTCCCTGTTTCGTACATTGTCTCAATGACTTTATCTAAACAAATACGAGGATCGCTAACACGACGTAAAGCCATACGAGATGAGTTTACAGCTTGTACGGCTGCGATAGCATTACGTTCAATACAAGGAACTTGTACTTGTCCTGCCACTGGGTCGCAAGTAAGCCCTAAGTTATGCTCCATCGCAATTTCTGCTGCGATACAAACTTGTTCTGGGCTACCGCCTAAGAGTTCAGTCAATGCACCTGCTGCCATTGAACAAGCAACACCGACTTCACCTTGGCAACCGACTTCAGCACCCGAGATAGATGCATTCATTTTGTAAAGTGAACCAATAACACCAGCAACTAAGAAAAAGCGAGTGTAAGAGTTTTCATTTACAGGGCGAATAAATTTATCATAGTAAGATAATACTGCTGGGATAATGCCGCAGGCACCGTTTGTTGGTGCTGTGACAACACGTCCACCAGCCGCATTTTCTTCATTCACGGCAAGGGCAAACATATTAATCCAGTCAACAACAGTCATTGGATCTGTTGTCGTTTTATCTTCTGTGACTAACATACGGCGTAATGCAGAAGCACGGCGAGGTACACGTAATGGCCCTGGTAATAAGCCTTCGGTATTTACACCGCGCTCAATACCTGACTTCATTACTTCCCAAACAGCCGCAAAATGAGCCGAAATTTCTTCTTTGCTACGTAATGCTAATTCGTTTTGCATCACTAATGCTGATAAAGAAAGGCCTGTTTCTTTGCAATGGCGACGTAAATCAGCCGCATATTGATAAGGATAAGGAACTTGAACTGCATTTTCTTCAGGTTGGCCAAAATGTTCTTCATCAACAATAAAACCGCCACCAGTAGAATAATAGGTTTTTTTCAATAAAACCTGCTCGCCGTTATAAGCGGTAATGGTCATGCCATTTTCATGAAGGGGTAGATTGTTTTTATGAAAATTCATACCGCCTTCAACAGGAAAATCGACTTCTTTTATGCCATTTGCCAGCATTAAGCGACCAGTTGTTTCTACTTGTTTAATAAACGGGGCGATAGAATCAATATCGACAGTATCAGGTAAATTTCCTGCGAGTCCCATAATAATAGCAATATCCGTTGCGTGACCTTTACCTGTTAAAGATAAAGAGCCATAAACATCAACGATAACGCGGGAAACAGAAGAGAGGAGATTTTTTTCAGCAAGTAAATCAACGAATTCTTTACCTGCTTTCATTGGACCTACAGTGTGTGAGCTTGAAGGGCCGATACCGATTTTAAAAATATCAAAGACGCTAACCATAATATTCGCCTCCCTAATTAATTTAAAGGCGCAACTGTGTGATTATTAGAGTGATAAGTGTCAGTTTTGAAGTCTAAAGCTGTAATGGCTACTTTCTTTTATGAAAGTAGCCATCAGGTGCTTTATTAGCCCATGAATGAACTAATTAAGCTATAGAAAACTGCTGAGATTGCGATAAGACCCATAATTACAACGAATGCGTTGCTGATATGGCCTTGGTATTTCTTCATCGCTGGTACTTTACGGATTGCATACATAGGCATCAGGAACAGTAACATTGCGATAATTGGGCCACCTAATGTTTCAATCATACCTAAGATGCTTGGGTTTAATGTTGCAACAATCCAAGTTGTAACCAGCATAAACAGTGCAGTGATTTTGTTTAAACGATCTTTTTCGATTGTTTTACCTTTTTCACGCAGTGATTTGATGATTAAACCGTTGAAACCTTCACGAGCACCTAAGTAGTGACCTAAGAAAGATTTAGTGATCGCAACGAAAGCAATAAATGGAGCAATATAAGCGATAACAGGTGCTTCAAAATGGTTAGCAAGGTAAGACAGAATACTGATGTTCTGTGCTTTTGCTTCTGCTAAGTTTTCTGGTGTTAAGCTAAATACACAGCTAAACACGAAGAACATTACAGTGATAACCATCATGATGTGCGCATAAGCTAAAATGCGTGAACATTTTTTCTCAGCGTTTTCGCCGTATTCTTCACGTTTTGCAACAGCAAACGCAGAGATGATTGGAGAGTGGTTAAAAGAGAACACCATTACAGGGATAGCTAACCATAGGGTTACTAATAGGCCTTGACCCATACCTGATGTTGTTGCGTGATCAAAAGAGAGAGTATCAAGGATCGCACCATTCCACTCTGGGATCAGATACAGTGCTAAGACCATCAGGACAGCAACAAATGGGAACACTAAAACGCTCATTGCTTTAACGATAGCTTGTTCACCAAAGCGAATAATCGACATGATACCGACAATCAGTACCAACGATAAAATTGCGCGAGGTGGTGCAGACATGTGCATTTGGTTCACAATAAAGCTTTCTACTGTATTGGTGATAGCAACACTATAAACCAATAGAATAGGATAAATTGCGAAGAAATAGAGCAGGGTGATTAATTTACCTGCTGTTTTACCAAAGTGTTCTTCAACAACTTCAGTGATATCTTCACCTGGATTTTTACCTGATAACACAAAGCGGCACATACCACGGTGTGCAAAGAAGGTCATTGGGAATGCAAGTACTAACATGATCAACAGAGGAATTAAACCACCAATCCCTGCGTTGATAGGTAAAAATAGAACGCCAGCACCGATAGCCGTACCGTATAAACCTAACATCCATACTGTATCTGACTTACGCCATGTTTTGTAATCACCTTGGGTGTTACCCGACGCGATAGAACCAACTTTGGTTGTATCCATAATACTCTCCGAAATAACGCGGTAAAAAAAATAATGAATAAAAATAAGAGCGCGATTGTATTTCTTTTTAGAAATAATCACGGCATAAATTTAATTATGAATAAATGAGTGCATTGAGTACCTGGTGTTATCTCAATATCTTCAATTACCACATACAAAATCTTTAAATTTCAAAAGAATTAGACTCTTCCAAAATTTGAAAAAATATTCAATAAGTTTATATCCAGACTTAAGAGGTGCAGAATATAGTGTTTTTCAGGATAAACTACCGTGATCACCATCTCAAATGCTAAATATAACTGAAAAACCTGAAAATGTAACATTTTTTATATTTTGTGTTTTTCGAGGCGGTTTTTAAAACATTTTGAAATAACTTTCCAATTTTAAAGGAAATACAAAATAAAGCTAAATACTTAAATATTCATATGTTAATGATTATTTTTAGGTATTTTTATTAACTAGAAAATAAATGATTAAAATCAACTAGGTTATTTTTGTTTACAATTAAAACATTACATTAACCATATATCTAATTGAAATATAATGATAAATTATTTTCTCTAATTAATGTTTAAAACTAGACAAAAGAATATAGAAACAATGCAATATGATTATTTATTAATGAATTTCTTTTATTTTATGAAATGTATATAGCTATATTTCATTTATAAGTAGAATATTGTTTATAAATACGACAATGAATTTGTTAATAAATGAGTTTGGTAGGTTGTTATATAACGAATATAAAAGTTTCATTTTGATTAAAATAACAACATATTTATTTTTTTGGACAAATACTATAATAGTAGAGAATATTTTTATTTATATATTAATATATTGAAGGGCGGTGTCACTTAAGTTAAATATAAAAAAGACCACAATAAATGTGGTCTTTTTCGGTATAAGAAAGGTTATGCCTTTGTCCAACCTTTGCGAATAGGATAAGCAAAACAGAGCTGATAGAGCTGTTGTACCCATTTTTGGAGTATATTTCCACCTTTAGACCAGAAGATCTGGCAAAGGCCACAAGAAAGTAGAGCAACGATAAAAGCTCCAATCATATCGATTGGCCAATGTACGCCAAGATAGATACGCGCCCAAGCAATCGCAAGTCCTAAACCGAGCATAATATAGCCAATACGTTTGCTGTTATGCCAAAAGAGATAAGCTAAAGCAATGGTGAAAACAAACGTACCATGGTTACTTGGGAATGATGGTGTTGCATCGTGATCAAGAAAGTTGTAGCCAATGTTAGCTGCAAAAGGGCGTTCATGAGGAGCAATAGCACCAATCACCCAAGAGATAGAAAGTGCGATACCTAAAGAGATAGCCGCTTTACATACCAATGTTCTTTGCTGGCTAAGATATTTTTCATTACCCCATAACCAATAGAACACTAAAGATAACGGAAAAAGATAGACAAGGTACTTAGCAATAATTATCGCCGTACCGATTTCTAAAGGAGATGCCGCAGGTGTTGCATTCATCATTGAAAATACGGCTAAATTGAATTGTTCCAGCAAAGTAGGCTCCATACATGTCGTACTGATAAGCGATGTTTATGATGCATAATACGCAAGTTTTTAAGGGTAAATGAGGGAGTAATAGGGGTAAAGTGTTTTTTTCTTATTTAATTGTGCTTTTTTAAAAGATTTGCCAGTTTTATACAAAACTGAGCTAAAGCACTCTTAAAAAGAGTATTGCGCTTATGTTATTGCTCCTACATCGTTCTTTTTCTTATCTTCAACGAGGTATAACTTTATGTGGTTCCAGAAAAATATAGTCCTTAGTGCAAGGTCTAGAGGATTTCACTTAATTACACAAGTATTGATTCAAGAATTACCAGAACTAAGACAATATAAAATCGGAATTGCTCATTTTTTTATTCAACATACATCGGCCTCATTAACGATTAATGAAAATGCGGATCCAACAGTACGAAGTGACTTTGAAAACTTCTTTAATCACAACGTAAAAGAGAACGAAGATTACTATCTTCACACTTATGAAGGCAGTGATGATATGCCCGCGCATATTAAAAGTAGCTTACTTGGACAAAGTGTCATGGTTCCTATTAGTCAAGGTGAGCTGAATTTAGGGACTTGGCAGGGGATTTATCTCGGTGAACATCGTAATCACGGTGGTAATCGTCGTATTATTGTGACATTGCAAGGTGAGTGTTACTAAATTTCAAGCAATAAAAAACCCGACAGCTATTTCACCAAAAGGGTTGAAACTATCGGGCTCCTCAATATTTGGGGACATCAAAGAAAAGCAGTGGCACTAATTCAGACTACGGGTTAGAAAGAAAGTTCGCTGACTAATGAAAAAAAATAGAATTTTTTTTTGGAAAGAGTGAGATGATAGAGAAAAGATGGATGATACAAAAAGAGAAAGCGCTAAAACATATTGATAAATAAGCTGTTTTAGCGCTTTTAAATTAGTTGTAGATGCCTAAATTTTCTTTAGCATAAGCTTCAAAATCTGTGCAACCACCAATGTGTTTCTCATCAATAAAAATTTGTGGCACAGTTTCAACAGGTTTACCGACAGTTTTAGATAAATCAGCTTTTGTAATTCCTTCAGCTTGAATATCTACATAGCGGAAATCAAAATCGTCACGTTTTTCAGACAAAGTTTCAGCCAGTTGTTTCGCACGAACACAATATGGGCAACCTGGGCGACCAAAAATGACAACAAACATACGACACTCCTTATTGAGGAAATAAAATTCAGGCATAATAGTTTCTATTGGTTGTTACTATGCCCTTTTATTAGGCTAAACAAAAACAGTTATTGCCTTTTAGTGTGATAAATTATACCAATTTGCCGAATAATGAGATAGGACTGCAACACAGCATTTAGCGGAGAAATGATGGAAAAGCCTTCAAATCGAGATATGAAATCACTGTCAGATATGCCAAAACCCATTATCATCATTGAAATAATTGGGATTATTCTATTGGTGGTTGCTTATCTTTATATCAACCAATATATGACCTCTCCGCAGTGGCTAGGAACATATACAGGACAGTTAACGTTGGTTGTTTTAGGGGTTATCTGCATGATCCCGCCAGCTATCCATATTGTATGGCGTGCTATTTATCGATTAACTTTTTTAGGGATTGACCATAAATCCCTAAATAATAAAAAGAAAAAAGAGAATAACGAAGAATAGCTATCTGTTTTTCCTCAAAATATATTAGAAACTAAGAAAATCCAATGTGTAAATTGGCTTAATTTTCTTAGTTTTTCTATTTATTAGTGCCTTCAAGATAGAAAAAGTGGCAAAATAGCGCCAATGCCAAAAGGCATTCTTTTTTTTGCGCGTAAAGGTTATTTGAATGAACGCTGTTGTGACTACCGATCTGGATCAGCTAAAGTCTTGGCTTGATGAACTACAGATTGCTTATTATGAATGTGACTCTTGTCAGGCGTTACATTTACCGCATCTTCAATATATCAGTGGCATTTTTGATGCTAAAATTGATATTCTTGAGGATGTACTTGTATTTACCGCTATCGCTGAGCTAAAACCGTCAGCAATAGTGCCTTTAATGGCAAATCTAAGCCAAATTAATGCAAGCTCTTTATTTATTAAAACATTTCTAGAAATTAGTGATGAGAACTTACCAAAATTAGTTTTCTGCCAATCATTCCCGGTTGCTGCGGGTATCTCACTTAATCAATTTGACCTATTCTTACAAAAAGCAGAAGAGCAATCTGCTGAAGTCGTCAGCGAAATTTTTAATAACGGTTTCTTGTATGGCGAAAAGCAAGAAAGTGAAAACGAAGAAGATGAGGAAGAAGATGTTGAGATAAACAGCGCATCAACTGACTCCTCCTATACTGTACATTAATATTAATCTCCATAACGGTTACAAAATCTTATGCAATGCGCACGATTTAGTGCGGGTGAATGTCATTCTTGTGAGTGGCTTTCTCTTGCTTATCCTGAACAAATCAAGAAAAAACAGCACAGCCTATTAGCATTACTTCCAGAAGATTATGCTTTTGATAAATTAGCGCCAGTTGAAAGCCAACAGGCGCAATTTCGTAATAAAGCAAAAATGGTCGTCAGCGGGAGTGTCGAAAGACCCGTCTTAGGTTTAAAAACTAAAGATGGTGTTGCTGTCGATTTATGCGAATGTCCACTGTATCCAGTTTCTTTTGCCTCCGTGTTTCCTGTTCTAAAAACATTTATTGCAAAAGCAGGGTTAGTTCCTTACGACATCGAACGTCGCCGCGGTGAACTCAAGTTTATTTTATTAACTGAGAGTCGAAGTAATAGCACCATGATGTTGCGCTTTGTTTTGCGCTCAGAAAAAAAACTAGAACAACTTCGCAAAGCACTTCCTTGGTTACAAGCGCAATTGCCTCAATTAGCCGTTATCTCCGTGAATATTCAACCTATCCATATGGCTATTTTGGAAGGCGAACAAGAAATTATTCTGACTGAAAAAACGTTCTTGGATGAATCATTTAACCAAATTCCATTGCATATTCGTCCAAGAGGTTTTTTTCAAACTAATCCAGAAGTTGCCTCATCACTTTATGCTACTGCTGGGTGTTGGGTAAGAGAATTAAATATCACGCATCTGTGGGATATGTTTTGTGGATCTGGGGGGTTTGGGTTGCATTGTGCGGATAAATCAACCCAATTAACAGGTATTGAAATTAGTCCAGAAGCTATTGAATGTGCGCGTTTATCAGCTCAGGAATTAGGGCTAGAACATGTCGAATTCCAAGCGTTAGATTCAACGGGCTATGCATTAGCAAAAGAGTCTGTTCCTGAATTAGTGCTTGTGAATCCACCAAGGAGAGGTATTGGTGAGGCATTATGCGGTTATCTAAATAAAATGAAACCTCGCTTTATTCTTTACTCAAGTTGTAATGCTCAAACCATGGCAAAAGATATTCAGCAACTTTCTCACTATCAGATAGATAGAGTGCAATTATTTGATATGTTTCCTCATACTTCTCACTATGAAGTGCTTACGTTATTGGTATTACAAGACAACTAAGATATTTATTACAAAATAGTGATTGAGTGTTAGTATAAATAAGCATTTAACGCTCGATGGATAACATCGGGCGTTTTCTTTTTTATTAGATAGGCATTCTATTTTATGCAGAACTTAAAAGCGTTGTTATTAGTGATGGTGTTATTGGGGCCTTTGGGGATCGATCTCTATTTACCGACGATACCTGCGATTGCTCAAGATTTAGGAAGTAGTGTCTCTCTTATTCAATCAACTATCGCTTTATTTATTTTTGTCCTAGGTGTAGGGCAACTTATATCAGGGCCTTTAGTGGATAAGTTTGGCCGTAAACCAATCGCTATCGCGGGGATACTTATCTATATTGTGGGTTCTGTTATTGCAACGATTTCGACAGACTCAACGCTTTTTATTATCTCACGATTATTACAAGCTTCAGCTGTGTGCTGTACTTCTGTTGTCGCTTTTACCTGTGTTCGTGACTGTTTTAATGGTAATGAAGCTGCCCGCGTTTTTGGTTTTTTAAATGGTACGTTAAATATTATCCCTGCATTGGCACCATTATTAGGTGGATTATTGGCAGAATATTGGGGATGGCGTGCTCCTTTCGGATTTTTAATTTTCTACTCCATACTTGTTTTAATTCTAATTGCGCGTTTTTTACCAGAAACAAAGCCTGAAAATACTGCTCAATCAAAACAAAAATTAGGTAAAACATACCTTGAGATTTTATGCAGTAAACGCTTTTTGACTTTTGCTTTAGTGAATGCGGGCACAATGGGGATGGCATTAACCTATGTGTCATTTGCCCCAATTGTATTGATGAAAGATGCAAAATTATCAGCACTGATTTTTTCTATTGTTTTTGGTGTAAATGGTTTTTGGATCATGTTTGTCAGTTTTTATGCGAACCGCGTTATTCACCGTGTCGGCAGACCTATTTGTTTGATCTTAGGGAGCGGATTAATGGGATTAGGCTGTGTGAGCTTATTAGGTGGCTTGTTGTTTATTCCTGCCGAAATGCAAAATCATTGGTTGATCTATATGCTTCCTGTAGCAAGTGCATGTGCTGGTCTTGCTTTTATTATGGGACCCGCGACAAGTTATGCGCTTGAGCCTTATTCAAAAACGGCAGGTATTGCCTCTGCATTAGTGGGTTTTATTCAAATGGCAGGTGGTGCCGTCTTTGGTTTAACGGCATTGGCTTCACCAGTACAACCTAAATTAGCGTTAGCTATTGTGATGTTACTCGGTAGTTTATTAGCGTTGAATGCTTATCGAGTAAGCCACAAAGAAGCGTTAATGGAAAAACAGGCTACACAAGAATAGAACAAGTATTTGTTGTTTATTCTGACATAAAAAACACCCCAGAATGATAATGAACTGCACCCCAAAAGTTGGACACCAACTTTGGGGTGTTTTTATATCGACAGTTCGGCTTACGCGTTTTTAATTACGATGTTCAAACTCTAAGGCTTTTTTCTCAATTAATCTCATTAAAAGTGTCAGTATTCCGTTGATACACAGATAAATAATACCTGCGGCAACAAAAACCATCACATCATAACTTTGACCAAAGACTTGTCGGCTATAACCTGTTAACTCAAGTAAGGTGATAGTACTGGCAAGTGAGGTACTTTTGAATATTAAGACTACTTCGTTTGAATACGATGAAAGCGCACGCTTAAATGCGTAAGGTAATATCACTCTTGCTGTTTGTACTGGTGACATTCCTAGCGCTTGGCAAGATTGCCATTGTCCTGACGGAATAGCTCTTACAGCACCATAGAAAAGTAAGGTTGAATAAGCCGCACTATTTAATGCTAATGTGACCATTGCACAAAACCATGGTGTTGATAATAACTCCCAAATCAACGGGAAGTTTTTCAACGCAGGAAATTGCCCAGGACCATAATAGATTAAGAAGAACTGCACCAATAATGGCGTACCAGTAAATAAGGTAATATAAGCTTTTACAATCGGGGTAATGATGGGAGTTTTTAATGCCAAGATAAAGGTCATTAATACCGATAAAGTAAATGCTACCAATAAAGCCACAAAAGTTAATGAAAGGCTTGTTGGTAATCCCGGTAAAATATCAACAATATAATCCCACATTATGAGGCACTCCGTTCAAATCGAGTTGTTCTCATTTCTAGCCATTTCAGGATATATTGACTGACTAATGTAATTGCTAAATAAATCAGAGCAACAATGCTATACCAAGTAAAAGGCTCTTGAGTTCTATTGGCGATACTTTGTGTTTGTAGCATTAAATCATTGACGCTGATTAATGAGACTAACGCGGTGTCTTTTAATAGAACTAACCACTGATTACCTAAACCTGGTAAAGCATGACGCCACATTTGAGGCATAATAAAACGTAAGAAAATAGTAATACGCCCCATGCCTAATGCTTGACCCGCTTCCCATTGTCCTGTTGGTACAGCTTTTAATGCGCCACGTAAAGTTTGTGAAGCATAAGAAGCATAAAGAAGTGAAAGGGCGATAACACCGCAATAGAAAGGTAAAGATTCAGTATCACCAAAATCAATTTGCAAGGTGAATGAACCTAATTCAATACCATCCATTAGCATCATGACACCTTGCAAGGTACCATAATAGACAAAAAGAACCACCAGCATTTCTGGTAGTCCTCTAATTAGTGTTACCCAGCATGTTCCTAAGAAAGCAAAGGCTTTCCATCTCGCGGATTCCCAAGCTGTAAACAGCATGGCAAGAACTAATCCGATAATAAGAGCAGAAATAGCAAGTGAGACCGTTGTGACGGCCGCACCTGCTAGAGTTGTTATTTCATTCATCTATTAAGCTATTGTTGTTATTGAAATATCGTTATTCAAACCATTTTTTATAAATGACATCATAGGTGCCATCAGCTTTTACTTCAGCTAATGCTTTATTTAATTTATCTTGTAAATCAGCATTGCCTTTTCTTACTGCGATTGCAAGACCAGTACCAAAATAGTTAGGATCTGCAACTTTGTCACCTACAATACCTAATTCAGGATTCTTTTTCAGCCATTCATTAACAACAGCTGTGTCACCAAAGATAGCTTCGATACGACCATTTTTCAGATCTAATACTGCATTTTGGTAACTGTCATAAGGAACCGTTTTCATCTCTTTGTGTTGTTCATTGATGAATTTCTGATGGGTTGTCCCATTCTGCACACCAATTTGCTTGCCTTTTAGGCTTGCAACATCAGAGATTTTACCTGTTACTGTGATAAATACTGCTGAGTTATCATAGTAAGAATCAGTGAAATCAACTTGTTTTTGACGCTCTGGCGTAATATCAATGCCTGCCATTAATGCTTCAAAACGACGGAATTTCAGACTAGGAATTAAACTATCAAATGACTGATTGGTAAAGGTACAATCAGCATTAATTTTTGCACACATTGCATTCGCTAAATCAACGTCAAATCCCACAATTTGATTATTCGCATCAATCATTTCAAATGGAGGATACGTTGCTTCCGTTGCAAAACGAATTGTCTCTTTCTCAGCCGCAGTTGCAGAAAGTGTAATACTGGTCAGAAGTGCTGCAAATAATATTTTTTTCATTGTCTGATCCTGATTTAGTGTGACAAGTAATTAGCAAAAGCTTCCGTTTGTGGAGCAGTGAAACGATAGTTATCACCTTGCTCTATAATACGGCCGTTTTCCATATATACAACTTTGCTCGCGGCTTTGCGTGCGATTTCAACTTCGTGGGTCACAATCACTTGTGTAATACCCGTTTCAGAAAGCTCTTTAATTATATCAACAACTTGAGCGGTAATTTCAGGATCTAATGCTGCCGTTGGCTCATCAAATAAGAGAACTTGAGGCTCCATCATTAATGCTCTAGCAATAGCAACACGTTGTTGCTGTCCCCCTGATAAATGCAGTGGGAAGCGTTCTGCGTATTCACTTAAACGTAAACGTTCAAGTAATTTCATTGCTTTTTCTTTGGCCTGTGGTTTTGATAAACCTAATACACGACAAGGTGCCTCAATTAAATTATCAAGAACCGTTAAATGTGGCCATAAATTGTATTGTTGAAATACCATGCCCACATTTTGGCGTAATGAACGAATTGCCTTTGCGTTGGGTTGTTGGCTAAAGTCAAAATGTAGACCCGCAATTTCTAATTCGCCTGAACGTGGCATTTCTAATAAATTAAGAACTCTCATTAGTGAGCTCTTACCTGCACCACTTGGTCCTAATAGAACCATTGTTTCACCAGCAGAGCATTCTAGATTAATATCATAGAGTGCTTGGTGCGAACCGTAGAAACAATTTATGTTTTTTAATTGAATACTCATGCGTTTTTTCTGAATAGTCATTAACTGGTTCAAATAATAAAACGGTAAGAATAATTATGCAACTAAAACTGCATAATAAAGTGGTTTTTTTACGTAAAAATGGGTAATTCGGCTATTTTTTTTCACTATTAGGTGAATTTTTATCCAGTTTGTAAGCGTTAGTACTTATTGTTTTAGCCATACCTTTGAAAATAAATAAGTGTGCTGGCATCATGGCAAACCAATAAAGTAATCCACTAAATCCTGCGGGATGCCACCAAGCACGAACATCTATTGAACGAAGATTACCACTGTCGTGGATCGTAAAAGAGAGTCTGCCTAAACCGGGTGCTTTCATTCCAAATAACAGTGTGAGCTGTTTTTCAGGCTCAAGTTTGATCACTCGCCAGCCGTCAATCATATCGCCAAGCTCTAATGTTTCTCTTGATGGGCGCCCATAAGTGACTTTATTTCCAGCGATATCATCCATAATGGCGCGTGTTTTCCATAGCGCATTACCATAGAAATAGCCTTGTTCTCCGCCAATTTGTTGCACTGTATGCCAAAGGGATGCCGCGCTTGCAGGTGTGGATACTGTGCAGCCTGCATTTTTAGGGTAATAACCATAACCGGGTTTCCAGCGACTACGGACAGCCGAAGAGTAACCCCAATCTTGGTTATCTAAAGCCGCTTCTTCATCAGCGAGTGTTTCTTTTACCGCATCATCAAATTTAATTAGAGATTGAGGAATAAGTTTACGTAATGGCGCATCGTTGGCAGGGAGATCATATTTAAGCCCTTGGATCAGTTCTTTGGCAATAGAGGTGGGCACAGACGTTATCATACTGATAAACCCTGCCGAAATTAAACTAGCTGGCATCGGAATGGGGATTAGCATCCGCTTTTTACCTGAAATTTTAATGAAGCGCTCAAAAAGGGTTTGATAGCTGATGTATTCAGGGCCACCAGCATCAAAAATTCGGTGCTGATGTGTAGGGTGATGAATAATTTCCGTTAAATAGTGAATTAAGTTTTTTAAGGCAATAGGGGAGGATTTTGAACGAACCCAGCGAGGTGGCGTAAGAATAGGAAGGTTATAAACCATATCACGCATAATTTCAAAGGCAGCAGAACCCGGTCCTACAATCATTGAGGTACGGATTTCTGTTACAGGAATGGTGCTGGTTCTTAAAACTTCACCTGTAAGTTTTCGTGCAATAAGATGAGGTGAATATTGCTGATCTTTATGTTGTAAGGCACTTAGAAAGATAATTTGTTGAACGTTTGAGCTTTCAAGTGCTTCAACAACATTTATGGCAGCTTGACGCTCTAGTTCAACTAGATTATGCGCATCTCCCATACTATGAACAAGATAATAGACAATATCGGTATCTTGCATCACCTTTTTAAGTGTTTCAGGATTGTGGAGATCGACAAAAATACAGCGTGTATTTTCCCAACCTTGAGACATCATCCAGTCAATTCTACGGGCACCTGCCGTGACTTGATGACCTTGTTTTATCAGAGCTGGAATAAGATTTTGACCAATATGTCCACTGGCACCAAGTACTAATACACGTTGTTGATTCATTGTTAATCCATTGTAAAAAGAGAACGTTATCGTTCTATTGTTACTGATTTTTCTATGAAGTAAAGAACGCCATCAAGATTGGTGTGATTAAACTTAACACGAATCCATGCACAATAGCTGCGGGAACGATGGCAACACCACCACTGCGTTGTAAAACAGGTAAGGTGAAGTCCATTGATGTTGAACCACAAATCCCTAATGCTGTATTTCTATAACGATTAACAATAATAGGAATAAGCATGATTGCCGCTAATTCTCGCATTAAGTCATTAAAGAAAGCGGTACTCCCGATAACGGGACCAAATGCATCTGTTAAGACAATGCCTGATAAAGAATACCAGCCATAACCTGATGCTATTGCTAATCCCATTTTCAAAGGTAATCCCAGTAAATAAGCGGCTAAAGCTCCACCTGCAAGGGCGCTAACGCCCATTACTACCGCGACTGTTGTACCTCGACGGTTAATTAAAATTTGTTTTGGGCTCATTCCGCTATTACGCAATTGTAACCCTACTAACCAAAGTAAGAAGATAAGCGCGCCTTGGCTGGCATGAGAGGCGTAATGAAAAATTGACCAGCCAGTTAATCCCACAAAAAAACCCACAACGACAACACCGCATAGTTGCAGTGATTCGAGCACCATTTTGATGCGTGATGGAGGCTTGGATTGCTTATGAGCAGGCACATGCCAAGGATCTTTTTTATCGAGTAACCATAAGAACACTAAGTTTGCGCCAAAGGTACATAAAAAGAAAACACTGGCATAAGCAAGAATGGAGACTAAGTTTTCACCAATATTATCTAGCATGGCTAAACTAACGCCCATTAGAAATAGGATAACGTAAACCATCGCGCTAAGTAGGCGGTTTGCTAGATGAAGCAATGGGCGATTGTTTAACTTAATCAAATATCCTACAAAAAGTGGAAGTAGGATAATCAATAACCCTGACAGCATTTCTATTCCTTACTGAGTGTGCTCAAATTATAAAATAAACTAATAACGTGAATTGGATTATAACATTTACTTATGATGTTGTGGATACAGAAATTAAGATAAGTCTAAAATATTTATTAAGGGTAATGAGCCTACCACGTTTAGGTGTAAGAGGCTTTAATTGTTTGAAATGCGAACGATTTGGGTATATATCGAATAGTTGAGTAAATTTTATTACGGCGCGCTTTAACTGTGATATTAATGAAAACATCCATTAAGTGAAATTATTAGCTGATTAAGCATAAAATTAAGATAGAAAGCATAAAATAAAACCAGAGCTTAGTCATAACTTGCGAGGGAATTTATGTATTTAGAAAGAGTGGAAATAGTTGGATTCCGTGGACTTAATCGTCTCTCATTACCTCTTGATATGAATACAGTCTTAGTGGGTGAAAATGCGTGGGGTAAAAGCTCATTACTTGATGCATTAACACTCAGTTTAGGTATTGAAACCTATCAATATGCATTTACACCTGAAGATTTCCATCGTTTGCCGAATGAACCTGAAGAAAATGGCAAAAAAAGCCTACAAATTATTTTAACGTTTACCGAATCTCGCCCAGGACGTCATCGTTCTTATCGTTTCCATAAAATAGCGCCTGTATGGGTTGAAAATGGTGACGATCTTAAACATATCTATTACCGTATCAGTGCTGAACTCGATGAGCAGAAAAATGTAAAAACATTCCGCTATTTTCTTGATAAAGAAGGAAAGCAAATTCGCTTACCTAATGGACAAACTCAAGAAATCATTGCAGAGATTGTTAGGCTTTATCCTGTCCTCCGCTTACAAGATGCGCGTTTTGTACGTGATCTTGCCTCTGACGTTATCGATTCTCACAACAGCCCTCATCGAGAAGCGTTTAATAACAAAATGAGCGAGTTAACCAAAGCGTTAGTCAAAAATCCTGACGAGTTATCAGATGAGGATTTACGTGAAGGCCTTGATGCAATGCAACAACTGTTAGGGCACTATTTTGCAGATCACGGTTCGTTGCTGTTCAAATCTCACTCTCGCCATAGCAAAGTCAACGAGCCTCATGTACGCGGCTGGCATGCGTTAGAAAATATCAATAAAGTGTTGGCAAAACCCAATCAGAGAAGTATTCGATTAATTATCTTGGGGATGTTTTCTTCTATTTTACAGTCTCGTGGTAGTGTTGCGCTGGATCCGTATGCAAGACCTATCGTGATTGTTGAAAACCCAGAAACGCGTTTACATCCTATTATGCTTTCGGTGGCTTGGGGATTACTCAATCTTTTCTCATTACAACGGATCACAACCACAAACTCAGGTGAACTGCTTTCACTAGCACCGTTGCAGAGCGTTTGCCGTTTAGTGCGTGATACCGATAAAGTTGCTGCTTACCGTGTTGGAGGTCAGCAACTACATTCTGATGAAGAGCGGCGTATCTCATTTCATATTCGTTATAACCGACCTTCTGCGTTATTTGCGCGTTGTTGGTTATTGGTAGAAGGTGAAACAGAGATTTGGTTAATGAACGAATTGGCAAGGCAATGTAATTATTTCTTTGAAGCGGAAGGAATAAAAGTCATTGAGTTTGCTCAATGTGGGCTTAAGCCATTATTAAAGTACGCAACTTATATGGGGATAGAATGGCATACCTTAGTGGATGGTGATGAAGCAGGTAAGAAATATGCCGCTACCGTTAAGGATTTTGCGTTAAAAAGCAATGATGCAGAGCGTGATAGATTAACGAAGCTTCCTGCGTTAGATATGGAACACTTTTTATACAAAGAAGGCTTTCGCAATGTATATCATGATGTCGCAGGTGTGCCAGATAATGAAAAATGGCCAACTCGACGCGTGATCATTAAAGCAATTCAACGTTCATCCAAGCCTGATCTCGCACTAATGGTGGCTAATAATGCGGCTCAACGTGGAGTAGACTCCATCCCTTCAATACTGAAAAGTATGTTTTCTCGTGTTGCATGGCTTGCCCGAGGCAAAGCGAATTAATTAAGTTCGCCAATAAGTGAATTATTGCGTAATTACTGATCTTAATATTGAGTTGTGGCATTAAGTTGCAACTCAATCTCACGGCTTTTATTTAGTCTTATTGTATTAGAAGGATATTTTATGGCTTTTTTATCTTTAAAAAAGCAAGGGAAAGTGATCACCCTTATTTTGATTATTGTGGCAATTGCGATGTATTTTTTCTGGCCGAGAGAAAATACACCCACCTATCAAACTCAAACAATTACACGCGGTGATCTGGCAAAAGAAGTGACCGCAACAGGTAAGCTTGATGCTGTGCGTAAAGTTGATGTCGGTGCGCAGGTTAGTGGTCAGCTACAAACTTTATATGTAAAAGAAGGGGATGTTGTTAAAAAAGGTGATTTATTGGCGATTATTGATCCTAAAAAAGCGCAAAATGATGTCATTGAATCTCAAGAAACAAACAATGAATTAAAAGCCAACCTTCAACAAGCACAGGCTGAATTGCGCTTGGCACAATTGACATATCAACGACAATTAAAGTTGATTGCTACCCATGTGATTGCACAAGAAGAGCTTGATCGCACTAAAACCGATGTTGAAGTGAAAAAAGCACGCATCATCACTTATGAAGCGCAAATTAAAAAGAACCAAGCGACTTTAGATACAGCAAAAACAAATCTGCAATATACGCGTATTACGGCACCTATGGATGGTGTTGTCACGTTTATTAAAACCCTTGAAGGTCAAACGGTGATTGCAGCGCAAGAAGCGCCGACTATTTTAACTTTAGCTGACTTAGACACAATGCTAGTAAAAGCAGAAGTATCAGAGGCAGATGTTATCTATTTAAAACCTGATCTCAGCGCCTCTTTTACCGTTCTAGGTGCGCCAGATAAAGCCTTTAGCGGTAAGTTAAAAGATATTTTACCCACACCTGAAAAAATTAATGATGCCATTTTTTACTATGCACGTTTCGAAGTGCCTAATGACCAACACTTATTACGTTTACAAATGACGGCACAAGTTAAAATTCTTATTGAAAATAAGAAAGATGTGCTTCTCGTCCCGCTTTCTGTATTAGGTGATGATGCTGGAATTAATGAATATTATGTTGATGTATTGGTTAATGGTCAGCCAGAAAGACGCACAGTAAAAATAGGAATGCGTACTGATGTTTATGCAGAAGTTCTCAGCGGATTGAAAGAAAACGATGAGGTTATTCTGGGTGAAACTTCAGGAGAAGCATGATGCCTGCATTATTAGAGCTCAATGAGGTTAGCCGTTTATATACTAATGGTGAAGAAGAAACCGTTGTTCTCAATAAAATTTCATTAACGATTAATGCCGGAGAAATGGTGGCGATTATTGGCGCTTCTGGCTCCGGTAAATCGACTTTAATGAATATTTTAGGTTGCTTAGATAAACCAAGTAGCGGTGAATACAAAGTTGCAGGTCAAAGTGTTGCGAAAATGGAAGGCGATCAACTTGCTGCATTACGCCGTGAGCATTTTGGTTTTATCTTCCAACGCTACCATTTAATGTCGCATTTAAATGCAGAACAGAATGTTGAAATTCCTGCAATTTATGCAGATAAAAATGCCACTCAAAGAAAAGAAAGGGCTCGTGAATTATTAACGCGCTTAGGATTAGGTGATCGCGTTGATTATCGCCCTAATCAACTCTCTGGCGGTCAACAACAGCGTGTAAGTATCGCTAGAGCATTAATGAATGGTGGTGAAGTCATTCTTGCTGATGAGCCGACAGGAGCATTGGATAGCCATTCTGGTAAAGAGGTGATGTCCATTCTTAAGCAATTAAATGAACAAGGGCATACGGTTATTATCGTAACCCATGATCCGTTAATTGCGGCACAGGCTGAGCGAATTATAGAAATAAAAGATGGTAAGATTATTAATGATAATTACCATCAAATAACAGCAAATAAAGTTAAAAAAGAGACAACCTCTGTTTTAGCTTCTTCTTATTTTTATTTAGGGCAAATATTTGGGCGTTTCACACAAGCATTAGATATGGCTTGGCGTGCAATGGTTGTGAATAAAGTACGCACTTTGCTAACGATGCTCGGCATTATTATTGGTATCGCCTCTGTCGTCACTATTATTGTGATTGGCGATGCAGCTAAAAGCATGGTGCTGGCAGATATAAAAGCTATTGGCTCTAATACTATTGATATCTATCCTGGGAAAGATTTCGGCAGTGATTCGCCTGAAGATAGGCAATCATTAACTATCCAAGATGTCTACGCACTAAAGCAACAATCCTACATACAAGCGGTGACACCACAGGTGCAATTTAGTACGCGATTACGTCGTGGAAATCAAGACTCACCTGCCACTGTTGCGGGTGTCAGTGATGATTATTTTTCTGTCTATGCCATGAAATTCGCTCAAGGACATTCATTTACACCTGATATGATCCAACGGCAAGCTCAAGTTGTAGTGATTGATCAAAATACATTACGCCGATTTTTTCCTACTAAAAAAGAGGTGATTGGTGAGCAAATTATTATCCGTAATATTCCCTCTACGATTATAGGGGTGGTTGCTGAACAAAAATCGAATTTTGGTGATAATAAGTCATTACGAGTATGGGTACCTTACAGCACATTAAATAGCCGAATTTTAAATCGGGCTTACCTTGATAACATCACAGTAAGGGCGAAAGAGGGCTATGATGCGAGTGTGGCAGAGCAGCAAATACTTCGCCTATTAACGATTAGACATGGTAAGAAAGATATTTTCACCTATAACATCGACAGCTTGTTGAAAGCCGCTGAAAAAACCACACAGACAATGCAACTGTTTCTGACATTAGTTGCTGTTATTTCGTTGGTGGTTGGTGGTATTGGTGTAATGAATATTATGTTGGTTTCCGTAACTGAAAGAACACGAGAAATAGGAATTAGAATGGCGGTTGGTGCCAGAGCGAGTGATGTGATGCAGCAATTTCTTATCGAATCAGTTTTGGTTTGTTTAGTGGGTGGATTATTAGGGATTGGTCTTTCATTTGGTATCGCAATGATTGCCAGTGTGATGTTGCCTGATTGGCATTTTGTTTTCCAGCCTATTGCCTTAGTCAGTGCGTTTATCTGTTCAACTGCTATTGGAATTATTTTCGGATTTTTACCTGCAAGAAGTGCAGCAAAAATGAATCCAATAGATGCTCTCGCGAGAGAATAACGCAAGCCATAAGATAAAAGCCCTTAATAGAAAGGGCTTTTATTTGAATGAATTAGGCATTCTTTTAAATTAAAAGTATCGAACTGCATTGTGTAAAAGGTATTTTTATTGGGTTTATCTATACTGTCAATTATCCTCTATTCAATAATAGGAATGATAAGGTCGGCATGATCACCTTTAGGTCCTTTTATCGTGCTATAATTAACTTTCTGTCCCGCTTTAAGTGTGCGGTAGCCTTCCATTCTAATTGTTGAATAGTGGGCAAAAATATCTTCGCCACCATTTGCCGGGGTAATAAAACCAAAACCCTTAGCATTATTGAACCACTTTACTGTACCTGTCTCCATACTTAGCTTCTCTCATATACTTGTATTTATTTGTTTAACATCACTTTCAGTATATTTACTGAGCTGTTCATAAAACATACTCTATTTTATTGTTTAAGTCGTCAAGAGGTGAAGGGGATAGAAAGTGTTTCAATGAGGCGAAATTTTGATGTAGCTAACGCTTTGTTATTTTTTGGATGTAAAAAGAGGGAATAAAAAAGCGTTGATAGGCAGACTTTCCTGTGAGATGGTAAACTAAATGTCATAATTGAAAGTGACGTTTAACAAAACTATGAGTAATGCAAAACAATGGGTCAGTTTGATTTTTTAACAGAAACCACGTTAAGGGATGATGTTCATCAGCTAAATGAGCCACCAGCAATGTATAAGGTGATCTTGAATAATGATGATTACACCCCCATGGATTTTGTTGTAGAAGTGCTTACGATGTATTTTTTCCTTAGCGAGGAAAAAGCAACGCAAATTATGTTGGACGTTCATCATAAAGGAAAAGGAGTTTGTGGGGTTTATAGTGCGGATATTGCCGAAACAAAAGTGGCTCAAGTTAATCTGTATGCAAGAGAAAACGAATACCCACTTTTGTGCACTCTTGAACAGGCATAATCCGGTTAGTTTTTTAAGGAGGAGGTGCTTATGCTTAATCACGAATTAGAGCTGAGTCTTAATGTTGCATTCGCGAAAGCCCGTGATAACAGACACGAATTTATGACTGTAGAGCACCTGTTGTTGGCGCTATTAAGTAATAAATCGGCACGCGAAGCATTGGAAGCTTGTAAAGTCGATCTAGTAGTCTTACGCGAAGAACTTGAAGTCTTTATTCGTAAAACGACCCCAATTCTGCCTGAAAATGTGGACAGAGAAACACAGCCAACGCTGAGTTTTCAGCGTGTATTACAGCGCGCTGTTTTTCATGTTCAATCATCAGGCAAAAATGAAGTCTCTGGCGCTAATGTGCTGGTGGCTATTTTTAGTGAACAAGAGTCTCACGCAGCTTACTTATTACGTAAACACGACGTTAGTCGCCTTGATGTCGTTAACTTTATTTCTCATGGCATTTCAAAAGAAGATCAACAAAACGAAGATCTTTCTGACATGAATGATATGAACGCACAATCTCAACAAGAGATGCCTCAAGGTGACGATCATATGGATAATTTTACCACTAACCTTAATCAGTTAGCGCGCCAAGGTAAAATTGATCCTCTAATTGGGCGCCAAGCTGAATTAGAAAGAACAATCCAAGTGTTATGCCGCCGTCGCAAGAATAACCCATTATTAGTGGGCGAATCGGGTGTCGGTAAAACAGCTATCGCAGAAGGGCTTGCATGGCGTATTGAGCAAGATGATGTACCTGATGTGATGAAAGGTTACACGATTTACTCACTCGATATTGGTTCGCTATTAGCGGGAACAAAATATCGTGGCGATTTCGAAAAACGGTTTAAAGCATTACTGAAAACCCTAGAAAAAGATGAAAAAAGCATCTTATTCATTGATGAGATCCACACCATTATTGGTGCAGGAGCAGCATCGGGGGGACAAGTTGATGCGGCAAATTTAATTAAGCCTTTACTGTCAGGTGGTCGAATTCGCGTTATAGGCTCTACGACTTATCAGGAATTTAGCAATATCTTTGAAAAAGACAGAGCACTTGCTCGTCGTTTCCAAAAAATTGATGTGACTGAGCCATCTCCAGATGAGACGGTTTTGATCATTAAAGGATTGCGCCAGAAATACGAAGCGCACCATGATGTACGTTATACCAATAAAGCGATTCAGGCCGCGGTGGACTTATCGGTTAAATACATCACCGATAGACATCTACCTGATAAAGCTATTGATGTCATCGACGAAGCAGGTGCAAAAACACGTTTAGTTGCACCAAGCAAACGTAAGAAAACCATTAATGTCTCTGATATTGAGTCGGTCGTGGCTAAAATTGCACGAATTCCTGAAAAAACAGTTTCTAGCAGTGATAAATCAATGCTGAAAAATCTCGATAACCAATTAAAAATGTTGGTATTCGGTCAGGATCAAGCAATTCATGCCTTATCTGAATCGATTAAGATGAGCCGTGCAGGATTAAGCCAAGATAATAAACCCGTGGGGTCGTTCTTATTTGCTGGTCCTACGGGGGTAGGTAAAACGGAAGTCACTGTACAGTTAGCAAACGCATTAAATGTAAAACTGTTACGTTTTGATATGTCGGAATATATGGAAAGACATACGGTCAGTCGTTTAATTGGTGCTCCTCCTGGTTATGTTGGTTTTGATCAAGGTGGATTATTAACAGACGCTGTCATTAAAAACCCATATTCTGTTGTGTTACTTGATGAAATTGAGAAAGCACACCCTGATGTATTCAATATCCTGTTACAGGTAATGGATAACGGTACATTAACTGATAACAATGGACGTAAAGCAGATTTTCGTAATGTTATTTTAGTGATGACAACCAATGCGGGTGTACGTGAAACTCAACGTAAATCGATTGGGTTTACAGAGCAAGATAACAGTACTGATGCGATGGTTGAAATCAAAAAAGCCTTCTCACCAGAGTTCCGTAACCGTTTAGATAGTATTATTTGGTTTAATGCATTATCACCAGAAATTATCTCTATGGTGGTGGATAAATTTATTGTCGAACTGCAAGTGCAGTTAGATGATAAAGGGGTATCTCTAGAAGTTAGCCAAGAAGCACGTCAATGGTTATGTGATAAAGGTTATGACAGAGCGATGGGCGCAAGGCCAATGGCGCGTGTTATTCAAGAAAACTTGAAAAAACCATTAGCTAACGAGATTTTATTTGGTTCTCTTGTTAATGGTGGTTCAGTTTCTGTAACACTAGATAAGCTGGCAGGCAAATTGAATTATGAGTTTGTTAGCCAAGAAAAATTAGCTAAGAATGAAGATACCGTTATCTAAGGATAGCGGTTAATCTCACTAAGCTATAAAAGCATACACCACAGGTGAGCATCAATAAATGCCTTGCCTGTGGTGTTTTTTTTTCACCCGTTATATGACAATAGCGGGAGAGAACAGATTGGGATCAACGGCTACGGAAGATGATACGGCCTTTGCTCAGGTCATATGGGGTCAGCTCAACGGTAACCTTGTCGCCTGTCAGGATACGAATATAGTTTTTACGCATTTTTCCTGAGATATGAGCGGTAACGACGTGTCCGTTTTCTAATTCAACGCGGAACATCGTGTTTGGCAGAGTATCCAGTACAGTGCCTTGCATTTCAATGTTGTCTTCTTTGGCCATCTAATCCTCTAAGTTTTAATAACCATATTTTTTAAACGGCAAGATAATGCCGAAAATATTGTCCTATGTAAAGGAATGTTATTGGATAGCAATGGTGTTCACCTTGCTATTGCACTTAACATCCTTACCGCAACTTGCGTTTTACTTTGCTAAAGTAAAAGTAATAACAGAAGTCGTAATTCTTTATTTTGTGGTATTTGTAGCAATAAAATAACAGCACCCAAACCACATAATGGGTGTGTAAGATAAAATTTTTGTATAAACCTTTTTTGCATAAATAACAGAATGGCATTCTCGATTCTGTCTTAAATAAGAAGGGCTTTACAAAAACAAGCAGTGATTATAATTCCAACGATTGCTGATACCAACACTTTTTATCAATAATCACTTTTTTCCAACGAGATAACGCAACTAAATAATGTTCACGAGAGATCTCAGTGGCACCTAACGAGGCAGTATGAGAGTTTAGCACCTGACAATCAAATAGTTGACCCCCATAACGAAGAAAATGGTTATAAAAAGCAATAAAGGCACATTTAGAGGCGTTATCTCTACGGCTAAACATAGATTCGCCACAAAAAACGGCACCCATGTTTACACCATATAATCCTCCAACGAGTTCATCACCTTCCCAAACCTCAACAGAGTGAGCTTCACCTTGTTGATGAAGCCCTTCATAACCTGTTTTTATATCAGGGCCTATCCACGTACCTTCTTCACGTACAGAACAAGCCTCAATAACTGAAGCAAAGGCATGATTTAACGTGATTTTATAAGGCTGGTGCCGAATAAATTTACGTAAACTGCGCCCAATATGCAAATCACCAGCCGGTAAAACGGCCCTTGGATCAGGTGACCACCAAAGTGGTTCTTCATAAGGAAAGTACCAAGGGAAAATACCCGATTGATACGCAACACGTAATCGTGAAAGGGAGATTTCTCCCCCTATCGCTAATAAACCATTAGGCTCTTTTAAAGCTAAGTGAGGCTCTGGAAAATCTAAATCATTATCATCCAATTGAAACAACGGCATATTATGCCTCGTGCGTTGGTGTTAATAGAGCCTGTCTTTGATGAAATTTAGCATAATGCCCTTGTTGTTGTAACAATGAAGCATGAGTGCCTGTTTCAACGATTTTTCCGCCATCCATAACGCAGATTTTATCCATTTTATCTAAACCGTGAAGTCTGTGTGTGATCATTAATACAGCTTTACCTTGGCAATGCTGATGCAAGAGTGCAAGGATTTGCTGTTCTGTATCGGCATCAAGGCCTTCTGTTGGCTCATCAAGCAATACAAGAGGTGCATTATGGAGTAGGGCTCTTGCAAGTCCTAAACGTCGCTGTTCGCCACCAGAGAGCTGTCTACCACCATCACCCATCCATGCATTTAAGCCTTCCTCATTTTCAAGTAGTTGCCCAAGACCAACTTGCTGAAGAACATGTTTAATCTCTTCATCTGTTGCATCTTCTTTAGCCATTGTTAAGTTTTCTCTTAATGTATGACTAAAAACATGAACACGTTGAGGAACAACTGACATCATTGAACGTAATGTCGCTTCATCATAATCAGCAATAGGCAGATTATTTAAACTGATAGTGCCGTGAGTCGGATCAAAAGCTCGATTGATCAACTGCAATAGCGTCGATTTACCACACCCTGTTTTTCCTAGTAATGCAATGTGTTGTCCAGCTTCAATCGTTAAATCAACATGATTGATCACTTGCATTGGTTGGGCTGGATAAGTAAAGCAAATATTGTGCATTGTAAGTGTGGCGCGATTATTTTTTTCTCCCCCTTTTTCAGGGAAAGTGACATCGGGTTTTTGCTCAATTAAATGAGAAATTCGTGTTGCTGATGTCATCACTTGTCCTAAATGCTGGAAAGCGACAGTAACAGGCGCTAAAGATTCAAATGCTGCCAATGCACAGAACGTAAATAAGGCAATTAACGCTTCTGGCATAAAGCTATTGTCGATACCATCAGCCGCCAGCCATAAAATTAATGTTGCTGTTAGGCCTGATGCGAGGATCATCAATGATTGCGATAAACCAGTTAAGTTTGCTTGTTGTGCTTGTCTATGTAGCCATTTAGCTTCAAGTTGCGCCAGATTTTGTCTAAAACGAGGTAATGCACCAAAAACAGTTAGCTCGGCTTGTCCTTGCAACATGCTAGTTAATACTGTGCGGTATTGACCTCGTAAATCGGTGAGATCACGACCAATAGGTTTACCCGCGTAGTAGAATACGAAAGGCAAAACAATCAGCAAGGTAAGCATAATGCCACCTAGCGTATTGGCTAAACGTGCATCGATTAAACCAAGGCCAAACATAATTGTCATAATGACAACAAAAGCGGCAATGATAGGGGAAATAACGCGAATATAAAGATGATCGAGCGTTTCAACATCAGCAACTAAGCGGTTTAGTAACTCACCTTGACGAAAACGTGCAATTCCACCTGGCGAAAGAGGGAGGATCTTTTTAAAGGTGAATACACGTAGGTGCGATAATACGCGAAACGTTGCGTCATGGCTGACAAGCCTTTCAAAATAACGACCCGCAGTACGAAAAATTGCAGCACCTCGAACACCCGCTGCTGGTAGCATATAGTTAAAGCTATAAATACCCGCAAAACCCGCAAGAGAAGTACCTGCTAAAAACCAGCCCGATAGTGTTAAAAGACCAATACTCGCCAGTAACGTCAGAATTGCAAGGATAATCCCCAGCAATAACATAAACCAGTGACGTCGATAGAGCGCAAGAAAAGGAAGCAATACTCTCATGATTAAAGTTCCTCTTTACGATGAGCAAGAAGGCGAGCAAAAGTGCCGTTCTGTTGGCTTAATGATGCATAAGTGCCAGTTTCAATAATCTGACCTTTTTCCATCACCCAAATTTGGTCGTAACCCAATGTTTCTTCAAGTAGATGGGTAATAAGCAAGGTTGTTTGATTTAATGAAGCGTTATTAAGCGCATGCATGACACGTTGTTCACTATGAGAATCAAGGCTTGCTGCGGGTTCATCTAATAACAAAAATTGACAAGGCGACAATAAAGCACGAGCAACAGCAATACGCTGAGCCTGACCAACAGAAAGGCGTGCAGCACTATCGCCAATAATCGTATTTAAGCCGTCAGGTAACTCATTAATAAAATCGCTGACATACGCTTTTTCAATGGCAAGATTGATTTGTTCATTGCTGGCATTAGGATTACTTAAGCGAATATTATCTAGCAAGGTTTGTTCTGGTAAATTAGGATTTTGACCAACCCAGCTTAAACATTGACGCCATGCTTCAGGTGAGAGTTGCGTCAATTCAACGCCATTAACTTTTAATGAGCCACGATAAGGTAAAAAGCCGAGTAGCGCATTTAATAGCGAGCTTTTGCCTGCACCACTTAGACCCACAATCGCAATTCGTTGATTAGGGTTAATGGTAAAGTTTAATGGACCTGCGAGTTTAACACCTTGATGAGATAGAATTTCTAGTTCATGAGCTGTAATCTCAATACTTTCTGTTGTGTCGATGCGCTCATTACCTGTGAATTGTGGTTTTTCACCATCGGCTTCTAAAAATTCAACCAGAGATTCTGCGGCGCCAATGGCTTGTGCTTTGGCATGATAGTAAGTTCCTAAATCACGCAAAGGTTGAAAAAATTCAGGGGCTAAGATCAGTGCTAAAAAGCCTGAGAATAGTGTGACACCTAAGCCATAACTACCGAAACTAAGTTCACCTAAGTAAGAAAAACCAAAGTAAACAGCCACAACAGCGATAGAAACAGCGGTAAAGAATTCCAATACGCCTGACGAAAGAAATGCCATTCTTAGCACTTCCATTGTACGTTTGCGGAAATCTTCTGTTGCTTCGGTGATTTGTTTAACTTCTGCATTACCACGGTTAAATAACCGTAATGTATCTAGCCCTCTTAATCTATCTAGGAAGTTACCACTTAAACGACCTAATGCGAGGAAGTTTCTGCGGTTAGCATCTGCTGCACCTAATCCAACTAATGCCATAAATAGCGGGATCAGTGGGGCGGTGAAAAATAGAATCAAGGCAGCAGCCCAGTTAACAGGGAAAATGGTGATAAGGATAAGAATAGGCACAATAGTAGAAAGATACATTTGCGGAATATAACGCGCATAGTAATCTTGCATATCTTCTATTTGCTCTAGAATAATTGTTGCCCAACTCCCTGCGGGTTTGCCTTTAACCCAAACAGGACCTAGCTCTTCAAGTTTATCAAGCACAATTTTACGAATTTGTTGCCTGACTGCCATACCACATCGATAACCTACACGCTCTCTTATCGCCATCACTACAGCGCGTAAGATAAAAATACCAATAAGGGTGAGAAAGGTAGGTATATGTATATCACGACTCAGACTGTCCATGATAAATGCTTGAAGTAAAACAGCTAATAACCATGCTTGTGCAATAATTAATAAACCGCTTACAACACCTAAGATCATTGATAGCCGTAGCCATCGGCGGGCTGGAGCACTTTGCTGTTTCAGCCATCGAACCAATTCACTTTGTTTAGTTTTATCCATAAGAAAAGATTCAAATTTGCAGGTGAGATACACAGTATCAGAAAGGCCAAGGGTAAGTAGTTATACGCTTTGGCAACCAGGCTAGTATGTTACATGGTAAAAGGCGCTACTGAAATAGCGCCTTGAAAGGAAGTGATGATTTTAGTTGGATTTTAGTGCGTCTAAGTAACGTTCTGCATCTAAAGCAGCCATACAGCCTGTACCTGCGGAGGTAATTGCTTGACGATAAATGTGATCCATTACGTCACCTGCTGCAAAAACACCCTCGATAGAGGTTTGTGTTGCATTACCTTGAGTACCTGATTGTACTTTGATGTAACCATTGTCTAATTCTAATTGACCATCAAAAATAGCGGTATTAGGGCTATGTCCAATAGCAATAAAGACACCCATAACCTCTAATTCTTCGGTTTTATCGCTCTTAGTATCTTTTAAGCGAACTTTAGTTACACCCATATCATCGCCAAGAACTTCGTCTAAGGTGCGATCAGTATGCAAAATAATATTGCCACTGTTGACTTTGTCCATTAAACGGTTAATTAAGATTTTTTCAGAACGGAAAGAATCACGGCGGTGGATCAGATGAACTTCTGATGCGATATTCGCTAAATAAAGAGCTTCTTCCACAGCGGTATTTCCGCCACCGACAACAGCGACTTTCTGGTTACGATAGAAAAATCCGTCACACGTTGCACAAGCCGAAACGCCTCGGCCTTTAAAAGATTCTTCTGAAGGTAAACCGATATAACGTGCAGAAGCACCTGTTGCGATAATTAATGCATCACAAGTGTATTCTTGTTCATCACCAAATAGGCGGAATGGACGGTTTTTCAGATCGACTTTATTAATATGGTCAGAGATAATCTCTGTATTAAATTTTTCAGCGTGCTGAAACATGCGGTCCATTAATCCAGGACCTGTTAACCCTTCTGGGTCACCGGGCCAGTTTTCGACTTCTGTTGTCGTTGTCAGCTGACCGCCTTTTTCAACACCCGTAATCAGTACTGGTTCTAAGTTTGCTCTTGCAGCATAAACGGCGGCGGTATAACCCGCAGGGCCTGAACCTAAAATAATAAGTTTGCTATGTTTGATGGTGCTCATGTATACCTCATCTCTGATTAGGCGTGATGCGAATTGAGGGATTGTAGGAGAAATAAGACGTTAAAAAAAGCCAATGACGAGAAATAGACATAATATTTTAGCTATTTTAGCAATAGTTAATACTAATATAGTTTAATAATTATAGAGTTATATTGGGCTAACATCATCGAATTAACCTGAAACATTTTGCTTTACAATTGATGTTTATCTTGCGTATATAGAGAATAACATAGCGCCTTGTTCTGATTTTTACTCATTTGCTTTGACAATCCGCTGTACATTTGCGAAAACATGATTGTTAAAGATAATTATCCTCGGATGTTGTACGTATTATTTTTTAGACAGACAGGGCATAGGATAGTTACTTTGTGATATTTGCTAATGAGTATTTGGATAAAATAGAACTTTTATCTGGCATTAAAAGAAAATAGATTGGTAGTTTGCTCTGACCGTTTGATACCGAAGTTTCGACAGTGATGCTGAAGGTGTACAGGTATGGGTATAGGAAAATAAAGTAAGAGAAAAAGAGAAAGAGAGTATAGAGATGATTGATAATAAAAAACGTCCGGGTAAAGATCTTGATAGAATAGACCGGAATATTCTAAATGAGCTTCAAAAAGATGGTCGTATTTCAAACGTTGAGCTATCTAAACGTGTAGGTTTATCACCAACGCCTTGTTTAGAGCGTGTACGTCGTTTAGAACGCCAAGGATTTATTTCTGGTTATACTGCACTGTTAAACCCACATTACTTAGATGCATCATTACTAGTATTCGTGGAAATCACATTAAACCGTGGTGCACCAGATGTTTTTGAACAATTCAATATGGCTGTTCAAAAACTTGAAGAAATCCAAGAATGCCATTTAGTTTCTGGTGATTTTGACTATCTGTTGAAAACTCGTGTACCTGATATGTCCGCTTACCGTAAATTACTCGGTGAAACACTGTTACGTCTTCCAGGCGTTAATGACACACGTACATACGTGGTTATGGAAGAAGTTAAACAAAGTAACCGTCTTGTAATTAAAACTCGCTAAGCCAACTTAATAGGTTGGTGCAAAGCAGGAAAAAGTTAGGTACACTCCTGTCTATGCATACAGTTTCAACGCTGGGATATCTCAGCGTTGTTCCGTTTTAATTCACCCTAAGTTAAACCTGGAGAGCCCTCTTTGAGCCAGGAATATACAGAAGATAAAAATATTCGTTTAACAAAGATAAGCAACCGTCGCCGTATTTGGGAGGCTATTCTCATCCTCATCGGCATTGGCGCTGTCTTTTTAATGGTTTCATTACTTAGCTTTCATCCCTCTGATCCTAGCTGGTCACAAACCACTTGGAATGAGCCTATTCAAAATTTAGGCGGTAGTATTGGAGCATGGTTAGCTGATATTCTATTTTCTGCATTTGGTTTACTTGCCTATGCAATTCCTGTCGTCGTGGTTTTTGGGTGCTGGAATTCTCTACGCTACCAACAAAATCGTGAATACACTGACTTCTTTTCCCTTGCACTACGCACGATTGGTGCTTTGGCTCTGATCTTTACCTCTTGTGCATTGGCTGATCTTAATTTTGATGATATCTATAATTTCAGCTCTGGTGGTGTTATTGGAAGTTTGTTTAGCAAAGCCCTATTACCGTGGTTTAATGTTTTAGGTGCTACTCTTGCTCTGTTATCTGTTTGGGCTATTGGCTTTACACTGTTTACCGGCTGGTCTTGGTTAACAATCACAGAAAAGATTGGTGCCGTTATTTTGGGAAGTGTTGGTTTTATTACCAATAGAGGCCAAAATGAAGCTGATTACGAGGATGAAGAAGAGGAAGATGATACTCAAGACGTTGTTACAGAATTAGCTGATAATTTAAATCAAAAAGAAAATCAGCAATCTGAATTAGCAACAGAAGAGAGTGATGATATTTTATTTTCTGCGCCTTCAGCACTTGAGCTAGCTCGTCAGCAAGAGATAGACACATTACAAGTTAAAGCAGAACAAGAAGATGATTTGCCATCTTTCTCTGCAACAAATGACATAGCAGATGGACATGCGCAAACATTGACACAAGCTGATCCTCTTGTGCCAGCAACGGTTTCACAACCAACTCATACAGAGGAAGAGCCAGAACATTACCGTTTTGATATTCCAGAAGCATTTTTGAAAAAAGAAGCTCAATCAGAAGTCAATGCGCCTTCAAGTTCAGTTTACTCAATACCAGAAAAGAATATACCTTCTGTGATGCCGTTTGATAATGAACCTATGGCACAGCCATCGTCCGTATCAACAGATAGTGTAATGCCTGCCAGAGCTGAACCTACATTCTCGTTAGCACCTGATACAGACTCTTTAACGCAAGCAGCTACAGTGGTAGCAGGTGTGGCAGCAACGAGTGCTCTTGTTAGTCATGGCTCTCAAGTTAAACAAGGATTAGGCCCTGAATTACCACGCCCAAATCCAGTGCGATTGCCAACACGCCGTGAGCTTTATGGCATTCATATACCTTCACAACGCGAAGCTGAATTGCGTCGTCGTGAGGAAGCCGTTCAATCTGAATCTGAAGATGAGTTAGCTGATATTCAAGAACAAGCGAATTTCGAACAAGAGTTGCGTCAGCAATTCCTCGAACAGCAACGCGAACGTTATGGTGAGAACGATAGTGTTGATCCTGAAGCTATTATTGGAGCCCATCAGCCAAATATTACAACACCATTACCTTCATTTGATCATCAACAAGATGATTATCGTGATGAACCAACGGTTACCGCGAATACGTTCTCTTCCACAGAAGAGAATAACAGCGATATTGATGAAGATGAGCAATATCAGCAACAATTAGCAGCACAATTTAAGCAACAATTGCAGGATCGTTATGGTGATGATGTTTCGTTAGATGATAACGAAGATGAGGTTTTACCTCAAATATCAACATCAGCACCTTCATTGCAAGCAACAACGGGTTATCAACCTCATATTCAACATTCATTCGCTTCACAATCAGCGCAACCGACTCAAACTATTGAGAAAAAAGTTGAATACCCAGCCAGCAATGCATTTCTACAAATTTCGCCTCGTGATGAAGAAGAGGAAGAATACAGCCCTAAAATTGAGTTAGAAAGAGAGCTCACAGCATTAGAGGCGTTCTCGCCAATTGATGATCTATTGGATGAAGATCCGATAGAGCCAGTGTTTACACCGATTGTTTCAGAACCTGTTACGCCACAAGCTGTACCTCAATCACGTATTGAGCCTCAGCCTAATATGGCTCAGCATTTTGCACAGCAACAGCAACAGCAACAGCAACAGCAACAGCAACAGCAACAGCAACAGCAACAGCAACAGCAACAGCAACAGCAACAGCAAGAATCGTTAATTCACCCATTCTTGATGCGTAATGATAGACCATTGCTGAAGCCAACAACGCCAATGCCTTCTCTGGATCTACTAACAACGCCACCAGTAGAAGATGAACCTGTTGATATGTTTGAGCTTGAGCGTATTGGTAAACTTATTGAAGCTCGTCTTAATGATTACCGTGTTAAAGCCAAGGTGGTTGGCATTTCACCAGGGCCTGTTATCACTCGTTTTGAACTTGAACTTGCACCAGGTGTAAAAGCTGCGCGTATATCAAATTTATCACGCGACTTAGCTCGTTCATTGTCTGCTATTGCAGTACGTATTGTTGAAGTTATTCCGGGCAAACCTTATGTAGGGCTGGAATTACCTAACAAAAAACGTCAAACCGTCTATATGCGTGAGTTGTTAGATAGCGATGCATTTCGTGATAGCCGTTCTCCATTGACTGTTGTTTTAGGTAAAGATATCGGTGGTCAGCCAGTTGTTGCTAATCTGGCTAAAATGCCTCACTTACTTGTTGCTGGTACAACAGGTTCAGGTAAATCTGTCGGTGTGAATGCGATGATCATCAGCATTCTCTATAAAGCGAAACCAGAAGATGTTCGCTTTATTATGATTGACCCTAAAATGCTTGAGCTTTCGGTTTATGAAGGTATTCCACATCTTCTAACAGAAGTCGTTACCGATATGAAAGATGCCGCAAGTGCTCTGCGTTGGAGTGTGGCTGAAATGGAACGCCGTTATAAACTGATGTCGGCATTGGGTGTGCGTAATCTTGCAGGTTATAACGAAAGAATTAAAGAAGCAGAAGCGATGGGACGCCCAATTCCAGATCCATTCTGGAAACCAACAGACAGTATGGCAACAGAAATGCCAACGTTGGAAAAAGAGCCTTATATCGTAGTTGTTGTTGATGAATTTGCTGATTTAATGATGACAGCAGGTAAGAAAGTCGAAGAATTGATTGCACGTTTAGCACAAAAAGCGCGTGCTGCGGGTATTCACCTTGTGCTTGCGACGCAAAGACCTTCCGTTGATATCATTACTGGGTTAATTAAAGCCAATATTCCTAGCCGCATTGCGTTTACTGTATCGAGTAAAATCGACTCTCGAACTATCTTAGACCAAGGTGGTGCAGAATCATTACTAGGTATGGGGGATATGCTTTATGCACCTAATGGTTTTGTACCTGAGCGTGTTCACGGTGCTTTTGTGAGTGATGATGAAGTTCATGCAGTCGCAACCGACTGGAAAGCACGCGGTCGTCCTCAGTATATTGAAGCTATTACTAAATGCAGTGAAGAAGGTGAAGGTAATAGTGGTGGTGGATATGACGATGGCGAAGAGCTTGATCCGTTATTTGACCAAGCTGTAGAATTTGTGGTTGAAAAACAACGTGTTTCTATTTCTGGAGTGCAACGTCAATTTAGAATTGGCTATAATCGTGCAGCAAGAATTGTGGAACAAATGGAAATGCAAGGTATTGTCAGTGCGCCAAATCACAACAATACACGTGATGTCCTTTCGCCACCACCTTCAGATATGTAATATCTTGAAAACACAGTTATCAGCTAATGAGATAGCATGATAATCTGCACAACATCATCAATAATTTATGCGCCGACATTATGTCGGCGTTATCTCATGCCGAGGCTTGTAGAATGAAAAAAGTATTATTTACAGTGTGTGCGATGACATTATTTAGTAGCCAAGCCGCTTGGGCTGATGCACGTCAGGATTTGCAACAACGATTAAATAAAGTAAATAGTTTTCAAGCAAACTTTAGTCAAACCGTGACCAGCAATGAAGGCTCACTTATCCAAAAAGGGGAAGGCAGTTTAAAAGTACAACGCCCTGATTTGTTTAATTGGCACATGACAGCACCGGATGAGAGCACATTGATCTCTGATGGTAAAACATTGTGGTTTTACAATCCTTTTGTCGAGCAAGTTACAGCAACTTGGTTGGAAAGTGCTACAACCAATACGCCTTTTATGCTGATCGCCCGTAATGACAGTAAAGAGTGGCAAAACTATGACGTGAAACAGTCTGGTGATCGTTTTGAGTTAACACCTAAAGTAGAAAATAACTTAAAACATTTTACGATAACTGTATTACCTAACGGACAAATTCAGCAATTTGCAGCTACAGAACAAGACGGTCAAGTAAGCAATTATCAATTGACTGCACAGACTGCCGCGCCAATCGATGCATCCGCGTTTCGCTTTACTCCTCCTGCGGGTGTGACTGTGGATGACCAACGTCAGTGAGGATATTTTGAGTAATTTATCACTCGATTTTTCACGCAATGAGTTCCAACCTTTAGCCGCAAGAATGCGACCTGAAACGTTGGAACAATATATCGGACAAACTCATTTACTTGCCGAAGGTAAACCATTACCTCGAGCGATTAAAGCGGGTCAATTGCATTCCATGATCTTATGGGGACCTCCTGGTACGGGTAAAACTACCCTTGCTGAGATCATTGGTCGCTATGCACAAGCTGATATAGAACGATTATCTGCGGTGACATCGGGTATTAAAGAAATTAGAGAATCTATTGAAATTGCGCGCCAAAACCGCAATGCAGGGCGTAGAACGATCCTGTTCGTTGATGAAGTTCATCGTTTTAATAAGAGTCAACAAGATGCTTTTTTGCCTCATATTGAAGACGGCACAATCACTTTTATTGGCGCAACAACAGAAAATCCCTCTTTTGAATTAAATTCAGCATTGCTATCCAGAGCAAGAGTTTATTTATTACGTTCATTAACCGAAGCTGATATTGAGCAAGTGCTACAACAAGCGCTGGACGATCCTGAACGGGGTTTAGGCGGACGTAATATTATTCTGCCAGATGATACACGCAAAATGATTGCACAATTGGTTAATGGTGATGCGCGCCGTTCATTAAATTTGCTTGAAATGATGGCGGATATCGCTGAAGTTGATAATCAAGGAAAACGAGTATTAACACCAGCATTACTGACAGAAATCAGTGGTGAACGAAGTGCTCGTTTTGATAATAAAGGTGATCGCTTTTACGATCTTATTTCTGCATTACATAAATCAGTCAGGGGATCAGCGCCTGATGCTGCTCTTTATTGGTATGCAAGGATCATAACAGCCGGCGGTGATCCGCTTTATGTTGCTCGTCGCTTATTGGCGATTGCGTCAGAAGATGTGGGAAACGCCGATCCTCGTGCTATGCAAGTGGCAATAGCTGCATGGGATTGTTTCACGCGTGTTGGTCCCGCCGAAGGTGAGCGCGCTATTGCTCAAGCAATTGTATATCTGGCTTGTGCTCCCAAAAGTAATGCTGTTTACACTGCATTTAAAGCAGCCATTGCTGACGCTAAAAGTAAACCTGATTATGATGTACCTGAGCATTTGCGTAATGCACCAACAAAATTAATGAAAGAAATGGGGCTTGGTGCTGAATATCGGTACGCTCATGACGAGCCTAATGCTTATGCTGCTGGTGAGGTCTATTTTCCTAAAGAAATGGCTGATACACAGTACTATTACCCAGTGAAAAGAGGGTTAGAGATCAAGCTTGCAGAGAAATTAGACTGGCTTACTCAACAAGATCAAAATAGTACGACAAAACGCTATCGCAAAATGTAAAGATGCGGTAAGGTTATTCAATTATCATTAATTTCTTAACTATGCCTTGTCTCAGATATCTTTTTTATAAGATAGGAGAGAAGGTTTTTATTAATCTATCAATAAGCACAGGATAAGCATGCTCGATCCAAATCTACTGCGTAATGAGCTAGACGCGGTCGCCGAAAAACTGGCTCGCAGGGGATTCATCCTCAATGTGGAAAAAATTCGTCAACAAGAAGAACGCCGTAAGGTGTTACAGGTTGAAACTGAATCCCTGCAAGCAGAACGTAATTCCCGATCGAAGTCCATTGGTGCGGCAAAAGCGCGTGGTGAAGATATTGAGCCACTTCGTCAAGAAGTTAACCTGTTAGGTGAAAAACTTGAAGCTGCAAAAGCCGAACTTGAAGTGCTTCAAGCGGAAATTCGTGATTACGTTTTAACTATCCCAAATATGCCAGATGATGCTGTTCCAAATGGCAAAGATGACAGCGAAAACGTTGAAGTTTCTCGTTGGGGCACACCAAAAACTTATGATTTTGAATTAAAAGATCATGTGACTTTAGGTGAGCTAACAGATGGTTTAGATTTTGCTTCTGCGGTAAAAATTACCGGTTCACGTTTTGTTGTGATGAAAGGTCAAGTTGCACGTTTACATCGTGCTATTACACAATTTATGTTGGATCTGCACACAGAAGAGCACGGCTACCAAGAAATGTATGTTCCTTACTTGGTTAACCACGCAACTCTGTACGGTACAGGTCAGTTACCTAAATTTAGTGAAGACTTATTCCACACTAAACCGTTAGAAGAAGAAGCAGAAAGCCAATACGCACTTATTCCAACAGCGGAAGTGCCTGTGACAAATATGGTAAGAGACGTCATTCTTGAAGAAGACGACTTGCCATTGAAAATGACAGCTCACACACCATGCTTCCGTTCAGAAGCAGGCTCTTATGGTCGTGATACTCGTGGTTTAATTCGTATGCACCAATTTGATAAAGTTGAGCTAGTTCAAATCGCTCATCCTGAAAAATCAATGGAAGCATTAGAAGAGCTGACTGGTCATGCTGAAAAAGTACTGCAATTACTGAATCTACCTTACCGTAAAGTGGTACTTTGCACTGGCGATATGGGCTTTGGTTCACGTAAAACTTACGACTTAGAAGTTTGGGTTCCGGCTCAAAATACTTACCGTGAGATCTCTTCATGCTCAAATATGTGGGATTTCCAAGCTCGTCGTATGCAAGCACGCTTCCGTTCTAAAGGTGATAAGAAGATCCAGTTAGTTCACACTTTAAATGGTTCGGGCTTAGCAGTAGGTCGTACTTTAGTCGCAATTATGGAAAACTATCAAATGGCTGATGGCCGTATTGAAATTCCAGAAGTGTTACGCCCATACATGAAAGGTTTAGAATATATCGGTTAATTATTATCTAATTAATTGAGTATTAATAATTTAACCCCCTGCTTAGGCCGGGGGTTTTTTATTAACTGTAGTAAATATTTAACGCTATTTATTTGTTTTTTATAAGTCATTAAATCCACAATATTTTATTTCATCAGAGTTAAATCTCAATAAAGAGCGTATCAAAAATAATTTAATTCTAAGGTATGTCTTTTTTGTTTATCTCTTTTTCATTCCTTGCTTGACAATTTCTCATATTGACATTAACTTGGATTTCTAGATGTTTAGCCATCTAGATTTCTATTTGAGGGTGAGTTGATTAAAATGATAACACTAAAAAATGTCAGCAAAATTTATCAGCGAGGGAAAAAGCAAACTATTGCTGTTGATGATATTAATTTGAATATTGAGCAGGGAGATATCTTTGGCATCATTGGTTATAGCGGTGCTGGGAAAAGTAGCTTAATTCGTTTATTGAATCGCTTAGAACCTGTAACAAAAGGAGAAGTGATTGTTGGTAAATACAATATTACTACCAGTAGTGAACGTGAGATCCGTAAAATCCGCCACTCAATTGGTATGATCTTTCAACATTTCAATTTGCTATGGTCACGTACAGTTAGAGAGAATATTGAATTCCCACTTGAAATTTCAGGGTTAGATAAGAAGCAACGTTTTCAGCGTGCGAGTGAATTAATGAAGTTAGTTGGGCTTGCTGATAAAGCTGATGAATATCCATCAACATTAAGTGGTGGGCAAAAACAACGTGTTGGTATTGCTAGAGCGCTGGCAAATAATCCTGATGTTTTATTATGTGATGAAGCAACATCTGCATTAGATCCAAAAACAACACAAACAATTTTAGCACTACTCGCTGAAATTAATCAAAAAATGAATATTACGATTGTGTTGATCACGCATGAAATGCAAGTTGTAAAAGCGATATGCAATAAAGTAGCCGTTATTGAGCAAGGAAAAATAATTGAACAAGGCGAAGTAGTAAAAATATTTAACCAACCAAAACATAAAGTGACACAACAGTTTTTATCACAATCAGTACATGTAACAGATAACAGTGATGATATTGAGAATATAAAGCAGCAAAGCACAGTAATAAAACTGTTACTGCAAGAGGGTAAAAAATATGACTATTTACTTTATGATTTAATTTCTAAATTTAATGAACCAGTTAATTTAATAAAGGGCAGTTTTTCACAAGAAAACGGGTTTATTTATTTACAGCTAAATAATAAATCGGATGAAATCATCCAATATCTTGAGAATAATAAATTTGATATAGCGGTCGTGTGATATGGATGAAATACAAAGTTGGTTTAATAGCTATTTACCTCATTTAAAACTCAATGTACTTGGTGAAGAAACATTAAATACATTATATATGACACTGGTTTCTGGTGCATTATCCTGCTTATTAGGGATCTTAATTGGCGTGGCATTATTTTTAACAGCAAAAGAGGGTTATAAAGAGCAACTTTCTATTTATCGAATACTCTCATTTATTGTAAATATTTTTAGAGCCGTTCCTTTTATTATTTTAATTATTTTATTGTTCCCTTTTACTAAATTAATTGTGGGAACCATATTAGGTGTTAATGCAGCGCTACCTGCATTAGTGATTTCAGCAGCAGCCTTTTATGCCAGACTAGTTGAATTAGCATTACGTGAAGTAGACAAAGGTGTTATTGAGGCAAGTCTTTCAATGGGCGCTAATTTGCCTACGTTAATATTTAAAGTGTTATTACCAGAATCATCACCTGCACTTATTTCTGGCTTAACTGTCACATTGATTTCTTTAGTGGGTGGAACCGCAGTTGCAGGCGCAATTGGGGCGGGTGGACTAGGTAACTTAGCTTATTTAGAAGGATTCCAACGCAGTCATCTTGATGTGGTTTGGGCTGCGACTTTAGTGATTTTATTTATTGTATTATGCATTCAGTTATTAGGAGATAGTGTTGTAAGAAATATAGATAAACGCTAATTAAAGAATTAATTCAATTAAAAATCAAATTTAAAAAAATAAGGTTACAATAATGAAACTAACAGTATTTAAAAAACTGGGATCACTGCTACTTATTAGTCTAGCGCTCTCTGCTTGCAAACCATCAGATGAAAAATCAGAGAATAAATTAATTATCGGCGCATCAAGTACACCTCATGCAGAAATTTTAGAATTTGTTAAACCGCAATTAGCAAAAGAAGGGCTAGAGTTAGATATTCGAATTTTTAATGATTATATTATTCCCAATCAAGCATTAGCCGAAAAAGAATTAGATGCTAACTTTTTCCAACATGTACCTTATTTAAATAAAACACTAGCAGATCACCCTGATTGGAAATTAATTTCTGCGGGAGCTGTACATATGCATCCATATCGTTTTTTCTCGCAAAAATATAAAAGTCTGCAAGATTTACCTAACGGTGCAAAAATGATTAGTAGTAATAACTTGGCACAACATGGACATATATTAAAACTATTTCAAGATGAGGGCTTAATTAAATTACGTGATGGCATCGATCCTGATGACTCCACAATTGATGATATTGTAGAAAATCCTCGTAATATTAAATTCTTATTCACCTATGATGGCCCATTGCTGCCACAAATTTATAAAAACGGTGAAGCAGATGTCGCTTCTATTGATGGGCACTTTGCCATTAATGCTGGGCTAGATTTAAGCAAAGAAGTAATTTATACAGAGCCTGCGGCTAACAGTAAGTTTGCCAATGTGGTTGTTATAAGAGAAGAAGATAAAAACGATCCGCGTATTGCTAAATTAATGGCACAACTAAAAGCGCCTGAAACCAAAAAATTTATTTTGGATACCTTTAAAGGCGAAGCAGTTCCTGTTCCATAATTAGTTTATTTTTAAATTAATGTATCAAAGAGTGGTGTAAGAGATTATGCCACTTTTTTGTTTTTTATAAGAGGGATTATAAAAAGGTTTTTAATAAAGAAATGACTATTTAACAAAAATATAACGCAATCCGCCATTGGTTAAACCGATCACGGCAGATCCTATTTATGCTGTTAAATTAGACCTATCACTCGAATTTACCCCCGTTATTTTATGACGTTTCTATTTAATTAGAACCCTACAAAAGAGCATATTCTATGATAGTTTCTAAACAGCAGTTACATCAATTAATAAAAAATAAATTACATCATGCAGGATTGAGTGAGTCTCATGCTGATACGGTGGCTGATGTCTTAGTCCATGCTGATGCCAAAGGTATTCATTCTCATGGTGCTGTTCGTGTAGAGTATTATGCAGAGCGGATCAGTAAAGGTGGTACAAATACGGCGCCTAATTTTACTTATACTGAAACGGGACCATGTAGCGCTGTATTTGATGGAGATAATGGAGCTGGGCATGTTGCAGCGAAAGATGCAATGGAATGCGCAATTAAAATGGCACAGGAGAAGGGCGTTGCGGTTGTTGGTGTAAGACGAATTGGTCATAGTGGCGCGCTGTCTTATTTTGTTGAACAAGCATCACGAGCAGGCATGGTGGGTATTTCGCTGTGTCAATCTGATCCTATGGTTGTTCCTTTTGGTGGCTCTGAAGTCTATTACGGCACTAATCCTATCGCTTTTTCAGCGCCAGGAGTTGGCGATAAACGTATTACATTTGATATGGCGACAACTGTACAGGCATGGGGCAAGGTACTTGATGCGCGCTCGCGTCATGTCGATATTCCTGATACTTGGGCTGTCGATGAAAGTGGTAAACCTACGACAGATCCCTTCGCAGTAAAAGGTTTATTACCTATTGCGGGACCTAAAGGTTATGGTTTAATGATGATGGTTGATGTGTTGTCTGGTATTTTGCTGGGGCTTCCTTTCGGTAAACATGTTAGTTCGATGTATCACGATTTAACACAAGGGCGAGAGCTAGGGCAATTACATATTGTTATTAATTCTGCTTTCTTTACTGATGCCTCATTATTTAGAGAACATATCTCACAGGCTATGGGGGAGTTAAATGCAATTAAGCCAGCTCCTCATGTGGAGAAAGTGCTTTATCCTGGTGAGAATAGTCAAATAGAAGAACAAAGAAGTGAAAAAGAAGGTATTGAAATTGTTGATGAAATTTATGACTATTTAATATCTGATGCACTTTATAATAAATCTTACGATAATAAAAACCCGTTTGCGGGTTAATGATGTAAGCTATGTATTCTAGATAATAAAAAGCAGTAGGATTTACGCTCTACTGCTTTTTTATTTAAGTAAGCTAATGCTAAGAATTAACTGACTAATTTACCAATATTGGATTCAGCGGTTTTATTAAGAGAAATCGTTCCATTTCCACCATTTCCACCATTATTTCCTTGGTTGCCTACATTATGGTGATAAAAAACGTCACGATAAGAGCCATACATCGCAGTGTAAGAAAGAGGAATAGTAATTAATAACCCTAAACCAAATGGAATAATACTCACTACCAGAATAAATAGCAGTAAAATAAAGAAGAAGAATCCACCCGCTAAATTTATTTTTACTGCCGAAAGGCTCGCTTTAACAGCAGGGAGCGCTTTATAACCGTTTACTAATACCAACGCAGGGACAAACCAATATGCAGCAGTACTAATTGTACCAAAAATAGCAATAATAATGATAAATAGAGTAAAACCTGATGTGTTATCTGCCATCATTTCAGCAATAATTTCTTCAGAATAATCACTAGAAGCTGCATAGATAACGTCCATCATGGCTGCACCAGAGATAATAACTGCGAGAATAATCCCAAACAGCAAAATAAGGAAACTGATGCCGTAAGCGCCCATTATACTTAGATAGCGTTTGTTATAAAAACCAAAGAATAGATTATCAACGTCCATCCGTCGGGTTTCATATTGCTGATGGGCAATGGCAATAAGGCCTGTAGCTAATACAGTAGTAATAAAAGGTGATATGATTGGACCTATTAGCGGAATAAATCCAAGAATGGTCGATATAATAAGACTAACGATAAAGTAGATAATAATAACGCCTACCCACATCCAAAAACGTTCTTTTATTAAATCCCATCCCAGTCCTAACCAACGTACTCCGCCTGAGGCACCTCGTGCTTGAGGAATAGGCGTAAATACCTCTTGAGGCTCTGTTAGCGATGAATTATTGTCTTGTTCCATTTCCTGTACCTTAATCCCAATATCTTTAGTTTATAAATATAAGATTTCTATAATATCTTTTTGTTTTGTTATTAATCAACTGTATTCAACTTAATATAGGTTAAGGATAATCTTAGAATGTATATTTTTACTTGTGAGGACAGACATTCTTTAATTAATACAAAATGATTTAAATAATTTAAGTTAACTTCATCTCATTAAAAAATAACTTTATTTGTTTTGAATATTTTTAATTATATAAAAACAAAAAAGCAGCGCTTTAATGCGCTGCTTCTTAAATTAATCTTAAGTAGAAAAGCCTAGTAGATCACTTTATGGCCATAAGATTCAAGAATTGATTTTACATTTTCCATCGTCTCTTTTGACGGTGGATGAATGCCATCTAGCTTGTATTCTTCTCCTAAAGCTACCCATTTATGTTTGCCGAGTTCGTGGTAAGGAAGAAGTTCTACTTTTTCGATATTTTTCATATCTTTAATAAATTCGCCTAAACGATGAGCAGAATCATCATCATCAGACCAACCCGGTACAACTACATAACGAACCCATGTTTTTTGGCCTCGTTTTGCTAAATAACGTGCGAATTCAAGTGTACGCTGGTTTGATACACCAACGAGCTTTTGGTGGATCTCATCATTGACTTGTTTTAGGTCGAGCATCACTAAGTCAGTGGCATCCATTAATTCATCAATAACGGGATCATAACGACGAACAAAGCCATTAGTATCTAGGCAGGTATGGATATTTTCTTTCTGACAAGCACGAAACCAATCACGTACAAACTCTGCTTGCAAAATTGCTTCGCCACCTGAAGCAGTAACACCGCCGCCAGAAGCATTCATAAAATGACGATAGGTAACCGCCTCTTTCATTAGTTCATCAACTGTGACGATTTGCCCACCATGAGTATCCCATGTGTCACGGTTGTGACAATAGAGGCATCTCATTAGGCATCCTTGAAAGAAAACAATGAAACGTATTCCGGGACCGTCAACAGTACCGCAGGATTCAAATGAGTGGATACGACCAAGTACGGACATAACAGGGTTACTCCAAAACTGTCTAATAAAAAGGCCCCAAAGTAGGGGCCTTTATTCTAAGCGATTTTATCTACTTTCTCAGTAAATAAATGCATATAGTTATCTTTATTACATTGTTTGTGTAAATGTACGGGTGATAACGTCTTGCTGTTGCTCTTTAGTCAGTGAGTTAAAGCGAACGGCATAACCAGAAACACGGATAGTTAACTGAGGATATTTCTCAGGATCTTCCATTGCTTCTAACAGCATTTCACGGTTCATCACGTTGACGTTCAGGTGTTGACCACCTTCGATGCCCGCTTCGTGGTGGAAGTAACCATCCATCAGACCCGCAAGGTTTGCTTTACGAACATCATCATCTTTACCTAATGCATTAGGTACGATTGAGAAGGTGTAAGAAATACCATCTTTCGCATAAGCAAATGGCAGTTTCGCAACAGAAGTCAGAGAAGCTACCGCACCTTTTTGGTCACGACCGTGCATTGGGTTAGCACCTGGTCCGAATGGTGCACCTGCACGACGACCATCTGGGGTATTACCTGTTTTCTTACCGTAAACAACGTTTGAAGTGATAGTCAGGATTGACTGTGTAGGTACCGCATTACGGTATGTACGCAGTTTCTGAATTTTCTTCATGAAACGTTCAACTAAGTCACAAGCGATGTCATCTACACGAGAATCGTTGTTACCAAATTGTGGGTATTCGCCATCAATTTTAAAGTCAACTGCTAAGCCGTTTTCATCACGGATTGGAGAAACTTTTGCATATTTGATTGCAGACAGTGAGTCAGCAGCAACAGACAGACCTGCGATACCACATGCCATTGTACGATATACGTCACGATCATGAAGTGCCATCAGAGCTGCTTCATAGCTGTATTTATCGTGCATGTAGTGGATAACGTTCAGCGCAGTTACGTACTGAGTTGCTAACCAATCCATAAAGTGATCCATTTGGTTCATCACAGTATCGAAGTCTAATACTTCGTCCATGATTGGAGCATGTTTTGGACCTACTTGGATTTTCAGTTTTTCGTCAACACCACCATTGATGGTATACAGTAAGGTTTTCGCTAAGTTCGCACGAGCACCGAAGAACTGCATTTGTTTACCAACAACCATTGGGCTAACACAACATGCGATTGCATAGTCATCGCTGTCGAAGTCAGGACGCATTAAGTCATCATTTTCGTACTGGATTGAAGAAGTATCGATTGAGACTTTAGCTGCATATTTTTTGAAGTTGATAGGCAGTTGTTCTGACCACAGGATGGTCATGTTTGGTTCTGGTGATGGACCCATTGTGTACAGGGTATTTAAGAAACGGAAAGTATTCTTAGTTACCAGAGTACGGCCATCTAAACCCATACCTGCTAAAGATTCTGTTGCCCAGATTGGGTCACCAGAGAACAGTTCATCATATTCAGGAGTACGTAAGAAACGAACCATACGTAATTTCATGACTAAGTGGTCAATTAATTCCTGAGCTTGTTCTTCTGTCAGTAAGCCAGCTTCAATATCACGTTGGATGTAGATATCTAAGAAAGTAGATACACGACCAAATGACATTGCAGCACCGTTTTGAGATTTAACAGCGGCTAAGTAACCGAAGTAAGTCCATTGTACTGCTTCTTTTGCGTTTTGCGCTGGGCGAGAAATATCGTAACCGTATTTCGCAGCCATTTCTTGGATTTGACCTAAAGCAGCGTGCTGCTCTGCGATTTCTTCACGCAGTTGGATAGTCATTTCCAGATCTTCGCCTTTTTCCATTCTTTCTTGTAAAGAGGTGAATTGGGCAAATTTATCTTTACGCAGGAACTCAATACCATACAGTGCAACACGACGGTAGTCACCGATGATACGGCCACGACCATATGCATCTGGTAAACCTGTTAAGATACCAGATTTACGGCATTTCATGATGTCTGGAGTATAAACATCGAAAACGCCTTGGTTGTGAGTTTTACGGTAATCAGTAAAGATTTTTTTCAGTTCTGGGTCCAGCTCACGGTTGTAAGCGTGGCAAGAACTTTCAACCATACGGATACCACCGAATGGGATGATCGCACGTTTCAGAGGTGCATCAGTCTGTAAACCTACGATTTGTTCTAAATCTTTAGAGATATAACCTGCATCGTGAGATGTGATAGTTGAAGCAACAGAAGTATCAAAATCAACCGGCGCATGCGTGCGGTTTTCGATTTTGATGCCTTCCATAACTTGTTCCCAAAGTGTATCAGTTGCTTTAGTGGAACCTGCTAGGAAAGATTCGTCGCCTTCATATGGAGTATAGTTTTTTTGGATAAAGTCACGAACGTTAACATTGTTCTGCCATTCACCTTCAGAAAAACCTTTCCATGCTTCAGCAAATTTTTCATTTAAATCAGACATGATACTTCTACCTTTTTACAATGGAACTTAAGAAATCAGTCATACCTGCGTGGATTAATGTTTATCGCCACGCAGATGCATTAACCAGTATACTAAACCGACTAGGACTGCTCCGCCAATAATGTTACCGATAGTGACAGGTAATAAATTGTCAGCGAGGAAATTCGAAACTGTTAAATCCGAAAATTGTTCGGGTGATGCACCTACTTTAGTCCAGAATTCTGCGGGTGCAAAATTCTTAATAACAATACCTAAAGGGATAAGGAACATGTTAGCGATACTGTGCTCAAAACCACTAGCAACGAACATACCGATAGGTAAAATTAATGCAAAGAGTTTATCAATTAGTGTGCGACCTGCATAGCTCATCCAAACTGCAAGACAAACCATTAAGTTAGCTAAAATACCTAAACAAACTGCTTCAATAAAAGTGTGTTCAACTTTATGTTGTGCTGTTTGTAAGACATTAAGCCCCCAAAGCCCATTCGCTGCCATATGCTGACCTGCGAACCACATTAAGGCGACAAAAAAGAGTGCGCCAACAAAGTTACCAAGATAGACATTTATCCAGTTTGCAAACATTTTGCCCCAAGATATACGTCCAGTTGCTTTAGGAATAATAGTAAGAACAGTAGAGGTGAATAAGTCAGCGCCACAAACGACGACGAGCATTAACCCCAGAGAGAAGCAGATCCCACCGACTAATTTAGCCAGCCCAAATGGAACAGATGCGGTACCTGTAGTAGCAGTAATATAAAAAACAAAAGCAATTGATATAAACATACCCGCGGTAAATGCAGATAAGTAAGTCGTTGGAATATGTTTATTTGCTTTATAACAACATGCATCATCGGCAACTTTTGCCATATCTGCAGGTGATAATAAATTAAAAGGGCTGTCAGCTTTCATACTAACACTCTCTTATATGTTGGAATAATTATAGCACGCAATAATAGTAGCAAAGGGGCTTACTTCTAAAATTGATATGGATCATGGTCGCTCATTAGAATCCCGTTTTTAGTGCGTAAAAACCCGCTATTTTGGCTATAACTATTTGATTAATAAAATGAAAAAATTTTTTAAAAATTATCAAAAAATTTTAGACTAGCTGGATAAATAAAGTAGAAAGTAAATATAAAGTATTATTTAAACCCCGCATGTTAAGAATTAAAAATTAAATTTAACGCCTTATTTACTTTTGTCATAAATATAAACATTACTTTATTTGTGGTTAATCTTTAATGATTACTCCAGACATATACCCATTATAAAAATAAGGTTTTTTAATTTTTGAGATCTGGTTAAACAAATAGCAATTTAAACTATATTTAAGTAATATTCTTGGTGTAAAAGTTCAATATGTATTTATAGTGTCATATTAAATGCCTTAAATCGTCACTTTTGCCATATTTTGACAATTTTGTCAGATGGCAAATTTGTCAACATGACAAATCTGTCAATATTTTATTTTTAGAAAAATAAAACACTCTACTTTTCAATAGAGTGTTTCAATTTAAATACGCGCTTATTATTCAGTTAAAGTTAATTATTATTTAATAAATAACCTTAAACAAAATAGCCTTATTTAGTCGATTGACGTTTTGCTTTCTGTAATTTCTCATAGGCAGCAAGTAATGACTGATGAACAGGTAAATTAGCTAAATCAGGATCAATAGTTTGTAATCCGTAAAATGCTTGTTTGCCTTGTATTGCATTTAAGGCTGCTTGTAATGTTTTTTCGCCATACATACGAGAAAATGCGTACATATATTGTTCTGGTTCACGTTCAGTCTCTTGTTGTAATAATAAGAGATTGTGTAAACAGCGATAATAGTTTTGACGCTCTGGCGTAAATAAAGAAGCATTAAAGTCTTGAGTCCATTCAACCCAAACGAGCGCTTGATCAAGATCGCCACCCGCAAGCGCTAACATTGATTTTAATTCACCTACACGCAAATGGCTCCAACCATTATCTTTGCCCGGAGCAATACCAATCATCTCTCTGATACGTGTAAAGTCATCTAAACCATCTTCATCAAATTGACCAATAAGAGAAAGATACTCTTCTTTAGTGCCTTCGCTCGTTGGTAGAGAAAGAATGGTGTCACGCCAATGTACACCCATAATGTTATTGGCTAATTGTAAATCCTCAGCAGGATAAATATCAGATAAGCCCGGTACTAAAATACGACAAGCGTAAACACCTAGGTGTGAGTAGTCCATGATATAGACTTCTGCATCGCACTGCTGGCAAAGTGACATTAATGTATGGAACTCTTCTTCTGTCGTACCACTGAAGTTCCAGTCAACAAATGCGTAATCGGCATCTTTCTTAAATAGATCCCAACTAATTAAACCACTTGAATCAATAAAGTGTGTTTCAAGGTTAGTATGATCACCAACTTCTTCATCATCAAAGCTTGGCGGATTAAAGACATCGAGATCTTTAAGGCTACGGCCTTGCAATAATTCAGTGACAGTACGCTCTAAAGCCACACCAAAATCAGGGTGAGCACCAAAAGAGGCAAAACAGGTACCATTTTGTGGGTTGAATAATACGACACAAATAACAGGGAATTGACCGCCTAAAGAGGCATCAAAACTAAAGATTGGGAAACCTTCTTGCTCTAATGTTTCAATTGCTTCAATAACAGCAGGGTAGCGAGCTAAAACTTCTTTAGGAATTTCAGGTAAGCTAATTCTCTCAGTGATAATGCGATTTTTTACATAACGTTCAAAAACTTCAGAAAGCCCTTGAACTCGTGCTTCATTCTTTGTATTTCCCGCTGACATGCCATTAGAAGCATATAAATTAGCAATAATGTTTACAGGAATATAAACAGGTTTTTCATCAGATTGACGTATAAATGGCAGAGCACAGATTCCGCGATCATGATTACTTGATTGTAAATCAACTAACTCACTACCACATAACTCACCTTCTGGATCATAAAATTCGCGTAAACGCGCATCTAATAAGCCAGTGGGAACAGAATCATCTTCTGTTAGTGGGAACCATTTTTCACTTGGATAATGAACAAATTCACCTTCTGCAATATCAGCACCTAACCAGAAATCAGAGAAGAAATAATTGGTTGAAAGACGTTCAAAGTATTCGCCTAGAGCAGAGGCTAATGCCGCCTTTTTGCTGGCGCCTTTACCGTTAGTAAAACATAAAGGGCAATCTTTATCGCGAATATGAACAGACCAAACGTTTGGTACAGGGTTTAGCCATGAAGCTTCTTCAATGTTAAATCCTAAGTCGGTTAATTTTTGCTGAAAGCTAGCGATAGAATCTTCCAGTGCGGCATCTTTGCCAGGAATAAATGTTTGTGACATGGCAGGTTTCATCAATATTTTGCTGGTGATAGTTAGGGGGCACATGATACTGAAATCCCCTGTAATGCACTAACGATTTCTTATGACGAAAAATAACTAACTATATAGAAGCCTCATTATTTATTTGATATATGAGTTTTTTTAATAAATTCGTTTGATTTATCACGGAATTGATAATTAAAAATCATCATAATTAGATTTATTTATTAATTCATAAGGGATCGAAAAAAATGATGAAGAAAACATTGCTTGCCAGTTTGTTAGCTGTAATCAGTGGTTCTGTTTTCGCTTTGCCTAATGTCACTATTCTTGCAACAGGTGGAACGATTGCAGGCGGCGGTGATTCAGCAACACAGTCTAGCTATACGGCAGGTAAATTAGGCATTGATGTGTTGATCAATGCAGTGCCTGAAGCGAAGCAAGTGGCTAATTTAAAAGGTGAGCAAGTCGTTAATATCGGTTCTCAAGATATGAATGACCAAGTTTGGTTAAAACTCGCTAAAAAAATTAATGAAGATTGCGATAAAACCGACGGGTTCGTGATAACACATGGTACTGATACCATGGAGGAAACAGCTTATTTTCTTGATTTAACAACTGCTTGTAAAAAACCTGTTGTAATGGTAGGTGCAATGCGTCCTGCTACGGCATTAGGCGCTGAAGGCCCTTTAAACTTATTTAATGCGGTTGTGATTGCCAGTGATAAAGCCTCTGAAAATCGTGGTGTGTTAGTCACTATGAATAACGCGGTGATTAGTGGTAAAGACGTTGTTAAAATGAATACTACTGAAGTACAAGCATTCCAGCCTGTTAACGCAGGTGCTCAAGGTTATGTGCATAACGGTAAGGTTCATTATTATACTGTGGCATTACCTCGTGCAGATAAAGCCGCATTTGATGTGAGCAAACTAACCGAATTGCCAAAAGTTGGTATTGTTTATAACTACTCCAATGCGTCTGATTTACCAGCAAAAGCCTTTATTGATAATGGCTACAAAGGTATTGTTAGTGCAGGTGTGGGTAACGGTAACTTATATACTGATATTTTTAATACCTTAGCTGATGGCGCGAAAAAAGGTGTTGCAGTGGTTCGTGCAAGCCGTGTGCCAGTAGGATTTACCACCCAAAATGGTGAAGTGGATGATGCAAAATATGGCTTTATTGCGTCAGAGCGCTTAAATCCACAAAAAGCGAGAGTGTTATTACAGTTATCACTGACTGAAACTCAAGATCCTGCAAAAATTCAAGAAAACTTTGAAAAGTATTAAGTTAAACAAGTCTAAATAATAACAAGGCCTCATTCGTGAGGCTTTGTTATATTAAAAATCACATCATATTCATTGATTCTTTTTAGCGCTAGATACCACAACTTTCGCTGTAAAAAACGCCACAAACGGCGTAAAAGCAAACACAATAAACAGCCAATGTGCAGCATTTTGCGCGCCAAGAATACCTCCTGGATCTGTTAACCCTGCCATATTAACCACAGTCCCTGAAATAGATGCACCGACAGCTGTTGAAAACAATTGAATAGTGGTAATGGATGTTGCCGCTTTTTGAGCTTCTTGTCCCTGAGAAACGTGTAAAACACGGGTTAAATAATGAGGCCATGCCATACCAATTCCGGCACCTGTAAAAAAGAGAGCGATACAAATAATGATAATCTGCCCATAAGGTACGGTTAAAACATTAGAGATAAATAAACCGAGGATCACAATGGCTGAAAAATTAATCATTGGGCCAAAACGCATTAACCGCTGTGCAGTAGATTGTTTACTTGATGAAGACATAATGGCAGAGAAAGACCAACCCGCACCAACCAATGCCGCTAAATAACCTGAAAGTAGTGGGGTAACATTATGGATAATTTGCAAGAAATAGGGCACAAAGACTTCTGTTTGTACACTAATCCCTAATAAAGCCATTGTGAAATATATGGGTGCTAACGGTGCAGAAAAAGAAAATGTCCCTCTAGGAAATAAGCCATCATTTGATTTTTTATCAATATTGACTAACAGGAGAATAAAGATCAAAGCAAATATAAAGGATAAGGCGTTATATAAAATAACGTTATAAAGACTACCAATAGAAATAGATAATACAGCAAGCATTAATAAAATAAGCTGCTGATAAGGTAATGGGGTTTTCGCGACGATATTATCAGCATTATTTTCGGTAGGAAGAATAGTAAATAATAAAATAGCGTAAGGAATACCTACAAATAAAATAGACCAAAATGCACCGCGCCAAACATCATATTCAGCAAATATTCCACCTAGCGCAGGGCCTAACAGTGTTGATATTCCCCACATGCTAGACATTAATGCCATGGCTCTAGACCAAAGTGGTTGAGGAAACATGACCCGAACTAAAGAGTAAGCAAGAGCCAGCAACATTCCTCCGCCAGCTCCTTGAATAAATCGCCCTAAAAGTAATATCTGCATTGAGGGTGCTGTCGCACAAATAACAGAACCTGCTAAAAAGCAAATTGTGGCAAAAAGATAACTATTGCGAGGTGCAAGTACGCTCAGTAATCGTGAAGTTAATGCAGAAGAGAGAATTGAAGCCAGAATAAAAACAGTGGTGTTCCATGCATATAAATTAAGCCCACCAATATCACGTACAATTGAAGGTAGCGTTGTGATCGTAATATAGACATTAATTGCATGTAATGCGACACCTCCTGCCAAAGCGAGCGATTTTAGACTATTTTTTCCATGAAGAAGCATTCCCCAGCTCGCTTCTTCTTTTTTATTTACACTCCCCGACATAAAACACTCCTAACCATTATTTTTATGCTCTGCATATTATGCGTTAGTTCACAATAATCATTGCGCCAATTTAACGGGAATGATACAACCGATAAAGGTCATTTTGTAAAAACATATTCAGATAGGGTGAATTTGAATGAGTCAGGTATATAACTTTAGTGCAGGTCCGGCTATGTTACCGGCAGAAGTCCTTCGTCGTGCAGAATTAGAATTATGCAACTGGCATGAACTTGGGCGTTCGGTTATGGAAATTAGCCACCGCAGTAAAGAGTTTCTTGAGGTTGCTCATCAGGCAGAACAAGATCTTCGCGATCTTCTCAATGTGCCAGAAAACTATAAAATTCTTTTTTGCCACGGTGGTGCTCGTGGCCATTTTTCTGCTTTACCTCTCAATTTATTAGGCGATAAAGCAAGCGCTGATTATATTGATGGTGGTTATTGGGCTAAAAGTGCAGCCGAAGAAGCTGAAAAATATTGTTCGCCGAATATCATTAAAATTAAAACAGAAATTGATGGCAAAATTGGCGTTAAGCCAATGAAAGAGTGGCAATTAAGTGCTGATGCTGCTTATGTGCATTATTGCCCAAATGAAACCATTGATGGTATTGCCATTCATGAAGAGCCAGATTTTGATGACAGCAAAATTGTTATTGCTGACTATTCATCTTCTATTTTATCTCAACCGATAGATGTTAGCCGTTTTGGTGTTATCTACGCGGGTGCACAAAAGAATATTGGTCCTGCGGGTTTAACGATTGTCATTATTCGTGAAGATCTATTAGGTAAAGCGCGTAAAGAAACGCCTTCCGTGTTTGATTACACTGTGCTTGCTGAAAATGATTCCATGTTTAATACACCACCTACCTTTGCTTGGTATTTATCAGGTATGGTCTTTAAATGGCTGAAAGAGCAAGGTGGTTTGCAAGAGATGGCAAAACGTAACTATGAAAAAGCAGCGCTTCTTTATAGTGCAATTGATAATAGTGATTTCTATATCAATCGTGTTGCCACAGAGAATCGTTCACTAATGAATGTACCTTTCCAAATGTCTTCTCCTGAGTTGGATTCTGTATTCCTAAAAGAGGCAGAAGCGCAAGGTTTAGTCGCATTAAAAGGTCACCGTGTATCAGGTGGTATGCGTGCTTCAATTTATAACGCAATGCCATTGGAAGGTGTTCAAGCATTAGTTGACTTTATGGCTGATTTTGAACGTCGCCATGCGTAAGAAATAAAATTTAGAATAAGAAAATCTGCTTAACATACAGGTTTTCTTATTCATTCAATATTCAAGATGTTAATAATTAAAATTGAATTACTTAGTGCAGAATTAATAAATAAAAATATAAGTATCTAAATAATTTTATATTTAATTAAATAACATCCCTCTTAATTTATTTGTCTATTGGAGTTTTTACCTGTTTATGGAATCGTTAACATTACAACCTATCGCTCATATCGAAGGTGTTATTAATTTACCAGGATCAAAAAGTGTCTCTAACCGTGCGTTGTTATTAGCGGCTTTAGCTAAAGGTAAAACTCGTCTAACCAACTTATTAGATAGTGATGATATTCGTCATATGCTTAATGCATTAAAAGCGTTAGGTGTGCAATATCAATTATCAAATAACAATACGGTATGTGATATTGAAGGGCTCGAGGGAAAGTTTAAAACAAATTCGCCATTAGAGCTCTTTTTAGGTAATGCAGGTACAGCAATGCGCCCATTAGCGGCTGCATTAAGTCTTGGTGAGCACGATATTATTCTTACGGGTGAACCTCGTATGAAAGAGCGTCCAATTGGGCATTTAGTTGACGCTTTACGCCAAGGTGGCGCAAAAATTGACTACCTTGAACAGACAGATTATCCGCCAATTCGCTTATGTGGTGGTTTTTTAGGTGGTAATGTTGAGGTTGATGGGCGTGTTTCTAGCCAATTTTTGACTGCATTATTAATGACGGCACCTTTAGCTGAGCAAGATACTATTATCACTATTAAAGGCGAATTAGTATCAAAACCTTACATTGATATTACCTTAGCATTAATTAATACCTTTGGTGGGAAAATTGAAAATCAAGACTACCAACGCTTTGTTATAAAAGGTGGGCAGCAATATCAATCACCAGAAAAGTACCTTGTAGAAGGTGATGCTTCATCTGCTTCTTACTTTTTAGCCGCTGCTGCCATTAAAGGTGGCACTGTACGAGTTACAGGTATAGGTAAAAATAGCTTACAAGGGGATATCCATTTTGCTTCTGTGCTTGAAAAAATGGGCGCAAAAGTACGCTGGGGTGATGACTATATAGAGTGTGAGCGTGGAACGTTAAAAGGCATTGATATGGATATGAATACTATCCCTGATGCAGCAATGACCATTGCTACCACGGCACTTTTTGCTGAAGGTGAGACTGTTATCCGTAATATCTATAACTGGCGTGTAAAAGAAACTGACCGATTAGCGGCAATGGCAGCAGAGTTACAAAAAGTAGGTGCGATAGTTGAAGAAGGGCACGACTACTTAAAAGTAACGCCACCAAAACAGTTAATCACTGCGGATATCGAAACTTATAATGATCACCGCATTGCGATGTGTTTTTCGCTGGTGGCACTTTCAGATACGCCAATTACTATTCTTGATCCAGGATGTACTGCAAAAACCTTCCCTGATTATTTTGAGAAATTAGAAACACTTTCTCAACGTAATAATTAATGTGAAAATCATTAATTAAAATGAGTCAAAATTAAATCAATTAAATCGGTAGTATTGGACTTTTTAAAGAACAATACTGCCGATTTTTTATTGTGATTAGATTAATTTTTCTAAAAAATACACTATCTCGAAAAAATAATATTAAATAAGACCCTTTAGTGCTTATCTGCTTGTTTCTTCCTATACATTGTATGCGTATAATGTCGCGCATATATTAATACTGTTTTTCTCTGTTTGAATACAATGCCTATTATATCAATGTAATAAGAGCAACAAATACAGAAATGCAGTGCCCACGAAAAGGAGAAACTCATGGCGGTTATCGTCCCTGTTATAACTGTTGATGGGCCTAGCGGAGCAGGTAAAGGAACATTATGCCAAGCATTAGCGAAAGCGTTTGGCTGGCATTTACTCGATTCTGGCGCTATTTATCGTGTATTGGCATTAGCGGCTTTACATCACCATGTTGATATCACCTCAGAAGATGCTTTAGTTCCCCTGGCTGCAAATTTAGATGTACGTTTTATTCCTAATGAGAATGGCTTAAGTGTCATTCTTGAAGGTGAAGATGTTTCAACTGAAATTCGAACAGAAACAGTTGGGAATACGGCATCACAAGCTGCGACTTTTCCTCGTGTAAGAGAAGCATTACTGCGTCGTCAACGCGCATTTCGTACAGCGCCGGGCTTAATTGCAGATGGTCGAGATATGGGCACAATTGTTTTTCCTGATGCTCAAGTAAAAATATTTCTAGAAGCGAGTGCAGAAGAGCGCGCGCGTCGTCGCATGTTACAGTTGCAGGAAAAGGGCTTTAATGTTAACTTTGAGCGCCTTTTATCCGAGATAAAAGAACGCGATTACCGTGACCGGAATCGCGCTGTTGCGCCACTTGTTGCGGCGAAAGATGCATTAATTCTCGATTCTACAAGCTTGTCTATTGACGAAGTCATTGAAAAATCGTTGACTTATGCTAAAAAAAATCTGCAATTATCAGCGTAATTAATTTTTATTTCGTTTATACTAGGTAATTATCAAAATCGGGTTGACGTGTTAATGAAAACACAACAATGCCCGATGACCTTGTCACAAAGGATGTAACGAGGTATGTGAAACAACCCCATTCGGCCGGATGCTAAATGGACGTTAATTAAATTTACTTGAAGATCATTAACATGACAGAATCTTTTGCTCAACTCTTTGAAGAATCCCTAAAAACAATCGAAACTCGTCCTGGCGCTATCGTTCGCGGCGTTGTAGTTGCTATCGATAAAGACGTTGTTCTGGTTGATGCAGGTCTGAAATCAGAATCTGCTATTCCTGTAGAACAATTCAAAAACGCTCAAGGCGAATTAGAAATCCAAGTGGGCGACGAAATTGATGTTGCTCTGGACGCGGTTGAAGATGGCTTCGGTGAAACCGTTCTGTCTCGTGAGAAAGCTAAACGTCACGAAGCGTGGCTGATGCTGGAAAAAGCTTACGAAGAAAACGAAACTGTTGTTGGTATCATCAACGGTAAAGTTAAAGGTGGTTTCACTGTTGAACTGAACGGCATTCGTGCGTTCTTACCAGGTTCACTGGTAGACGTTCGCCCAGTTCGCGATACAACTCATCTGGAAAACAAAGAGCTTGAGTTCAAAGTCATCAAATTAGACCAAAAACGTAACAACGTTGTTGTGTCTCGTCGTGCGGTTATCGAATCTGAAAACAGCGCAGAACGCGATCAGTTATTAGAAAACCTGCAAGAAGGCATGGAAGTTAAAGGTATCGTTAAGAACCTTACTGACTACGGTGCATTCGTTGATCTGGGCGGTGTTGACGGCTTACTGCACATCACTGACATGGCTTGGAAACGTGTTAAACACCCAAGCGAAATTGTCAATGTTGGCGACGAAATCACTGTTAAAGTCCTGAAATTTGACCGTGAACGTACTCGCGTATCATTAGGTCTGAAACAACTGGGCGAAGATCCATGGGTAGCTATCGCTAAACGTTATCCAGAAGGTACTAAACTGACTGGTCGTGTAACTAACCTGACTGATTACGGTTGCTTCGTAGAAATCGAAGAAGGCGTTGAAGGTCTGGTACACGTTTCTGAAATGGATTGGACTAACAAAAACATTCACCCATCTAAAGTTGTTAACGTTGGTGATGTTGTTGAAGTTATGGTTCTTGACATCGATGAAGAACGTCGTCGTATTTCACTGGGTCTGAAACAGTGCAAATCTAACCCATGGCAGCAGTTCGCAGAAACTCACAACAAGAACGACCGTGTTGAAGGTAAAATCAAGTCTATCACTGACTTCGGCATCTTCATCGGTTTAGACGGCGGTATTGATGGTCTGGTTCATTTATCTGACATTTCTTGGAATGTTGCAGGTGAAGAAGCAGTTCGTGAATACAAAAAAGGCGACGAAATCGCTGCTGTAGTTCTGCAAGTTGATGCTGAACGTGAACGTATCTCACTGGGCGTTAAACAATTATCAGAAGATCCATTCAATAATTACCTGTCTGCTCACAAAAAAGGTGCTATTGTTTCTGGTAAAGTAACTGCTGTTGACGCTAAAGGCGCAACTGTAGAATTAGCTGACGGTGTTGAAGGTTACCTGCGTGCTTCAGAAGCTTCACGTGACCGCGTTGAAGATGCAACTCTGGTTCTGAATGTTGGCGAAGCTGTAGAAGCTAAATACACTGGCGTTGACCGTAAAAACCGCGTTATCAACTTATCTGTTCGTGCTAAGGACGAAGCAGACGAGAAAGACGCTATCGCTTCTGTAAACAACAAAGAAGAAGTTGGTTTTTCAAACAACGCTATGGCTGAAGCTTTCAAAGCAGCTAAAGGCGAATAATTTAAGTTATTAACGGAAGGCAACGTTAATCGTTGCCTATTTATCGGTAGTTTAGGGAGGTAATATGACCAAGTCTGAGTTAATCGAGAGACTTGCAGGCCTACAATCTCATCTTTCGGCTAAGACGGTTGAAGAAGCTGTAAAAGAAATGCTTGATCATATGGCTGATACTTTAGCTGATGGTGAGCGTATCGAAGTCCGCGGATTCGGCAGTTTTTCTCTACACTACCGTGCGCCGCGTACGGGTCGTAACCCGAAGACTGGTGATAAAGTAGATCTGGAAGGTAAATACGTTCCACACTTTAAGCCAGGTAAAGAGTTACGTGACCGTGTAAACATTTATACGGAATAATAACTCCTGTCGAAATGGCACGATGTTAGTTAACTTTCTCAAAAACGGTGCTTAGGTGCCGTTTTTTTATTACCAATTATTATGACTTTTAGCGTATTTTTCTGCTCTCTAATCTTCTTCAATCTCTGATCTTGAATTGATTGATTTGCTCTATTTACTTTATCCCACTAGTACCTACCTTTCTTACTTCTTCTTTACTACTGTATTCTGCTTTAGTTGTAATTTCTCTATTTAATTACCTGTATCACTTAGTTGTTTTGCTTTTTACGAGTTTCTTCTCAAAATTCATTGTATGCAACAAGAGATCTTTTTCTTTTTATAAAGCATCGCTAAAAAATGACCTAAACGTCTTTCTTTAACTGAATGGTAATATCATGATATTTAAAGAATGATTGAAGGTAAGGATGCTGAAAATGATTTTATTGAATCGAATGATAAATTTTTTTGAGTTAAGGGTGGTATCAATAAAACGGAGGTGCTTTCATTCAACCTATTTTCAAAAACTCTATTTCACAAAGTTAACTTTAGATAATATTGCTTTAGCAATGATATTAGGTTGCTTACCGTTATTAGCTCAACATACACTTTTTAGTCAAACTATTTATTCTATTATTATTCTAGTTGCTCTATTTCTATTATTTGTTCCTTTTTGCTCATTCCGATTTTTAGCAATATTTCTGTTTTTCTGGGTTTATTCAAATATGGCTGCGTCATTGTTAATGACGAGAACGGAACAGTTTGCTGATAATATGGCAACATTTGAAACCAAAGTTATGGGATATCGCCAATTAGCAGATGGTAATATTATTATCAAAATACCTATTACGAAAAAAACGCTCTTTTCATCATCTGTTTACGCTAACGTGTATTGGCGAAATCCGCCTAAAAATATAGCGGTAGGGCAATATTGGAAGTTTAAGATTCAATTCAGAGCTGTACATAGCTATTTAAATGAAGGTGGGTTTGATAGCCAAAAATATGCCGTTTCTATGAAAGAAACTCTAACGGGTAAAGTGATGACGGCTAAGTTTATCCGAGATGATATATCACTGCGTATTCAGCTTATTCAGACCATCTCAGCTTATTGGCAAACAGCAAAAAATAAAGGTGAAATAATTGCTTTAGTCTTAGGTGATAAGCGATATATCGAACCTGAAAAAAAAGATCTCTATATGAAAACAGGAGTTGCACATTTAATTGTGATATCGGGTTTACATATAGGTTTAGCTGCCTTTGCTGGTTGGGTTATTGCAAGAGGTATTCAATTTCTTTTTCCTATTAGATGGATTAATCCACAATTTCCATTAGTTATAGCTTGGCTATGTGGTGTTTTCTATGCCGCGTTATCGGGTTGGGGAATACCAGCAACAAGAGCTGTTATTGGATTAACCGTTTGGGTGATTTTGCATTGGGGGAGCCGATTATTTTTACCGTGGCAATGGGCACTTTGGAGTGCTGCACTCATTCTTATTGTTGAACCTCTTTCTATACTTTCAGCCAGTTTTTGGCTCTCATTTTCTGCTATATTCGCCATTATTTTTTGGTATTGGATGTACCCATTAAAAGCTAAATATAATTATCAAAAACGGTGGTTTATTTTAAGATTAGTACATTTACAATTTGGTTTATTAATTATTTTATTACCATTTCAATTATATTTATTTAGTGGTGCTAATTTTTTTAGTTTTATTGTTAATTTATGGGCGGTTCCTGTTATTTCTTTTATTACTGTACCATTAATAATGCTTGGATTATTGACATTTTTTCTCTCATTTTTTCAACCGATAATTTGGCATTGGGTTGATCTTTCAATAAACCTTGCTTTTGGGTGTGCTCCATTATTTTTACCATTTTGGCAAGATAGTGGCGCTATCCCCTTATTATTAGGATTTTTGGGAATTGGTATTATTTTAGTCATCAAAATGTCATGGTGGTATCATCATTTTATTTGTATTGTGGCTATTGCTACTATTTTATATTGTGAATTCGCCGCTTCTTCACGCTATCAATGGCGAATGTCTATGCTAGATGTTGGGCATGGTTTAGCGGTTATTATTGAAAAAGAAGGAGAGGCAATTATTTATGACACTGGAATACGTTGGAAAAGTGGTGGTTCAATTGCAAAAAGTGTCATTATTCCTTATTTAAAAAGCCATCGACTTAAACCCGTTGCATTGATAATTAGTCATGATCATCTTGATCATACGGGTGGTATTAAAGATTTAATAAAAGCTTATCCTAACTTAAGCATTCGTAGTAGTTTTGACGATCCTTCGCATTTACCTTGCTTAAGCAATAAATCATGGCAGTGGAAAGAGCTTCAATTTGATGCATTATGGCCACCGAATAAATCACTTTCTCCGAAGAATAATCAATCCTGTGTAATTAATGTCAGTGATGGTAAACATAATATTCTTTTGACTGGAGATATAGAGAAAGAAGCTGAAGCTCAATTGGTAAGAGTAAAAAAAGAACAACTGAAAGCAGATGTTTTACAAGTCCCTCATCATGGTAGTCAAACATCATCCACATTGATGTTTATTCAAGCTGTATCACCAAAAATTGCACTTGTTTCTGCTGCTCGTTATAGCCCTTGGCGTTTACCTTCTGATAAAGTACATCATCGCTATAAAAAAGAAGCTATTAATTGGCTAACAACCTCTATTAGTGGGCAAGTTTCTATCGAGTTTAATCAAGATAATATTGATGTATTTACCTATAGACGAGATATTTTACCTCGTTGGTATCATCAGTGGTTTGGTGTTTTGACGTTTCCCGAGTAGAATGTCCGGCTAATTATTAAAAGTTTGGTAATATATATGAATGATATAGATCTATCAACGTGGCAAACATTCCGCCGCCTATGGCCAATGATCCGACTTTTCAAAGCGGGTTTAATCACTGCTGCAATTGCATTAATTATCAATGCGGGCGTGGATGCATTTATGATTTCTTTATTAAAACCGCTTCTTGATGAAGGTTTTGGTAAAGCGAGTAATGACGTATTAAAATGGATGCCTTTTGCCGTTATTGGACTGATAGTTCTGCGTGGTATATCTAACTTTATTTCAAGTTACTGTCTTTCTTGGGTATCAGGAAAAGTGGTAATGAATATGCGTCGCCGACTGTTTTCCCATATTATGGGAATGCCGGTGAGCTTTTTCGATCAGCAATCAACAGGGACTTTACTCTCCCGTATCACATATGATTCAGAACAAGTTGCCTCTTCATCATCAGGTGCATTAATTACTGTTGTACGTGAAGGTGCCTATATCATCGGGCTATTCTGTTTGATGTTTTACTATAGCTGGCAATTGTCTCTGATCCTTATCGTTATCGCGCCTATTGTTGCTTTTGTTATTCGTTTAGTATCGACTCGCTTTAGAACGATCAGTAAACGAATTCAAAATAGCATGGGGCAAGTGACAACTAGTGCAGAACAAATGCTAAAAGGGCATAAAGAAGTTCTGATTTTCAATGGTCAAGAAGTTGAAAATAAACGCTTTAACCATGTGAGCAATCATATTCGCCGTCAAGGTATGCGTATGGTTGTTGCGTCGTCAATTTCAGATCCTATTATTCAATTGATTGCTTCTTTCGCATTAGCATTTGTCCTATATGCAGCAAGTTTCCCTGAAATTATGGATACATTAACAGCTGGTACAATAACGGTTGTTTTCTCCTCAATGGTTGCATTAATGCGTCCATTGAAATCGCTGACTAATGTGAATGCTCAATTTCAGCGTGGTATGGCTGCTTGTCAGACGCTATTTGCTATCCTCGATATGGAGCAAGAAAAAGACACAGGTAAATTAGAGCTGAAGAAACCGACTGGTGATATTGAGTTTCGCAATGTCACTTTCCAATATGTGACGAAAGATACACCAGCTTTAAAAAATATGTCATTTACTATTCCAGCTGGGAAAACTGTTGCATTAGTTGGACGCTCAGGTTCGGGTAAATCTACGATTGCAAACCTGATCACACGTTTTTATGACATTAATGAAGGTGAGATATTGATTAATGGTCATGATATTCGTGAATACACATTGAAATCTTTGCGTAATCAAGTGGCTCTGGTTTCTCAAAATGTGCATCTTTTTAATGAAACTGTAGCAAACAATATTGTCTATGCTTGTGAAGATCAGTATACCCGTGAAGATATTGAAAAAGCGGCGAAAATGGCACATGCGATGGATTTTATCCAAAAAATGGATAAAGGCTTAGATACTGAAATTGGTGAAAATGGTGTGCTACTTTCAGGCGGACAACGTCAGCGTATTGCAATTGCAAGAGCGTTATTGCGAGATTCACCAATTCTTATTCTTGATGAGGCAACATCAGCACTAGATACAGAATCAGAGCGTGCTATCCAGTCAGCACTTGATGAATTACAGAAGAATAGAACTTCTTTAGTGATTGCTCACCGTTTATCAACGATTGAGAAAGCGGATGAAATATTAGTTATTGAAGACGGTGAAATTATTGAACGCGGCGCACATCTTGATTTGATTGAGAAAAAAGGTATTTATGCTCAACTTCATAGGATGCAATTTGGCAAATGATTGAACGGATTTGGTCTGGTAAATCTTGGTTTTATATCCTATTGCTTCCATTCTCATGGTTGTATGGTGCGATCACACTGTTAAGGCGTTTTGCATATCAAAAAGGGTGGTTAGCATCATGGAAAGCCCCTGTTCCTGTTGTGGTTGTTGGCAACTTAACTGCAGGTGGGAATGGTAAAACACCTGTTGTGATATGGCTTGTTGAGCAATTAATACAGCAGGGATTTAAACCAGGTGTTGTGTCTCGTGGTTACGGCGGGAAATCAGACCATTATCCATTACTTTTGACATCCGATACATCACCTTCTATGGCAGGTGATGAACCTGTATTGATTCATCATCGAACAGGTGCTCCCGTTGCGGTTGCACCTAATCGACGAGATGCAGTAAAAGCGTTATTAGCTCAATATGAGCTTGATGTGATCATCACTGATGATGGTTTACAGCATTATGCATTACAGCGTGATTATGAAATTGTTGTTATTGATGGCCAACGTCGGTTTGGCAATGGTTGGTGGTTACCAGCAGGACCTATGCGGGAGCGTGCAGGGCGCTTAAATTCAGTAGATGCAATTATCGTTAATGGCGGAGTAAGCCAAGGTAACGAGATAAGCATGGTACTGGAAGGTGATATTGCTGTTAATCTTAAAACGGGAGAAAAGAAACCTGTTCAGCAAATTAAGAAGGCTGTTGCTATTGCTGGAATTGGTCATCCACCTCGATTCTTTAACTCTTTACATGAAAAAGGGATAGAGTTAATCACAACAAAAGCATTTAGTGATCATAGTGATTATAGCGCTCAAGAATTACAGGATCTAACGCCAGATTTAGAACCCCTTATTATGACAGAAAAAGATGCCGTTAAATGTCAGCATTTTGCGCAAGATAATTGGTGGTATTTACCCGTTAGCGCTGAATTAAATAGTCAATCTGTGCTAAAACAAGTCAGCAATTTAATTTACGGCTCGAAAAAAACTTGTATCTGATCTGAAACAATGATATTTATAGTGGAAATCAGGATAGCGTTACATAAAAGATTACCTACCTACAGTTGCATATCGCTTTTGTCGTAGTTCAATTTAACTCGCAATTACCCTATCTACTCAAAAGCCTTGTGTGGAGAGTTTGTGGATCTTGAATGTAGGGTTAATATTTTGTGCAGTGAATAGCGTTGGCTTTTGTGCACTATGAATAATAAAAACCATTTTTGATGGTGACTAGTTATCTCTATATTCGGTTATCTTTTTTATCAGTGCTCAATAAATATCAACATGTCATCTTTTTGTCATATTGATACTGTAAATATTTATTGTGCTTTAAGATATTTATTAAGCTTAGCTATCACGATTTTGAACATTTATATTGAATAATAAAATGCACTACTTAAATTAATGTGTTCAGAATTTAATTGGGGTTTTATATAAGAAGACTTAATAAAAAGTAGGATGCATTTGTATAGGAAAATAAAACTATACAAAGAACAAAAGGAGTTTATCTATCATGACATTACAATTAAGAATGGGTCGCGTAAAATGGTTTGACAATAACAAGGGTTATGGTCTTATTGTTGCAAGAGATATTGAACAAGAAGTTTATGTCAATAAAAAAGCGATTGCCAATACAAAAAATAAAGCATTAACAGAAGGTCAAGACGTTGAGTTTTCTGTAATCAGAACAGCAGCAGGTTTAGAAGCCGCTGATGTTATTGGATTTTAAATAAGGTTTAGCCTTGTTAAAGTTGTAGATAAAACGGTAGTTTAACATTGAGATTAAATTATCGTTTATGCCTATTTTTAGGTAGGTAGGCGGAAATAGTTTACCACCAAGCTGAATAAGTAATATAAAAGAGTCATTTCGTTAATTAGAATGCAATAAAGATAATAAAAAGGTTAAATTATTATCAATAAAAGCTGAATGTAATTCTTTATTAATGATGTTGCAGACTCAACGATAAAAAGCCACACTAATGTGGCTTTTTTGTTGCTTATAGTAAAAGAGAAAATAATAAATTTATTAATAACTAAAATAATTTTCGAATTATCACTAAACGAGAGGTTTTGAGTATTAACGCTGATCCTTCCTTATGATATCCTTTTGCCATATAAAATGATTAACCCTTGAGAGGGACAAAATGGATCACCGCTTACTTGAAATTATTGCTTGCCCAGTTTGCCACGGCAAACTTATCTTTGATAAAGAAAACTCAGAGCTTATCTGCAAAATTGATCATTTAGCTTATCCTGTTCGTGACAATATCCCCGTTCTTCTGGAGAATGAAGCAAGAGAATTATCACTAGAAGAGGAAAAGTAACTTCATGTTCACGGTCATTATCCCAGGTCGATATGCATCGACCCGTTTACCGGGTAAACCCCTCGCGGATATTCATGGCAAACCTATGATTGTTCGTGTGATGGAACAGGCTATGCGCTCTGGTGCAAACCGCGTCATTGTTGCAACCGATAACTTAGATGTTGTTGCAGCAGTTGAAAAAGCGGGCGGGGAAGCGTGTATGACTCGCGAAGATCACCATTCAGGTACAGAACGTTTAGCAGAAGTCATTGAAAAATATCAATTTGCAGATGATGAAATAATCGTTAACGTACAAGGTGATGAGCCTCTTATTCCACCCGCTATTATTACCCAAGTTGCTGAAAACTTAGCAAATTGTGGTGCAGGAATGGCAACATTAGCGGTGCCTATTGTTGACTCAAAAGAAGCTTTTAATCCTAACGCGGTGAAAGTCGTGATGGATGCAAAAGGTTTTGCACTTTATTTCTCTCGTGCAACCATTCCTTGGGAAAGAGACCGTTTTAATTTATCACATGATGAAATTGGTGAGCATTATCTTCGCCATATTGGCATCTATGCTTACCGTGCGGGCTTTATACGTCGATATATTACTTGGGAACCAAGCCCATTAGAATCTATTGAAATGTTAGAGCAACTGCGTGTGCTGTGGTATGGCGAAAAAATCCATGTTGCAAAAGCATTAGAAGTTCCTGGTGTGGGTGTAGATACACAAGATGATCTTGTCGCAGCAAGAGCGGCATATCGAGCGCTTAACCAAGAATTTTAGTCTTTGAGCGACAACAAATAATATCAACGGCACTTAATTTTAATTAAGTGCCGTTTTTGTCTCAGTCAGCAAAGATATTTTTAATTATTAGCTTTTTTCTTTATCAGATTGATGATCTTCATTTCCAGGAATAGTGGCGGGTTGTCCAGCCGGTTTTATTGATTGCCACATCGATCCTAAAAACTCATACCATGCACGTTCACTGTGCTGAAAATAAGTGGCGGAGGGAAAATATTTCTCCCAAGGATGTAATGGTGAAGTGATAGCCAATTGGTTAGCTGGCGCAACGATAGGGTTCATGCCTCGCGCTAAAAAGAAACGTTCAGCGCGTGCTAAATGGTTGGCAGACGTCACAAGCAAAAATGGTTTCTTTCCAATTAATTTATCAACTTCATAGGCTTCTTCTTCTGTATCTTTCGGTGTTGATAATGCGATAGTTTTATCCGCAGGTACACCTAAAGATTGTGCCACCTGAGCCGCTACCTCTGCACTACTTATCTGATTAACACCTGCTCCCCCTGTAAAAATCAGTGTCGAATTGGGATTGCGGTAATAAAGTCTTACACCTTCAGCAACACGAAACAAACTATTGTTAAGAAGATTAGAACTTGGTGCCCATTCTGGGTTATAAGTAAATCCACCACCTAAAACAACAATGTAGTTCACATCTTGTTGCGAATTTTCTCGTAATTCATAACGAGCTTGATACTCTTTTTCACTTGGCATTAATAGTGTATCGGCAACAGGTTGTATGCCTAGAATAGTTAACAGAACAAGCGCAACAGTGAGTAGGCTTTTTCCGGTTTTTTGCCAACGTGTAAACCAAAGTAGTGCTAATGCAAAAAAGGCGATTAATAAGAGCAAAGGCAAGGGCATCAGAAAGCCTGCAACATATTTTTTGAGCAAAAACAGCATAAATCATCCTAGATTGAGTGAAATACATGCAATTGATAGCGAAAGTTTAGTGAAAACTAGGGGAATTCCAAGACGTTGTGTCAAAATAGCTAACACAACAACGATTCACTAAGTTTTCATCAATAGAAATAAAGAACCGTTTAATTATTTATAAAACGATAAACGTTTGAACGTTAATTTTTTCATTAATAAGCGTTATATTTGTACTGCGCTTTGCGAATAGTCTGATTCATGACTTATTTCTTTAGAGAAAACAGTCAGTATCATAGAACACTGGTAAAATTGCCGTCTTTATTAATGTACAGTGTCTCATATTTTTGAATTTATCAGAACGCAGAGAGCGCAAGTAGTAAGTTGTTATCATGAGGCGTTTTAATGTCAGATCGTAATTTTGACGATATTGCAGATAAATTCTCCCGCAATATCTATGGCACAACAAAGGGTAAAATACGTCAAGCGGTGATTTGGGAAGATTTACAACAATTATTGACCCTTTTACCTAACCGAAGTTTGCGTATTTTAGATGCAGGTGGAGGTGAAGGTTATTTCTCTCGTCAGCTTGCTAAATTAGGACACCAAATTATCTTATGTGATTTATCACAAGAGATGCTTAATCGCGCACAAGAAGCTGCGATTGAAGAGGGTGTCATCGAGAACATGATGTTTATTTGTTGTGCGGCTCAAGAGATTAAAGAGCATATAGATGAAGGGGTTGACTTAATTCTATTTCATGCAGTATTGGAATGGATCACGGATCAGAAAGACGCCGTAAATGTTCTTACCGATATGTTGCTACCTAATGGTATCTTATCGCTAATGTTTTACAATGCGAATGGTATTGTCATGAGAAATGCGATTTTAGGGAATTTTCATCTGGCAAATCCTGAGATCCCACGTAGAAGAAAAAAATCGCTATCACCTCAAAATCCATTACAACCAGAAGATGTTTATCAATGGTTAGATGAGTTTTCGATGACAATATTGGGAAAAACGGGTGTTCGTGTTTTCCATGATTATTTGCAAAGTCGTCAGTTACAAAATAAAGATTTTCCATCGTTGCTTGCATTAGAGCAACGATATTGTCGGCAAGAGCCCTATATCAGTCTGGGGCGTTACATTCATGTCATGGCACAAAAGCGTGTAAATTAAGGATGTACTATGAGTGATTTTACCCAGACCGTTCCTGAGTTAGTGTCTTGGGCGAGAAAAAATGATTTCTCAATCTCACTGCCACCAGAAAGATTAGCTTTTTTGATGGCTGTCGCTGTATTAAACAGCGAGCGCCTTGATGGCGAAATCAGTGAAGGGGAGTTAATTGATGCCTTTAGGGAAGTGTGTAAAGGCTTCGAACAACCAGCAGAATCAATACAAGTTCGCGCGAATAATGCCATTAATGACATGGTAAAGCAGCGGCTTTTTAACCGTTTTACCAGTGAATTGGTAGAAGGTAATGCAATATACCGTTTAACCCCGTTGGGTATTGGAATTAGTGATTACTATATTCGCCAACGCGAATTTTCATCATTGCGCTTATCTATGCAACTTTCTATTGTGGCGGGTGAGCTTGATTCAGCGGCAAGCTCTGCTGAAGACGGCGGTGATGAATATCATTGGCATCGTAATGTTTTCGCGCCTCTAAAGTATTCAGTGGCGGAAATTTTCGATAGCATTGATTTATCTCAGCGAATTATGGATGAGCAGCAAAATACAGTAAAAGAAGATATTGCTGCGTTATTAAACCAAGATTGGCAAGCGGCTATTTCAAGCTGTGAACAGCTGTTATCTGAAACATCTGGTACATTAAGAGAGCTACAAGATACGCTTGAAGCAGCTGGCGACAAACTTCAAGCCAATCTCTTACGTATTCAGGAAGCAAACATGAATACGGGCCATGTTGAGCAAATAGATACATTAGTATTTGAACTTCAAAGTAAGTTAGACCGCATTATTAGTTGGGGTCAGCAATCTATTGATTTATGGATTGGATACGACAGACATGTCCATAAATTTATTCGTACAGCGATTGATATGGATAAAAATCGTATTTTCTCTCGCCGTTTACGTCAATCCGTACAAACCTATTTCGACAACCCGTGGGCATTAACTTACGCTAATGCTGATCGGTTGTTTGATATGCGTGATGAAGAACTGGTTCTACGTGATGAAGAAGTCACGGGTGAGTTACCCGAAGAGCTTGAATATCAAATGTTCAGTGAAGTGAACGAACAGATAGCGCAATGGGTAGAGCAAGAGCTTGCTTCTTACAAATTAGAACAAAGAGCATTAGATCTCAGTTCAGTGTTAGTTGAATATCTTAATCGTTATCCGCAACAGAAACATTTCGATGTTGCACGTATTGTCATTGATCAAGCAGTACGATTAGGTGTAGCGAAAGCTGAGCTCGCAGGATTACCTGCAAAATGGTCAGAAATTAACGAATATGGAGCTAAGGTACAAGCGCATGTCATCGATACATACTGAACAATTTATGCCAGCAAAACTGGCGCAGGCATTAGCGAACTCACTTTTTCCTGAACTGGATAGCCAGTTACGTGCAGGTCGACATATCGGTATAGACTCTCTGGATAATCATGCTTTTTTGATGGATTTTCAAGATGAGTTATCAGACTTTTATGCGCGTTATAACGTCGAATTAATCCGAGCGCCAGAAGGATTCTTCTATTTGCGACCGCGTTCAACCACACTTATTCCACGCTCTGTTCTCTCTGAAATGGATATGCTGGTGGGGAAAATTCTTTGTTATCTTTACCTTAGCCCTGAGCGGTTAGCCAATCAGGGAATATTCACCGTTCAAGAGCTGTTCGATGAATTAAGAACATTAGCAGATGAAACCAAACTTTTACGTTTAGTGAATCAACGCTCAACAGGTTCTGATCTTGATTTGCAAAAATTACAAGAAAAAATAAGAACCTCGTTAAATCGTTTACGTCGTTTAGGCATGATTTCATTCTTATTAAATGATATGCAGCGTTTCTCGATCACAGAATCTGTTTTCCGTTTTGGTGCAGATGTGCGTAGTGGTGATAATCCGCTTGAGGCTCAAATGCGCATGATCCGTGATGGTGAAGCAATGGCGCTTGAAGATAGCTCAGAAACACTTAACGACGATGAAGAAAATGAAGATGAGCAATTACAATCCAGTGAAGATGATGCGGAGGGAGAAAATAAATGATTGAACGGGGAAAATTTCGCTCATTAACACTTATCAACTGGAATGGGTTCTTTGCTCGTACTTTTGATTTAGATGAGTTGGTGACTACGTTATCAGGTGGTAATGGTGCGGGTAAATCAACCACTATGGCTGCATTTATCACAGCTATGATCCCTGATCTTACTTTGCTTCATTTCCGTAATACCACAGAAGCAGGATCGACAAGTGGATCTCGTGATAAAGGGTTATACGGGAAATTGCGCCCTGGTGTGTGTTATGCCGTATTAGATGTGATCAACTCGCGTCACTTACGTGCTGTGGTCGGTGTTCGCTTACAGCAAATTGCAGGACGTGATAAGAAAGTTGATATCAAACCCTTTATGATCCAAGGGCTGCCAATGGCAGAAAATCCAACAGAAATTTTAACGCAAGCTGTTGCAGATCGCCAAGCCCGTGTTTTACCGCTTAATGAATTAAAAGAAAAAGTTGAAGCCATTGATGGGGTTGTTTTTAGACAATTTAACTCTATCACTGATTTCCACGCGGTGATGTTTGATTTAGGGGTTATTCCTAAACGTTTACGCTCAGCAAGTGATCGTGCCAAATTCTATCGTTTAATTGAAGCCTCATTGTATGGCGGTATTTCAAGTGCGATTACACGCTCTTTACGTGATTATTTACTACCTGAGAATAGTGGTGTAAGAAAAGCTTTCCAAGATATGGAAGGCGCATTACGTGAAAACCGAATGACGCTTGAAGCTATTCGAGTCACTCAATCTGATCGTGACTTATTTAAGCATTTAATTACAGAAGCGACATCTTATGTTGCAGCTGACTATATGCGCCATGCTAACGAACGACGTGTTCATCTTGATGAAGCTTTAGAAGTACGTCGTGAGTTATGGAGTCAGCGTAAATCCATTAATAACGAAGCGTATCGTTTTGTTGAAATGGGAAAAGAGCTAGAAGAGCAACAAGCGTTATCTTCTGATCTTGAAGCCGATTATCAAGCGGCAAGCGACCGACTAAACTTAGTGCAAAATGCGGTTCGCCAACAAGAAAAAATTGACCGCTATGTTGCCGATGTCGAAGAAATCACTTTTCGCTTAGAAGAACAAAGTGAAGTTGTTGAAGAAGCAGCTTCTAAGAAAGAAGAGCTTGAAGCGCGCGTGGAGTCTGCTGAAGAAGAAGTTGATGAACTGAAAAATCAGTTGGCAGATTATCAACAAGCATTAGACGTACAACAGACGCGTGCTATTCAATATCGTCAAGCTGTACAAGCGTTAGAGCGCGCTAAAGCACAGTGTGATATTGCGGATTTAGACGAGAAAAATGCTGAACAATGGGCTGAACGTATTCAAGCCAAAATTCAAAACATTACGCATTCATTACTCTCTATGGAACAGAAACTCAATGTTTCTGAAGCGGCTAAAACGCAATTTGATCAAGCCTATAAACTGGTAAGTTCAATTGTAGGTGAGGTTGAACGTCAAAATGCATGGGATGCGGCAAAAACAGCATTACGTGAATGGTCTTCTCATCGACATCAAGCGGATAGGGTTCATCCTATTCGCATGCAGTTGGCAGAATTAGAGCAACGCCTGCATCAACGAAATAGTGCAGAGCGCCAGCTTGAAGAGTTTAACAAACATCATGGCAAGTCGATGGAGCCTGATGATTTGTTAATTCTTCAAGATGAGTTAGAAGCCAAAATTGAAGAGCTTAGCGATTATGTTAATGAGTCTGGCGAACACCGCATGCAAATGCGCCAAGAGCTGGATCAACTTAAACAACAAATTGAAAAGCTGAAAAAACAAGCACCCGCATGGCTTGCTGCACAAGATGCGTTAACACAATTATGTGAACAGACTCGTCAATCTTTTGAAACGGGTCATCAAGTAACAGAATATATGCAACAGTTACTTGAGAAAGAGCGTGAAGCAACCGTATTACGTGATGAAACTGCAACTCGTAAACAGCAGATTGAAGCACAAATTGAACGTTTAAGTCAGCCAAGTGGTGCAGAAGACGGACGTTTAATTACATTAGCGGAACGTTTTAATGGTGTTTTATTATCAGAAATTTATGATGATATTACGTTAGACGATGCGCCTTATTTCTCTGCATTATATGGCCCTGCACGTCACGCAATTGTTGTGCAAGATCTCTCGTTGATTCAGGAACAATTAGAAACATTAGAAGATTGCCCTGAAGATCTCTATTTTATCGAAGGTGACCCACAATCTTTCGATGATAGTGTATTTAATGCTCAAGAGATGGATAAAGCGGTTCTTATCAAAAGTACTGATAGACAATGGCGTTATTCTCGCTACCCTGAAATTCCGCTTTTTGGTCGTGCTGCGCGTGAAAATCAATTAGAAATTTTATCGCGTCAGCGTGACGAACTTTCTGAGCTTTACGCAACACAAGCTTTTGATGTACAGAAGATCCAACGTGCCCACCATGCCTTTAGTCAGTTTGTGGGACAACATATTTCTGTGGCATTTGAGGCTGATCCTGAAGAGAATATTCGCCAGCTTAATCAACGACGTAACGAGCTAGAAAGAGCGTTAGCGCAATACGAAGAGAGTACTCAACAACAGCGTCAACATTATGCACGTACTAAAGAATCGCTGAATCTTCTTAATAAACTTATTCCTCAAGTTAATATCTTGATGGATGAAACTCTGATTGATCGTGTTGAAGAGTTACGCGAAGAGCTGTATGCCGCTGAAGAGTCAATGCGTTACTTACAGCGTCACGAAAAAGCATTAGCAGCATTAGAGCCTATCGCTTCAATCTTGCAAAGTGATCCACAAGCGCATGAACAATTAGCGCAAGATTACGAGCAAGCAAAAGCAGAGCAACAACGTTATCAGCAACAAGCTTTCTTACTGGTGGAAGTGGTACAGCGTCGCCCACACTTTAGTTATAGTGATGCCGTTGAGATTGTCAGTGAAAATAGTGATCTTAACGAGAAGCTACGTCACCGTTTAGAGATGGCAGAAACAGAACGTGCTACGGCAAGAGAACTTTATCGTCAGCAACAAGCTCAATGTGCTCAATTTAATCAAGTACTTGCCTCATTAAAAAGCTCTTTTGACACTAAATCTGAATTGCTCAGAGAGCTTGAGCAAGAGATGAGTGATACGGGTATCCAGATTGATGTTGGTGCTGAAACAAGAGCAAAAGAGCTACGTGACCAGCGCTATTCTGCGGTAAGTGCAAACCGTACTCGTATTAGTCAACTTGAGCGTGATATCGCATTGAGTGAAGCAGAGCGAGATAATCTCACCAAGAAAATTCGTAAACTTGAGCGTGATTACGTTCAAATTCGTGAGCATGTTGTGAGTGCAAAAGCGGGTTGGTGCGCGGTTATGCGATTAGTGAAAGAAAATGGTATGGAGCGTCGCTTACATCGACGAGATTTTGCTTATCTTTCTGCTGATGAGCTACGTTCAATGTCGGATAAAGCGTTAGGTGCTTTACGCCAAGCGGTTGCTGATAATGAATATTTACGTGATGCGTTACGTCGCTCAGAAGATGCGAAATATCCAGATCGTAAAGTTCAGTTCTTTATTGCGGTATACCAGCATTTAAGGGAACGTATTCGTCAAGACATCATTAAAACTGATGATCCGGTTGATGCAATTGAACAGATGGAAATCGAACTTGCTCGCTTAACTGAAGAGTTAACTAGTCGTGAGCAAAAATTAGCGATTAGTTCACGGAGTGTCGCGAATATTATTCGTAAAACTATTCAGCGTGAGCAAAATCGTATCCGTATGTTAAACCAAGGTTTACAAGCAGTTTCATTTGGTCAGGTGCGAGGTGTCCGACTCAACGTCAATATTCGTGAAAGTCATCAAGTGTTATTGGATGTGTTATCTGAAGAAGATAACCAGTATCAAGATCTATTTAAAAACCAAAACCTTACTTTCTCTGAAGCAATGGCGAAGCTTTATCAGCGTTTAAACCCTCAAGTGGACATTGGTCAACGTATGCCACAAACCGTGGGTGAAGAGCTGTTAGATTACCGTAATTACCTTGAAATGGATGTTGAAGTTAATCGTGGACCAGAAGGTTGGTTAAAAGCAGAAAGTGGTGCTTTATCAACAGGTGAAGCGATTGGTACGGGGATGTCAATTCTGGTTATGGTGGTACAAAGCTGGGAAGAAGAATCGCGACGTTTAAGAGGAAAAGATATCTCTCCTTGTCGTTTACTCTTCCTCGATGAAGCTGCGCGTTTAGATGCGAAATCTATTGCAACGTTATTTGAGCTTTGCGACCGTCTTGATATGCAGTTAATTATTGCGGCACCAGAAAATATCAGCCCAGAAAAAGGAACAACCTATAAATTAGTGCGTAAAGTGTTCAACGGCACTGAACATGTACATGTTGTTGGCTTAAAAGGTTTTGGTCAACAGGCTGAAAAAGATAAAATCGGATCATCAAATGTTGCTGAAATAACAGAATAATTTTATCCCATTATTAGCCTCAAAAGGGCAAGAATAAAGGCGCTGCGGGCTTATGCTTATAGCGCCTTCTTTTTTCAAAGTGTTACATAGATCAAAAAATGAAAGCAAATTAACAAAAAAATGAAATTTTAAGTGGTATAACGTGCGCCATATCTCATTTAAATGTAATCATGATGTTTATTATTGTTCCCGTATGTGATTAATATAAAAATTTAAAGGAAAAAGAATGCGTAAAGTCACGTTAGCTTTTAGTGCAATTGCTTTAGCGTTAAGCTTAAACGGCGCAGCAATGGCAAAAGTACATCTACCAGAAGTTGTTAGCCCAGGTGTTACTGTTGCACAACTTGCACAACAACAACCAATTCATTGGGTTTCTGTTGCTGATATTGAAAAAAGCCTTGCAGGTCAAGCGCCGATGGCGGTTGGTTTTGATATTGATGACACCGTTCTGTTCTCAAGCCCTGGTTTCTACCGTGGTAAACTAGAATACTCTCCAAACGATTTCAGCTACCTGAAAAACCCAGAATTCTGGAACAAAATGAATAATGAGTGGGATAAATTCAGTATGCCTAAACAAGTCGGTATCGATCTTGTTCAGATGCACCTAAAACGTGGGGATACTGTTTATTTCATTACTGGTCGTACTCAAACTAAAACTGAGACTGTGACCAAATATGTACAAGAAGGCTTAAACATTCCTGCTGATAAAATGCAGCCGGTTATTTTTGCTGGTGACCAACCTGGCGCAAATAACAAAGTAAGCTGGATGCGTGATCATAAACTGAAAATTTACTACGGTGATGCTGATGCTGATATCGCAGCAGCAGATGAACTGAATATCCGTGGTATTCGTATTCTGCGTGCGGCTAACTCTTCTTACCAGCCACTGCCAAAAGCAGGCCAGTTTGGTGAAGAAGTTGTTATCAATTCAGAGTATTAATCTTTACCCTTTGTTTACCTTTATTTGTAAGGCGTAGGAAACTGCGCCTTTTTCTATTTTAAAATACCTTCCATTTAAATAATCTTATTTATCTATTCACAATTCTTTATTATTTCCTGAATGCTTATTTTCAATATGTCTATTTTTTGTTCTTTTATTGTATCTTTAATTTAAATTATATATTTGAATATAAAAGCAGCTAGATAGTCTTTTTTTGATTAAATAAAACCAAATTTCTATCAGGGGCTTACAAAACTTTAAAAATATTAGTTTATTCCTATAAAACTCTTTGCCTAGCTCATCTAATATTCTAGGATACCAAAATAATAATAAGGAATGAGGGTAGAGGATTTATGGCGCATCAACCAATTAAAAGAGCAATCGCATATTCAGTTGTTATAGGTACACTCCTTTCTGGTCATTATGCAATAGCCACAGAAACAGAGTCGGTGACTTTATCTACACCCGAAACAGAAAACGCAACATTAGTTCCTGTCACTAGTGAAGTTATGCCAGCACCTGCAATTGTAGTTATGAAGGTTCCACAATTGACTGAGTTAGCAGTAAGAACAAAACTACAATCATGGAGCTCAACGGGATATAAACCGTTATATTTAAACCAGTTAGTGAAAGTTTACCAAGCAAGTGATTTAGCATTAATCTGGCAAGATGAAAAAACAGTACAGCAATTACAGCAACAAATTGCTGAAGTGGCGATGTCGGGAACCCAACCTCAATTTGGGCAATGGTTAATACAACTAGAGTCGCCTGAATTAACAAAAGAAGCACGCGACCTTATTTTATCAGATGCTTTTTTAGGCTATATCAGTTTTGTTGAGCAAGTAAATAAATCAGGTATATCTTTACTGTATCGTGATGTGATGCAAACATTACCATCACCAACTGATAAGTCAGTCGTGGAATTACAGCAAAATATTCAAAATAACACCTTAGGTAGCTTTGTTATTTCTTATGCACCGTCTCATCCTTATTACGCCTTAATGAAAGAGGAAGTGCGAAAGCAGTTACATAGTTCAGTTGTTTGGCCAGAAATGAAAGGAACAACATCATTAAAGCCAAATCAATCATCACAAGAAGTTGTACCGCTGAGACAGATTTTACGTAATTTAAAATTAATTCCTGAGTTGGCAGCGAATGAGCAGGAAATTGTGACAACCGTTTATGATGCGCCTTTAGTTGCGGCTGTTAAATTATTTCAAACTGCTCATGGATTAGAGCCGGATGGTGTTATTGGGCGACAAACGCGAGTGTGGTTAAATATAACACCAGCACAGCGCGCTAGCATTATGGCATTAAATATTCAACGTCTTCGCCTGACGCCAGCCATTGGTGATACTGGAATTTGGGTTAATATTCCTGATTTCTCGCTCTATTTTTATGCCAATAACGAGCTTATTCTCGACTCAAAAGTCATTGTCGGTCGCCCAGATAGAAAAACACCGATTATGAGTAGTGCACTAAATAATGTTGTGGTTAACCCACCTTGGAATGTGCCAACAAGCATGACTCGTAAAGATATTGTGCCTAGAGGTAAAGCAGATCCTAGTTACTTTAGTCGTAAGGGATATACCATTTATTCAGGGTGGGGAAATGATGCTTATCCTATTAACCCTTACGATATTGATTGGCAAAATATGAGTGCTAATAACTTCCCTTACCGAATTTGGCAGGCTCCGGGACCAACAAACTCATTAGGCCGTTATAAATTTAATATGCCAAATTCAGATGCGATATATCTGCACGACACACCAAATCATTCACTGTTTTCAAAAAATATGAGGGCAATCAGTTCAGGCTGTATTCGTGTTAATAAAGCCTCTGAACTTGCTTCAATTTTATTGGGCGATGCGGGATGGAAACAAGATAGAATTGATGCGGCACTAAAACGTGGTTCAACACAATATGCGCCAATTCCTGAACGTATTCCGGTTTATTTATATTATCAAACAGCATGGGTGGCTCAGGAAAATGCACCTCAATATCGTGCAGATATTTATGGTTATGACAAAGCCACGACTAATGCACAACCTTATTTAGAGAATATTAAGAAATACTTGTGATATAAATAAATATAAATTGAATAAAGGGTAGCTAATTTGGCTATCCTTTATTTCTATATAAATCAATAAGATGAGATTATTCTCTTATGATTATTAATAGGGTAATTAAAAATATAATAAATTATAAAATATTTTTAAAATTTCCATTAAAAATAGAATGATAAAAATGGAATTTAGTATAAATAACTAAACTTATAAAATTACTAATGGCATTAAATTGAAATGAAGTGTTATTTACAATACTATACAAACTGTAAGAAACAATTCGAGAAAAATATTGTCATAATAAAGGTTCTTCTTCCTGAAATAATTTTTTGAGTGCATATACTATGGATATTATTGATTCACATCGCCGTAAATGGCTGGGGCTTGGTATGGCCGCAGTGGGGTTAGGGTTATTACCTTCTCATGCATTTGCTTCACTAGCGACACCTCGTCCAAAAATCCTTCGCTTTAATAATTTAAATACAGGTGAAACTATTAAAGCCGAGTTTTTTGATGGAAAACGTTATAATAAACATGAGCTTGCTAAACTAAATCATCTCTTTAGAGATTACCGTCAAAACAAAATAAAAACGATAGATCCTGCACTGTTTGACCAAATCTACTTATTGCAAGTAATGCTTAATAACAATAAACCCGTTGAGCTTATTTCAGGTTATCGTTCTTTAGTGACAAATAATAATCTACGTCATAGTAGTAGCGGAGTGGCAAAGAAGAGCTATCACACGCGTGGTCAAGCAATGGATTTTCGTTTAGTCGGCACTGATCTTTCTAAAGTGCGTCAAGTTGCATTAAGAATGAAAGCAGGTGGTGTAGGCTATTATCCAAAAAGTAATTTTGTGCATATTGATACAGGGCCTGTCCGCTCATGGTAATCTATTGAGAATTAGATAATAAAGAGTGGAGTGATTCATGATGTATCACATTGTACCTGTGACAAACTATATGCAAAATTGCACCCTTATTTGGTGTGATGAAACGAAGGAAGCAGCAATTGTTGATCCCGGTGGTGATGTTGAAACGTTAATTGCAGAAATAGAAGAACGCCAATTAACATTGACCAAAGTATTATTAACACACGGACACTTTGATCATATTGCAGGCACCTCACAAATTGTTGAGTACTTCAATGTCCCTGTTTACGGTCCTCATAAAGATGATAATTTCTTATTAGAAGAATTAGAACAACAGTGCCGTATGTTTAATTTCCCTTGCGGAAAATCATTTACACCAGATAGTTGGTTAAATGAAGGTGATACCGTCACGATAGGTAAAACAATTTCGTTATCTGTCTTACATTGCCCTGGTCATACTCCAGGACATGTTATTTTTGTTAATCATCAGAATAAACTTATCTCTATGGGAGATGTGTTATTCAAAGAAAGCATTGGTCGTACTGATTTCCCTCGTGGAAACCATGCCGATCTTATTGCTTCAATCAAAAATAAAGTATTACCTTTAGGCGATGATTATCTGTTTATTCCGGGACATGGTCCTATGTCTAATTTAGGGCATGAACGCCAATATAATCCTTTTTTACAAGATGAAATGCCAATCTGGTAATACTGATAATATCCATTAATTAACGAAAAGCTCTTTATTATAAAGGGCTTTTTTTATGAATAAAAAAAGTGTGGTTTATCTTTCTTTTATATCAATAAAAATGCCATGTTATTTAATAACATGGCATTTATCTTAATTACACTTTAGAAGGCAATTAGAGTACAGCAACAATGGCTTCGCACAGTGGAACCATATTCTCAAGGGTTAAACCTGCAACGTTAATACGGCCTGAACCCACGATATAAATACCATATTCAGCACGTAAACGCTCAACTTGCTCTTTATTTAAACCACTAAATGAGAACATCCCATTTTGGTCAATAATAAAGCTAAAGTCTTGCTTGGCGCCTTTTTCTTGTAGCGTTGTTACTAACAATTGACGCATACGCTGAATACGTTCACGCATGGTTGTAAGTTCTTCAATCCACTCTTCTTTTAACTCTGGGTTAGAAAGAATCGTCGTTACCACTGAAGCGCCGTGTGCTGGTGGGTTAGAGTAGTTTGCACGAATAATGGCTTTTGCTTGGCTAAAGGCTTTTTCCGCAGTCTCACTGTCTTTTGTGACAATAGTACATGCGCCTACACGCTCATTATAAAGGCCGAAATTTTTAGAGTACGAACTTGCGACAATAAGCTCAGGATTTTTTTCTGTAAAGAGGCGTAAGCCTTGGGCATCCTCTTCAAGACCACGCGCAAAACCTTGGTATGCAAAGTCAAAGACAGGTAGCCAGCCTTTTTCTGCTGATAATGCTGCGAGTTGGCGCCATTGTTCTTCTGTTGGATCAATACCGCTTGGGTTATGACAGCATCCGTGGAATAACACTACGTCGCCAGCCTGTGCATTTGCAAGGCTTGCCAGCATGCCTTCAAAATCTAACCCGCGATTTTCTGCATCATAATAATCATAATTACAGATCTCAAGACCTGCAGTTTGGAAAATATTATTATGGTTAGGCCAAGTTGGATTACTGATCCAGACACGTTTTGCTGTTGTTTGCTGAGCAATGAAATCAGCGGCGATACGTAAAGCGCCAGTACCACCCGGTGCTTGAGCTGTGCGTGCGCGCTTTTCAGAGATAATAGGATGTTGTTCACCAAACAGAAGTGCTTGGGTCACATTGCCAAATTCAGGGATACCGCTAATAGGAAGGTAGTTTTTAGTGGTTTCGTTTTCTAACAGGTATTTTTCTGCTTTCTTAACAGTGGTTAAAACAGGAGTTTTGCCTGTCTCATCCTTGTAAACACCAATTCCTAAATTAATTTTGTTTTCACGAGGATCAGAACGGAAACTATCAGCTAAACCCAGAATAGGATCGGCTGGTGCAGCAATGATTTTCTCAAACATAGTGTAATTGTTCCCTAAGCTCAAAACGAAGCCGAAATATGAGTATCAAGAGTAACGCTATGAGGCCTTTTTGCCAACTGTTTGTAGTGAAATTAACAAGAAGTTGTGAACTAAGTGAGAATAAATAGCAAATCAAGATGTAAATAAGTGAATATCCTGTGATTACATTAACATATAAAAATTATCACTAAAAACACCTAATTGTTTAGTATGATAAACTTTTTGATAATTTGAAAAATAAAGAAAAGGGGGGATATTTTTAAGCGAATAAATGGCGTGTTGTGATGGTTAAATTGTATAAATAAAAAAGCAACACCGAAGTGTTGCTTTTCAAATCAATTAACTTGACTGTTTAATTACCTATAAGCGGTAATTAGAACTGATAAGTCAGACCTAAACCAACTACGTTGTCGTCGTTGATGCCCAGTTTGTTATCAGATTTCAGCAGGTTGATTTTATAGTCAACAACTGCAGTCATGTTTTTGTTAAATTTGTAGAAAGAACCTACAGAGATATATTTAACTAAATCTTCATCACCAACATAAGCAATACCAGTGTCTGTTGTTTGGTTCAGATTTTTACCTTTAGATTGAACATAACCTAAAGATGGTTTCAGACCTAAGTCAGCAAAGTCATACTGTGCAGTTAACTCGATGTTTTGAGTTTTGTTAGCAATGCCTTTATTGAAGCTAGTCATGTTACGGGTTTCACCGTACATAGCTGCTAAGTAAACATTGTTAGCTGCAAATTTAGCACCAACGTTCCATGCTTCTGCACGAGAACCTTTAGCAGTGCTGTTATCTTGTTGCCAAGAAGTACGAGCAGAGCTTGAATAACCACCACCCAGAGTTACGCCCCAGCCTAAATTATAAGCTGTAGAGAAACCAAAGCCGTCACCATTAGCTTTTTTACCATCACGTTTGTTGATAGTATTTTCGTTGTTTTTACCTTGATATTGCAGAGCAAAGTTCAGGCCATCAACATAACCAAACATATCAGTGTTACGATAAGTTAAAACACCGGTAGTACGGCTAGTCATGTAAACGTCAGTTTGTGCCATGGAGTCGCCGCCCCATAAAGGCAGAACGTCTGTCCATGCGTTGGTGTCGTAAATTACACCGTAGTTACGACCGTAGTCCAGTGAACCGTAATCTGCAAATTTAAAACCAGCGTAAGCAAAACGAGCACGTGAATCAGTATCACCTTCAGTATTGCTTGTGCGGATTTCATATTCGAAACGACCAAAACCAACTAAATCTTTATTGATTTGAGTTTCGCCTTTGAAGCCGATACGTGCACGAGATGCATCACCGTCTTCACCTGAATCTTTATCAGCGAAGTAATGACGAACGTCAACTTTACCGTAGATGTCTACTTTGTTGCCGTCTTTGTTATACATTTCAGCTGCGTTTGCTGCACCAGCAAACATTAAAGCTGGGATTACCACTGCAAGAAGATTGCGCTTCATCATTATTATTACCCTCATTGGTGTTATTCAGACACCTTTGCCACTGCCAGAAATAGTTTCTTAATTTTTATGGAACTATTTATGAGAGTTAAGTGTCGTCTGTGTCGGGAGACAGTGTTCCATTGGTAAAAAATTTTATCTACCCCCAATTTGCTACAAAAACGAAAAAAGTGTAACAAATTGTAACTATGTATTTCAAAGTATGTATTTAGGGGAACTTTTGAATCAAATAACAGCCATGCATAAAAAAAGCCAACCTTGTGGTTGGCTTCTTCACTTAAGTTAAACTTGTGCAATAAAACAGCAGTGCAAATTTTTAGCTGAATACTAATTAATCACTAAATTAGAAATCAGCATTTCTTGGTGTACGTGGGAATGGAATAACTTCACGAACGTTTGCGACACCCGTCACATAAGCAACTAAACGTTCAAAGCCTAAACCAAATCCTGAGTGAGGTACTGTGCCATAACGACGCAGGTCGCGATACCACCAGTAGTCTTCTTTGCTCATTCCCATTTCGTCTAAACGTTTATCAAACATATCTAAACGCTCTTCACGTTGAGAACCACCGATGATTTCACCAATTCCTGGCGCTAACACGTCCATTGCTGCAACTGTTTTACCATCTTCATTCATGCGCATATAGAATGCTTTGATATCTTTAGGATAGTTTTTCACAACAACAGGCGCTTTAAAGTGTTTCTCTGCAAGATAGCGCTCATGCTCAGAAGAGAGATCAACACCCCAGTAAACTGGGTTTTCAAATTTCTCACCACAGTTTTCAAGCACAGTGACCGCATCGGTATAGTCAATTTGAGCAAAATCAGAGGTAATAAAGTTCTCTAAGCGTGTGATAGCGTCTTTATCGACACGTTGTGCAAAGAACTCCATATCATCTTTACGCTCTGCTAATACAGCTGCAAAGGTGTATTTCAGCATTTTTTCAGCAAGGGCTGCAATATCGTTAAGATCAGCAAATGCTACTTCAGGCTCTACCATCCAGAATTCAGCGAGGTGACGACTGGTATTTGAGTTTTCAGCACGGAATGTTGGGCCGAAGGTGTACACTTTGCTTAATGCAGAGGCGTAAGTTTCACCATTTAGCTGACCAGAAACAGTTAAAAACGCTTCACGGCCAAAAAAGTCTTCACTGAAATCGACTTCGCCTTTATCTGTGCGTGGCAGGTTGTTCATATCTAATGTAGAGACGCGGAACATTTCACCTGCACCTTCTGTATCTGCCGCCGTAATCAGTGGCGTAGAAACCCAGAAGAAGCCTTGTTCATCGAAGAAACGATGTAGTGCTTGTGCTAATGTGTGACGAACACGAGCAACCGCACCAATTAAGTTAGTACGAGGACGAAGGTGAGCAACTTCACGTAGGTACTCAATACTATGACGTTTGGCGGCCATCGGATAAGTTTCCGGATCATCGACCATTCCTACCACAACAACATGAGTGGCTTGAATTTCAAAGTTCTGTCCCTGGCCCGGAGATTCAACAATTTTACCGGTGACTTCCACAGAACAGCCTGTGGTTAAGTGCAGCACTTCATCTTGATAATTCGGTAAATTATTATTAATGATGGCCTGTACTGGATTAAAGCAGGAACCGTCATAGACGGTAAGGAATGAGATACCAGCTTTTGAATCTCTTCTTGTACGTACCCAACCGCGAACGGTGACGTCTTCGCCAACCGCGATACGGCCTTGCAGTACGTCGACTACAGGCGCAACGATCATAAATAAATCTCTCTTCGTTTAATTAAAATAATTGTTTGGTTAATTCACTCTGCCCCTGTCGGACAGTTTTTCTATGTTACTTGCAATAGCGCAGGAAACAAGTAGGAAATTTTAGTTTAAAGAGTCAATAAAGAAGAGAAAAGCTTTTGTATAAAATAAATTGATAAAAATAGGTGAAATATTGATAAAGGCAGGTGTTATGACAAAAGAAAGGGCAATTATTACCCTTTCTTTTATTAATGAAGATTTTTAGCTAATTAACAGGCCTGTTTAACAAGAGGAACGTCAAAGGCTTTGCGTAGCTTGTCAACAAAGTCATTATCGTCACAAATTGTTTTACCTGGGCTATCTGATAATTTAGCCACTGGCTTACCATTACACTCCACCAGCTTAATCACAATATTAAGAGGCGTTATTTCAGGTATGTTACAAGTGAGTCGAGTACCAATACCAAAGATTAGACGAATACGCTTATGGAAATGCTTATAAAGTACGAGTGCTTTTTGAAAATCGAGGCTATCAGAAAAGACTAATACTTTACTCATGGGATCAATGCCCAATTTTTCATAATGCGCGATCGCTTTTTCACCCCATTCAATCGGATCGCCTGAGTCATGACGTAAACCTTGGTAGCTTTCTGCAAAGGTTTTATCAAAATCACGCAAAAACGCATCCATTGTAATGCAATCTGTTAATGCAATACCTAATTGATCTGGATATTCATCTAACCAAGATTGCAAGGCTGCTCGTTGGCTATTTGCCAGTTCAGGGCTAATCTGCTGATGAGCTTGAAACCACTCGTGAGCTTGTGTTCCCACAGGAGCCAAATGCATACGCTCAGCTAAATGATAGTTACTTGTACCAATAAGATAAGGGAAATGATTTTTCAGCTCATCCACAATGGCACACTGCACATCATAAGAGAAACGGCGGCGAGTACCAAAATCCATTAATTTAAAATCAGCTAAGTCAATCTGTTGTTCAGCCGCATCACGGTAGAAGATGTCAATTAATTTACGTAGTTGATTAACTGCATCATCAGGCGTGATTTGAGGAGAACGAGCACGATGTACAATTTCACTCACTAAAGCCAACAAAGGAACTTCCCATAGAATAACTTCGCGCCAAGGCCCCGTTATTCTTATCGACAGTTGGTTTTCAGGTATTGTTGAAATTTGGACTTGTTCTGGTTTAAAGCGAAAATGCTTAAACCATTGCAGATAGTCATTTTTGAAAAAGGGGAGGCTCTGAAGATAGTCAAATTCTTCATTCGTTAATGACAAGTCTGCCATCATATTAACTTGATGGCGTAAGGTTGTTGCATATTCACCTAGACGTTCATCACTCCGACAGCGGAACTCAGCAACGACAGGAATATCACTATAATGGTGGTAAACCGCTTGTTGCATGTGGAGCTTATATGCATCGGTATCCAACAGTGATGTAATAATCGGTGTAGCGTCTAAAATCATAGCGCGTCAAGCATCCTCACGGAGCGTTTTTATGTCTGCTAAATCGTTAAGGTTGGAGAGTATACCCGAATATGACGACAAAGCGTCACTATTCAACAATATTTCTCTGCGACATAAAAACAAGCTGTAAAACTTAGATGAGTTTACCACGTTAAACATAATTTGGGAGTATATTAGCATCATTTACCAAATAAATTGATTACATGTATTAATAAACTATTAACATTCTGTTGACTTTTAATGGTTTCAATTGAATATTCGACTGGCTAAACAGATTTTTGACGAGTAAGCTTTGGCAATATAACCGTTAAATAGTCGTGTTAACTAAAAGGTTTTTTCTATGACACAACAAAGAATCGCGAAATTTCGCAAAGATTATCGTGCCCCTGACTACACAATCACCGATTTACATCTTGATTTTATCTTAGACAAAGAAAACACCCAGGTTACAGCGATAAGCCAATGTAAACGCCTAAACTCAGATGCGACAGCATTAGTGTTAGATGGTGAAGATTTAACATTAAAATCAATCGCAGTGAATGATGTTGCTTGGACACACTATAAAGAAGAAAACGGCAAACTCATCATTGAACAACTGCCCGAACAATTTACATTAAAAATTGTTAATGAGATTAACCCATCAGCTAATACCGCATTGGAAGGGTTGTATGTTTCTGGTGATGCATTATGTACACAGTGTGAAGCTGAAGGCTTCCGCCATATTACTTACTATTTAGATAGACCTGATGTATTAGCTCGTTACACCACAACAATCACGGCAGACAAAAAACAGTATCCTTATTTGTTGTCCAATGGTAACCGTATTGCACAAGGTGAACTGGATGATGGTCGTCATTGGGTAACATGGGAAGATCCACATCCAAAACCAAGTTATTTATTTGCTGTGGTAGCGGGTGATTTTGATGTGTTACGAGATACTTTTATCACCAAAAGCGGTCGTGAAGTTGCTTTAGAGCTTTTTGTTGATAAAGGTAATTTAGATCGTGCAGATTGGGCAATGACATCATTGAAAAATGCGATGGCATGGGATCAAGCTCGCTTTAATTTAGAATATGATCTCGACATCTATATGATAGTTGCTGTTGATTTCTTTAATATGGGGGCAATGGAGAATAAAGGGCTGAATGTCTTTAACTCTAAATATGTGCTAGCGAAAAGTGAAACGGCAACTGACAAAGATTACTTAGGTATTGAGTCTGTTATTGGTCATGAATATTTCCATAACTGGACAGGTAACCGTATTACTTGCCGTGATTGGTTCCAGTTAAGCCTGAAAGAAGGTTTAACCGTTTTCCGTGATCAAGAATTTAGCTCTGACTTAGGCTCTCGTTCTGTTAATCGTATCAATAATGTACGCGTGATGCGTACCGCTCAGTTTGCAGAAGATGCAAGCCCAATGGCGCACCCAATTCGTCCTGATAGTGTGATCGAAATGAACAACTTCTATACTTTAACAGTATATGAAAAAGGTTCAGAAGTGATCCGAATGATCCACACTTTATTAGGCGAAGAGCAATTCCAAGCTGGCATGCAGATGTATATTCATCGTCACGATGGCAGTGCTGCAACTTGCGACGATTTTATTCAAGCAATGGAAGATGCTTCTAATGTTGATCTTACTTTATTCCGTCGTTGGTATAGCCAATCAGGTACACCACAACTGACAGTTCGTGATAGTTATAATGCTAATAAAAAGCAATACACTTTAACTGTTAGTCAAATGACGCCACCGACAGCCGATCAAACTGAAAAGCAGCCATTACATATTCCATTAGATATTGAATTATATGATACCAAAGGCGATGTGATCCCACTGCGTTCACAAGGTCAAACTGTTTCTAATGTATTGAATGTGGTACGTGAAGAGCAGCAGTTTGTCTTTGACGATGTGCCAGAACAACCAATCCCATCTTTATTACGTGAGTTCTCTGCGCCTGTAAAACTTGATTATCCATTTACGGATGAGCAACTCTCTTTCTTAATGAAATATGCACGTAATGCATTTTCACGTTGGGATGCTGCTCAAGCATTATTGGGTCGCTATATAAAAGAAAACGTGGCTCGAGTTCAAAAGGGTGAAATCTGCATTCTGCCTGAAATGGTGGTTGATGCTTTCCGTGCAGTATTACTTGATAAAGATATCGATCCTGCATTAGCTGCACTTATTCTGACATTACCAACAGATGTCGAAGCGGGTGAATCATTTAGTATTATTGATCCAGTTGCTATCCATAAAGCGCTTGGTTTTATTCGTAAAACATTAGCAACTGAAATGGCAGATGAGTTCTCTGCTGTTTATCATTCAATGCATATCGGTGCTTATCGTGTTAATCATGATGATATTGCAAAACGTGATTTACGTAATGTGTGTCTAGCTTATTTAGCAGTTGAAAATGAGCAAACAGGTAATCAACTTGTCGACGCGCAATATCACAACAGTGACAATATGACGGATGCACTTGCCGCATTGAATGCAGCAGTGATGGCACAGTTACCTTGTAAAGATGCATTGCTACAAGAGTTCGATGACAAATGGCATCAAGATGGTTTAGTGATGGACAAATGGTTTAGTTTACAAGCCATGAGCCCAGAAAAAGGTGTGTTACAGAAAGTACGTAGTCTGTTATCTCATCGCTCATTTACACTTGCAAACCCTAATCGTACTCGGGCGTTAATTGGTGCATTTGTGAATAATAACCCTGTGGCATTCCATGCTGAAGATGGCTCTGGTTATTTATTATTGACAGAAATTCTGACTGACTTAAATAGTCGCAACCCACAAGTTGCTTCACGCCTTATTGAGCCGTTTATTCGTTTAAAACGTTATGATGCAACTCGCCAAGATAAAATGCGTGCTGAGTTATTAAAACTGAAAGCGCTTGAGAATTTGTCTGGCGATTTATATGAGAAAATCACCAAAGCATTAGCTGATTAATATCATGTCTTATATCACTTTATGAGTGAAGAAATAGTATAAAATCAGCAAGATAATCAGATCCCCAGCATAGTCTGGGGATTTTTTATGGCGAATTGTGAAATTGAAACGTTTACTTTTCATGCTTTTATCTATATGATGCTCGACGCTTAAATTGTCGTAGACATATCATTCCTAATACCCGATATTCTCAATGGAGATCGTATGTATTATTCCTTAGTAAGGAAGGCATTGTTTCGGCTAGATCCTGAACGTGCCCATGATTTTACCTTCCGTCAGTTAAAACGTTTATCTCATTCCCCATTTCAATTTCTTATTCAGCAGTCACTTCCTTCTAAACCTGTTTCCTGTATGGGACTCTCATTTAAAAATCCACTTGGTCTTGCCGCCGGTCTTGATAAAAACGGTGATTGTATAGATGCACTGGGTGCAATGGGATTTGGTTTTATTGAAGTTGGCACGGTGACACCACGTCCTCAAGTGGGAAATGATAAACCTCGTTTATTCCGCTTAGTGGAAGCCGAAGGCTTAATTAACCGTATGGGATTTAATAATCTCGGTGTTGATAACCTAATTGAAAATGTAAAACAATCCCGTTATGGCGGTGTACTGGGCATTAATATCGGTAAAAATAAAGATACCCCAGTAGAGCAAGGTAAAGATGACTATCTGATTTGTATGGAAAAAGTCTATGCTCATGCTGGTTATATCGCAATTAATATCTCATCACCAAATACCCCAGGTTTGCGTACATTACAATATGGTGAAGCATTAGACGATCTGCTATCAGCAATTAAAAATAAACAATTAGAGTTGCAAGGAAAATATCAAAAATATGTTCCTGTTGCAGTTAAAATTGCGCCTGATTTAACACATGAAGAATTAATTCAAGTTGCAGATAGCTTAGTGCGTCATCATATTGATGGTGTTATTGCGACAAATACCACATTAGATAAATCATTAGTGAGTGGATTAAATCATTGTAATGAAGCGGGTGGATTAAGTGGTCGTCCGGTACAATCAAAAAGTACACAAATAATCCGTCAATTAAATGAAGAATTAAAAGGTGCATTACCTATTATTGGTGTAGGTGGAATTGATTCACTAACGGCAGCTAGAGAAAAAATGGATGCTGGTGCTTCTCTAATTCAAGTCTATTCAGGATTCATTTATCAAGGTCCTGCACTTATCAAATCTATAATTAATCATATCTAAATACATTTAATAATGAGTTAGGGGCTTTTCTTCTGCCCCTAACTCGTTTATATTGCCCCTAGTTGGTTATTTTTTATTAAATTGCACTGATTGTGCTTAATTAATAGTAAAATGAATCCTGTTTTTGTTAGGTGATATTAAATATTTTATTTAGGTCATTTAATTTTGATTGTTTATCAGAGTATAAAACAGGGAATGAATCGAAGGGGGATTAATTAGTGATAATAAAACCCGATGATCGCTGGCGTTGGTATTTTGATGTTGAGCAACAAAAATTAATGCTTGATTTAGCAAATGGTATGGTTTTTCGTTCCCGCTTTCCAAGCAAAATGTTGAGTGAGAGTGCTCGACAATCAGCATCTTTTACCGTCGATGATGCAGCTCTTTATTATGGATACGATGAGCAAATTCGACAAATAGATATGCCATCAGAATCAAGAGCTGAATTAGCTTTAAATGCATTAATAGCCCATCGCTTTTTAAAGCCGCTGATGCCTAAGAGTTGGTATTTTGAAGTTAACAATAATCAAATCAACCCTTATTTATCTCAAGTGGTAGAAGCCTCATTAAAAGAAGAAGGCGAAACCGCTCTTTTTTTAGTGACTGAAGTGGGGGCTCAAGCTTGTTTATGTTTATTAGCTCAACCTCAGTTAACATTATTTGATAGAACTCTTAATTTTTGTGACCCAATAAAAATTATGAATGATAGGTTAAGCAATTACCATAAAGAGTCAGAGTCAGGATCATTTTTGTACGAAAAAGTTATTTAACAAAAAGAGTAAAAAGGACTTACTCTTTTTATCGTCACTCATTATTTATAACATTCTAAAAACAAATTCACCCCAAACAATACTCCCTAAAATCAAATCTTCATTACTCTCTTTCTGTAATCTTTTTCTAAAAAATAAAATGAGTTTATTGATAATTCATTATTGAGTTCTTAATAAGATAATTCTTATTAAATAAACTGTTTTATTTAAAATAAAAAATAAGGTAAGGGAAAATTATCTTCTTTATGTCAAATGTGAGCTATAGATCAGGAGGTTTATAACACTTGTATCAAAAAACAGAATAGTCAAATAATGGTGTGTTGGTCATATTAGATCACTATCGTCATTGTATGATTGAATATAAAAAGGAATTTATATGAGTGAACGTGTCAAACCGATCGAGGTAATGAAGCGTAATATTTGCCCTGTATGTGCAAAAATAGATTGCATCTTTTTAACAAAAGATAAGCATTGTAAAGAGATGATGGATGCTTTCAGGGAAGGTGATATAACCAAAGCGATAAAAATTTATTCTCAGCGTTATCTACAGTGTGCAGGGATGATGAGTGGTAGTTTAAAGAAAGCGGTTGGATCATATGATTCTATTGTTCAAATGTTAACTTCGGCACCTAAGCAGCAAATCAGTATTTCTGCTGAGTTAAATACAGCAATAACATCTGCTCAATCTACGTTAATCCCAGGAAAGAGTATCAATAAAGCTAATTTAGCCCCAGTGGCTATTTTTACTCCAGTGGTAACAACGACAAATGCAACGGTTGCATCAGAAACGTTGGGGGCTATTTTAGGTCGTGCATTAGGTTTAGGTGCAGGCCTCATTCTGTATTCTCCTCCAGTTGGAGTAGGGAGTGATAGATACCCTTCGATGATTTATCAAGAATTTCCCCAAAATAAAGAAACTGCGCTTACTGCGGCATGTCAGAGATTAAATATTCCTAAAGAAGCGCAATTAAGAGATATTGCAAAGCAAAAAGGGATAATTAATACCTCGGCTACTGTCATTGAACAGGTAGTTAATGGAACAAAACAAATTGAGTTAGTGAAAACGAATGTACCAGTTAAAACTCGAGTAGTTGAAGCGAGAAAAACTGTTGAGAAAGGTATTTTTGCTTATACTTTACCAAATGAGAAACAAGAAAGAATTGTTCAGATTGGTAGTGCGGAGATCTTAACGGGTACTGCATTACCTCAGCCAGAAAGACATAGATATCTACTTGGTAAGGTATATGATATTCCTAGGTTTAATAACTTACCTTTAGATACCCTCACTTTTTTTACAGAAAGTGAGAAAGAACAGTCTTCGCTGAAAGAGCCTATAATTTTGGTGTTTCCATGGGAATTGGGAATAAAACCAATTTATTTATCGACAGGGAAAAAAGATAAACCCCGCCAAGGCGTAAAAGAGCGTGGTCATAGTTATCATCCAGCACCAAAAACTGAAGATATTAAAGGATTGGGTATCCTTAAGCCTGTCTAAGGTAAAACACCTAAACAAGGTGGAGCAGGCAAACATAATCGCTGGAAAGGTGATAAAGGGCGAAGGATCTATGAGTGGGATTCACAGCATGGTGAGCTGGAAGGATATCGCGCTAGTGATGGACAGCATATTGGGGCATTTGATCCAAAAACGGGTAATCAGTTAAAACCAGCAGATCCTAAACGCAATATCAAAAAATTTCTATAAGGTAGATAAGATTATGGGATTGAAATTACATACTCAATGGTTTGATAAAAAAACAGAAGAAATTATAGGCGAGGAATACTCAAAAGATTTTGGTGATGATGATTTTTTGATTGATGAAACAATTGATCCGAAAGATGAAAATATCATTAATAATGGGGTTTTTGATTTACATGAAGATTGGGTTAAAGCTATTCAAAAGCATGTTACACATAAAATTGAATTGAATAAGTATATTTACCAAATTTCTTTCGATTACCGTGATAAATGGTAATGAACAAGCGCATATAATATTCACTTACATCATTTTGAAAGTCTCTTAACGGAGACTTTTTTTTGCACTGGAGATATCATAGAAAAATCAGTTGGTTAATAAACTAACTTGCTCATTCCCAATAAATTTTTTTCATTACCTTTGTACTTAATAAGGTGATGCAGTTCTGGAAAATCATAATACTGCCAATGCAATGGTATCGAGGGTGCATCAATAAACTCAGTTATATATGATTGGGGTAAAATTAATCAATTTAATATTTACTGATAACGATATATATCATACATAACTGTGTTTATATTGAGTTCTTTATTTCATTTTTTTGTTTATATCTATTTGATTTTTATTATCTTTAAGTGAAAGTTTCACATTACCTTTAGGAATGCAACTACAGGCTAAAATCTTACCTGAGCGTTTAATTGCTCCGGCTTTTAATGCATTAACATCGCCTTCATCTAATTGGATAACACAAGAGCCACAAAGGCCAGCTCGGCAACTATAAGGAATAACATAACCATTATTTTCAAGCTGTTCTAACAGGACTTCTTGGTTATTACCCTCAAAAATTTCACCGTTAAATTCAATGCTGACAGTTTGCTCTTGTGCGTGTTCAACAATAGGTGTTGATTGTGTTTCAACAGGTGCCGTTACAAGATATTGTTTCGCTTCTTTATAAGCTAATACCTCAACAGTATCTCCCACACGAATTATGCCAGTTTGACGAATGATGACATTTTGACCAAAATCGACATCACCTGTTTCATCGCTACGGAATGTTTGCAGTGTTGCGAGTGGTTCTGTGTTAGGATGTTTAACACCTTTATCTATACTTATAGTGGTCATGATGCAACGGCTACAAGGTTTCATCAGGTCCATCACAACAGAGCCAACACGAATAGTCTGCCAAGTATCTTCTTCAAAAGGCTTTGCACCTGTTATGAGGATATTACCTCGAAATTGCTCAATATTAATTGAAGCGGGGCAACGCTGTTGTAAGTATTGAAATGAGGCTTCATTAATTAATAAGTAAGGGTAACCATCAGCGAAAGAAACAGCGGTTTCTGGATTCTTTTTCACTCGGCGTGTCGATTTTTCGCCAGTCCAACGAAGTTGAACATCCATTTTTAAATAACGACTGAACCACTGATTTATTTCATCTGGAGCCACATACGCGGTAAAATGGTTGCCCCAAACTTCTGTCGGTTGCAATGTGGTTTCAAAATCTTGATAGGTGATAGCAATGCCTTCACCATCAGGAGCTTGAATATAAATACCATTTGCCATGACTGTGGGAATAAAACACAGCAAAACGGGAAATTTTCGTGCCGTGATAAAAGTCCCTTCAGGGGTGGTTATCATAAAATCGCGATCAAACGTGAATCCGCTCTCACGAGCAAATGCATGAGAAAGTCGAATTCCCTTCATTGATTTAACTGGGTGTATATAAAGGCGTGAAACGTTGATCATCAGTGCTCCCAAAAAGACATTATTATTTTTTATAGCCAGTAACTTTATGACAACGTAATACAATTAGCTATAATGCCCAACAATTTTATTTTAGGTGGTAACAATATTATGCGCTCTCTGTTTGCCAGCACAGGCCGAGGTCTGGAAGAACTATTAAAATCTGAACTTGAACACTTAGGTGCTCAGGCTTGCCAGATAACACAAGGCGGTGTTTATTTCCGTGCTGATGATAAAACCATGTATCAGTCTTTACTTTGGAGCCGTTTAGCGTCGCGTATTATGTTGCCGTTAAATGAATTCAATGTTTATAGTGATCTAGACTTATATCTTGGTGTGCAGGCAATTGATTGGAGTGAGATTTTTACTGTTGATCAGACTTTTGCTATTCATTTTAATGGCACGAATGACATTATTCGTAATAGCCAATATGGCGCATTAAAAGCGAAAGATGCCATCGTTGACTCATTCCAACGTAAAATAGGGCAACGTCCAGATGTCGCTAAACAATCTCCTGATATCCGCTTAACTATCCATCTTCATAAAGAAAAAGCCTCGCTATCTTTAGACTTAAGTGGCGATGGTTTACATCAACGTGGTTATCGTGATTTAACAGGTCAAGCGCCTTTAAAAGAAAATTTAGCTGCTGCAATTATTATGCGTTCAGGTTGGAAAACTGACACACCATTAATCGATCCAATGTGTGGCTCTGGTACATTATTAATTGAAGCAGCTATGATGGCGACTGATTGTGCGCCAGCATTAAATCGAGTGCATTGGGGATTCCGTCATTGGTTAGGCCACGATGAAGCGCTATGGAAAGAAGTGACTCATGAAGCTTTTGCCCGTTTCCGTGAAGGCAAAAAGAATACAACAGCGCGTTTTTATGGCTTTGATGTTGATAAACGTGTGTTGGATATGGCGAGAGCCAATGCCCGCAGAGCGGATGTGGCTGAACTGATTACATTTGCTCACGGTGATGCAGCTAAACTGACAAACCCTGTTTCAACAGAAATAAAAGGGACAATTATCAGCAATCCACCTTATGGTGAGCGTTTAGAAAGTGAGCCTGCATTAATTGCACTGCATAGCCAATTAGGAAGAGCGATAAAAGCACACTTCCCAGGTTGGAGATTGTCACTATTTAGTGCATCACCTGAACTGTTAAGTTGCATTCAATTACGTGCTGAACGAGAGTTCAAAGCAAAAAATGGTCCTCTTGATTGTGTACAAAAGAACTATTTACTTTCTGATACACCATCCACGATTAACACTGGACTTGCGGAAGATTTTGCAAACCGTTTACGTAAAAATGAGAAAAAACTCGCGAAATGGGCAAAACAACAGCAAATTGAATGTTATCGCTTATACGATGCTGATTTACCTGAATATAATGTTGCTGTAGACCGTTACGGCGATAAAGTGGTTATTCAAGAGTATGCACCACCTAAAACAGTTAATGAACACAAAGCCCGCCAGCGTTTATTTGATGTAATTAGCGCAACAATGGAAGTACTGGCATTACGTTCTGATCAACTGATTTTAAAAACACGCCAACGCCAAAAAGGTAAGCAGCAGTATGAAAAAATGGCCGAAAAAGGTGATTTCTTCTTAGTTGACGAGTTTGGTGCAAAATTCTGGGTAAATCTAACCGATTACCTCGATACAGGATTGTTCTTAGATCACCGTATTGCACGAAAAATGCTGGGTGAAATGAGTAATGGAAAAGACTTCTTAAATCTTTTTGCTTATACCGGTACGGCTTCTGTTCATGCAGGAATTGGTGGTGCAAAAAGCACAACAACCGTTGATATGTCCCGTACTTATCTTGAATGGGCTGAGAAAAACTTCCAAGCGAATGGCTTATCAGGTAGACAACACCGTTTAATGCAAGCAGATTGCATTCAATGGTTAATGCAGAGCAACGAACAATTTGATGTGATCTTTATCGATCCGCCTACGTTTTCTAACTCAAAACGAATGGAAAATACCTTTGATGTACAGCGTGATCACATTGAACTAATGAAACATTTAAAACGTTTGTTGAGAAAAGGCGGAACAATTATGTTCTCAAATAATAAACGTGGATTCAAAATGGAACATGACGAGTTAGCAAAAATTGGGTTGTGTGCAAAAGAGATAACACAGAAAACATTATCACAAGACTTTGCACGTAACCGTCAAATTCACAATTGCTGGCTGTTAACTCATGCTGGTGAGGAATAATTTACAATGCCGTTAATTAGTTTGACTGGGGCTTACTTATCTTTCAGTGATGCCCCACTATTAGATAGCACCGATTTATTTATTGAAGAAAATGAACGCGTTTGTTTAGTTGGGCGCAATGGTGCGGGTAAATCAACACTATTAAGAGTGTTATCTAAAGAGCAACCTTTAGATGATGGTCAAGTTGTTTATGAGCAAGATCTTGTAACTGCTCGCTTACAGCAAGATCCCCCAAGAGATATTGAAGGCACTATTTTTGACTTTGTTGCAGAAGGCGTTGAAGAAGATGCTAAATATCTAACGGATTATCACCATATTTCTAAACTGATTGAGACAGATCCTTCTGATAAAAATCTCAATAAAATGGCAGAGCTACAAGAAGTACTTGATAGTCGTAACTTGTGGTTGCTTGATAGCCGAATTGCAGAAGTACTAGAAAAACTCGGTTTAGAGGGTGAAGCAGAGCTTTCTTCTTTATCAGGTGGTTGGTTAAGAAAAGCAGCATTAGGGCGCGCACTAGTCAGCGCACCAAGAGTACTATTTTTAGATGAACCAACAAACCACCTTGATATTGAAACGATCCTTTGGCTTGAGAAATTCTTAAAAGATTTCCAAGGAAGTATCGTGTTTATTTCCCATGACCGTTCATTTATCCGTAATATGGCAACGCGTATTATCGATCTTGATCGTGGAAAACTTTCTTCATGGCCGGGAAATTACGATAAGTATCTTGAAAGCAAAGAAGAAGCATTGCGTGTTGAAGAGCAACAAAACGCAGAGTTTGATCGCAAATTAGCGCAAGAAGAAGCGTGGATACGCCAAGGCATTAAAGCACGACGCACTCGTAACGAAGGTCGTGTAAGAGCATTAAAAGCACTGCGTGTTGAGCGTAGCGAACGCCGTGAAGTGTTAGGCAGTGCTCGTATGCAGGTCGAAGAAGCAACTCGCTCTGGTAAAATTGTATTTGAACTTGAAGATGTTAATTACAGCATTGGAATGCGTAAGTTAGTTCGTGACTTTTCTGCCAAAGTACAACGTGGTGATAAAATTGCGCTGGTGGGGCCAAATGGTTGCGGTAAAACCACTTTATTGAAACTCATGTTAGGCGATTTAAAAGCAGACAGCGGACGAGTTCATTGTGGTACTAAGCTTGAAGTCGCTTACTTTGATCAGCACCGTGCGACACTTGATCCTGATAAAACAGTCATGGATAACCTTGCAGAAGGTAAGCAAGAGGTGATGGTAAATGGCCGTCCTCGCCATGTACTTGGTTATTTGCAAGATTTCTTATTCCCACCTAAACGTGCGATGACTCCTGTTCGCGCACTTTCAGGGGGTGAGAGAAACCGTCTATTATTAGCACGTTTATTCTTAAAACCTAGTAATTTACTTATTCTCGATGAGCCAACCAATGATCTCGATGTTGAAACATTGGAATTACTAGAAGAGCTCGTTGATGCTTACCAAGGCACTGTTTTACTGGTTAGCCATGACCGTGAATTTGTTGATAATAGTGTTACTGAGTGTTGGATCTTTGAAGGTGATGGTGTTATTAACAGCTACGTTGGTGGATATTACGATGCTCAGCAACAACGAGCACAGTCGGTTTCACTAAAGAGTGAGACAAATAAATCACGCAACGCACCAGAAAAAGCTGAAAAAGAAGCAAAAGTAAAAGATAGCTCTAAAAAGAACACTCGTACTAATAAGTTAAGTTATCATTTGACACGAGAGCTTGAGCAACTTCCCGCTAAATTAGAAAGCTTAGAAACGCAGTTAAGTGAATTACAAGAAGAAGTAAGTGGGGCGGATTTCTTTACTCGTCCTCATGAAGAGACAGAAAAAGTCTTAAAGGCGCTTGCTGACAAAGAACAAGAGCTTGAAACGGCTTTTGACAGATGGCAAGAGCTAGAATTGATGCAAAACGGCGAATAGCCAACCGAAAACGGGGCATCACGCCCCGTTTTACTTTCTGGATTAAATATTCTTTTATTGATTATTCTAAATAAGAGGTGTCGCTGTGTGCTCTGGTCAACAACATCGTCATGAACATAAACATGAGCAAATATTATGTCCTCAGTGCGATCTGGTGGTCAGTGTTCCTGAATTAGTACAAGGAACAAAAGCAACATGTCCTCGCTGCCATACTGTGCTAACTGCACGTTGGCGCCAACCTTTTTATCAACCTGTTGCGTTAGCAATCAGCGCATTGTTTATGCTGTTAATGGCGAGCCAATTTACTTTTGTTAGTATGGAAGTGGCAGGTATTGCTAATAATGTCACACTGATGCAAATTCCAACGGTGATGTTTAGTGAAAACTACGTTGAACTAGGTGCCTTTTTCCTATTGTTTGTGCAGATTGTGCCCGCTTTTTGCATGATCGCAATCTTGCTTCTTTGCACACCCGTTAAATTACCAAGAAAGCTACAAATTTGGTTATCGCGTATTTTATTTCAACTAAAATCGTGGTGTATGGCAGAAATTTTTCTTGCAGGAATTTTAGTTAGCTTTGTAAAATTAATGGCTTATGGTGATATTGGGCTGGGGTTGAGTTTCCCACCTTATGTGCTTTATTGCTTATTTCAAATTCGTGCTTTCCAATGTCTTGATAGGCATACTTTATGGGAAAAATTAGAGCCTCGTCCTGCTTATCCTGACATAGAATCGGGTAAGCCGGGATTAAAACAAGGTGTAAGATTATGTCGTTCATGTACGGCAATTTTACCTGCCGACCAATATGAATGTAGTCGTTGTGAAGTCAAAGGACATGCAAGAAGGCCGAAAAGCTTGCAATGGACAGTATCACTGTTGATTACTTCGTTGATCCTCTATATCCCCGCGAATTTATTGCCGATTATGGTGACTGAGTCATTGGGTAATAACCTTTATTCAACCATTATGGCAGGGGTTATTTTGCTCTGGGAAGATGGTTCTTATCCTGTTGCAATGGTGATATTTATTGCCAGTATTATGGTGCCAAGTTTAAAAATGGTAGCAATAGCTTGGTTGTGTTGGGATGCACACAAATCTAATGGGAAAAGAGATCCTGCTAGAATGCATTTTCTCTACGAAGTTGTTGAATATGTAGGGCGTTGGTCGATGATTGACGTCTTTGTAATTGCTGTTTTAGCTTCATTAGTCAGAATGGGACGTCTGATGAGCATCTATCCTGATTTTGGTGTGGTGCTATTTGCATTGGTTGTAGTGCTAACTATGTTCTCTGCAATGATGTTTGATCCTCGGTTGACGTGGGATAAGTGTACAACCGATGATGATAAACCCACGATTAAGGAGCCTAAGGGTGACTGAAAAGAATGAAACTGCTTTAACTGAAGCAAAAATTAACAAACTAAAAAGCTGGTCTCCAGTTTGGATCATACCACTTGTCACCTTACTGATAGGTGCATGGATACTTTATTATCATTTCAGCCATCAGGGTCCAGAAGTTACATTAATTACCTATAATGCAGATGGCATTGAAGCAGGTAAAACCAAAATTAAAAGCCGCAGTGTGGATATCGGTTTAGTCGAAAGTGTCACACTCGATAGCAATTTTAGTCGCGTTATCATCACAGCGCGCCTTGATACTGGCATGAAAGAGTTATTACGTGCAGATACCGCATTCTGGGTTGTAAGACCGCAAATAGGTAAAGAGGGTGTAACGGGTTTAGGCACCTTGCTTTCAGGCGCATATATTGAGCTACAACCGGGATTAACGGGTAAAGAAGAAGATGAGTTTAACCTTCTTGATTCACCGCCACTCGCTTCGCCTGATGCAAAAGGTATTCGCATTAATTTAGTGAGTGAAAAAGCAGGTCAATTAAATGCAGGCGACCCAGTTTTATTTAGAGGTTACCAAGTTGGTTCAGTTGAAACCAGTGAATTCAATATTGATACAAGAGATATGCATTATCAACTCTTTATCAAAGCACCTTATGACAAAATGGTGACATCTAATGTGAGATTCTGGAAAGATTCAGGTATCGCCTTTGATATGTCTTCATCGGGTGTTCGTGTTGAAATGGCATCACTTTCCACATTGTTTAGTGGTGGCGTTAGTTTTGATGTTCCAAACGGATGGTTACCAGGCGATCAAATAGCACCTAAAACAGAATTTAAACTTTACGATAATGAGAAGAGCATTCAAAACTCGCTATATACTGATTATCGCAGTTACATTATGTTTTTCTCTGATTCTGTAAGGGGATTACAGGCGGGGGCACCTGTTGAATTCCGTGGAATTCGCATGGGTACTGTTGTTCAAGTACCTTATTACACTAAAGGCATGCAACAATCACTGGATAAAGATTTTCGTATTCCAGTGCTAATTCATGTTGAACCAGAGCGTTTTGCTAATGATGTTGGTGAAAGTTTTGACTTCGTCAAAGAGATCACTTCAGCCTCTAATAATGGGCTAAGAGCTTCTTTAAAATCGGGAAATCTTTTAACTGGTGCGCTTTATATTGACCTTGATTTCTACCCTGATGCAACAAAATGGGAAGGCCCTCAAGAAGTTGCTGGTTTCCAACAAATACCGACTACAAGTTCAGGTTTAGCGCAAATTCAGCAAAAAGTCATGACATCTCTTGATAAGATCAACAATCTTCCTGTTGAGCCAATGCTTAAAGAGATGACGGCAACGTTAGTTGAAAGCCAAAAAGCAGTTGCTGAAGCGAAAGAGACACTAAAAGCATTGAATGCCATGATTGGTAGTGATGAATTTAGAAATCTTCCTAATGATATTCAACAGTCATTGAAAGAGATTAATCGCAGTATGCAAGGCTTCCAACCGGGCTCTCCTGCATACGGAAAAATGATTGATAATATGCAGCAGCTTGATCAGGTTTTAAGAGAGATGCAGCCTTTATTGAAAACATTGAACAATAAGAGCAACGCATTAATTTTTGAAGCGAAGGAAGGTAAAGATCCAGAACCGAAGAGGGCTGAAAAATAATGAAATACATCATTGGGGTATTTGTATTGATGCTAACGGCATGTTCAAGTCAGATTGATAAAACGTATTATCAGTTGCCCGATGTTTATCAAGGTGGCGTGTCAGAACAAGTCTCGACAACACAGTCAGCCAAGAAGCCCCAAATTTGGGTTCAGCCGATCCGTTTGTCTAATATGCTAGTTAATGCAGGAATTGTTTATCAAACGACAGATATTAACTATACCGTGGCTAATCAACATTTATGGATTAATCCACTTGATCAGCAATTACAACAGAACCTTATTTCAGGTTTAACAAAAGCATTGCCGGATACAGTTGTTGCTAATCAACCGGTTGAAGATAATCTTGCGAAATTAACCGTTACCGTTAATTACTTCCAAGGCCGTTATGATGGGCAAGTGATTATTTCAGGTGACTGGATCTACGCTGAAAATAATAAGGTTATTAATCAGCCATTTTCTTTAGTTTTAACACAAACGGAAGATGGTTATCCTGCTTTAGTGCGTACATTAGGGCAGGGATGGGAGCAAGTTGTTTCTGAGATAGCGAAAGCAATTCAAGCTCAATACTAACTGACTTAGCATTACGTTTATTTAAACCCAATATTCTTTTAAATTGTATTTAAGTTGAATATTGGGTTTTTGTTTATATCTAAAAGAATAAAATGAAGAAGAGTTAAGCTTGGCGTATTGCATAGCATTTTTTTTAGAAGATATGTAACTTGTATTTGAAGAGTTTGAATTAATAGAAGTATGTAAGAGGTATTAATAGCTTATTTTACCTCCAATGATGGCTAATTCCTTAATAAAGCAAAGGTAATTAAAAAGAATTTTCTACGAAAAAATAAAAATAGAGCAAAAAGTTATATTTATAAACTAAGTCTTATATTGACATAAACATAAAAATAAACATTATTATATCTTATTTAATTTATTGATTTTCTAAGATAAAAATAAATAAAATTGTTTTTAATTAATAATTTTTACTAAATATCAATTGGTTATGTTTTTTTAGGTATAACCCATTAAAAGAATTAGATAATATTTAAATTAAATCATTAAATAAAATAAATAATAACATTTGGTATTACATTTTTAGCTGGCTCAACATCACAAATATGACATTTGTATTAACTTCTTTACTTGCTTAAATGCGCAATAAAGCGTATCAATTTATAGTGGTTGTTGAAAAAACAATCATTATCTTTCCGCTTAAACTTAGAACGTGAGGGTTGTCTAGATATGAAAAGACAGAAACGAGATCGTTTAGCAAGAGCATTATCGAAAGGTTATCAAGCTGGTATGCAAGGTCGTTCAAAAGAACTTTGCCCTTATTTCGCCATTGATGCGCGTTCACATTGGCTTGGAGGCTGGCGACAGGCGATGGAAGATCGCCCTAGTCTGGTAAAATAAATAACCCGTCGTAGTGAAATATATCATGGCTAATTTTGAGTCCTATTGAATATTATCACTAAGATTTTACCGACAATCAAAACGAGGGTTATTTATATATATTCCTATGTACATATTGAGCATAGGACAATTTGAGTATAAATAACAAACAATCAATTTGGATATAAAAAAGGCTTACATTTTTGTAAGCCTTTTTACGTTATATTGTCATTATTTTTTTATTCTGATCTATAAGAATTTCTACGTAAACGAAACCCATAAATAGTAAGAAAAATAGCAAGTATTGTATTAACAGAATTATAGAGCCAATCAATTTTTTCTGAAGTAAACCAAGGTATAGAAAATGTAAATATCAGAAATATGCCACAATAAAACATAAAGTCTGCATTTTTTTAGATACTTTTCCTTTATTAATCACTTATTTTCCTTAAATTATTTTTATGACGATTAATTTAACTTAAGGATTTCCTTTTGATTTTTTAAATAACTTATATAAATTTGGACTATATAAACATAATGAGGTTATAGAAAAACCTAAGATCCATTTTATATTGAATTGATTAGCATACATACAAATAAATATAATCAATAAAACTGTGATCTTATAGCCAATTGCTTTGCAAAGAAAAAAGATAAGATCAATCAGAAAGCTCAACAGTTCTACTATTGCGCTTATAATCATATCCATACGATTATTTCTTGACGTAATCTACTTATACTAAGTGGATATAAATTTTAAGTTTAGTATTTGTTTGGAATAAAAAAAGTTCACTTAAATTAAATTTATCTTTATATATAAATTTTATTTATTAATATAATGACACTATACATCGATTAATTTATGATAGCGACTTTTATTTACAAGGAAGATTTCAATGAAAAAACCAATATCATTATGGATAATATTAATTGTTTTTATTTTCTTTACTTTAGGGCAATTAATATCTTCATTTACTAGTGTTTCTACTTTAGTGGGCATATCTATAAAAGATAGCGAAAATTTAAATTTAATAGCTTATCTTTCTATATTGTGGAGTTTGATACAAACTTTTGCTCTCCCAACTTTATATGTTATTACTCTTTTTGTTATCTTTATGAATAAAGAAATAGCATCGATGATGCTAAAAATATTCTGGAGTATATCAATGCTTCCTATCACTATTGCAATAGTCGTAGGTATGCAAAATACATTGGATAATACAAGTGGTAGTAATCAAGCAGAAAATTCAGGTGAAGTATTAGGGATCTTATTTTTAGTAGGATTACTTGTTTATCTTACATACAGCTTATTTTTCTCTCTTAAAATTAAACAATATTTTCAGTATCTAAAAGATAAACAATCGACAGCATGTATTGATAAAAACTGAGTTGAATATGATCTGTTTTTTATAAAAAAATAAATACGTTGTTAGCATAGATAAAAAAATACCGTGTACTTTATGTTACACGGTATTTCTATAATAGATTCGGGTTGTTATCTATCTTAGAATGCAGTTGTATCTTTAAATAAGCCAACTTTTAAGTCTTTTGCTTCATAAATCAGCTTACCATCAACATACACTTCACCATCGGCAATACCCATGATCAGTTTACGATTGATAACACGTTTGAAATCAATTTTATAGGTAACTTTCTTTGCTGTTGGTAATATTTGCCCAGTGAATTTAACTTCACCAACACCAAGCGCACGGCCTTTACCTTCACCACCAAGCCAGCCAAGATAGAAGCCAACAAGTTGCCACATGGCATCTAGGCCTAAGCAACCTGGCATAACAGGATCATTCACGAAGTGGCAATCAAAGAACCATAAATCTGGCTTGATATCGAATTCTGCTTCGATAAAGCCTTTATTATGGGTGCCGCCATCTTCTGTCATTTTAATGATGCGATCCATCATTAGCATATTACCAGATGGCAGTGGTGGGCCATCTTGGCCAAATAATTCACCACGGCCTGAAGCAATGAGGTCTTCTTTAGAATAAGATTCGCGTTTATCAACCATTGTCTATATAGCCTTTATCAAGTGTAAGACAACAGAATAGCTTACACTTGTACGCTGAACAACTCCGATCACTTGAAACAGAATTATCTGAATAGACGTAAGAACCAAGGTAATTTAGGTCTATCCTGATTATTTGCAAGTGTTATACGATCATGAATAACAGCTAACAAGTGTGAGTCTGATTGTTCTGGTTCACATTGCTCTTCATAATATGGCTGACGCGTCAGTAACGTTATCGCTTCCGCTACATGAGTGACAGGCCAAATATGAAATTTTTCTTCTTTTACCGCTTGTTGCACATTTTCGTTGAGTACAAGATGGCGAATATTGGCAAGAGGAATAATTACGCCTTGTGCACCAGTTAGCCCTCTTTGTTGGCAGATATCAAAGAAGCCTTCGATTTTCTGGTTTACGCCGCCAATCGGTTGGACTTGACCAAATTGATCAACGGCACCTGTAACAGCAATTTGTTGATCAATAGGTTGTTGTGCCAGAGTGCTAATAAAAGCACATAATTCAGCCAGAGAGGCGCTATCACCATCCACCTCACCATATGATTGTTCAAAAACAATCGAGGTGCTAAATGGCTGTGGTTGGTCTAAACGTAATTCTGAGTTTAAGTAAGCTTGCATAATCATCATTCCTTTAGCATGAAGATTGCCACCAAGCTCAGCTTTTCGCTCAACATCTGTAAACTCACCATCACCTATATGTGCAACGCAGGTAATGCGAGTCGGTTCTCCGATTAAATCAGGATATCCAGGGTAATCCAAGACAGAAAGTCCATTGATTTGACCAACAGCTTCACCTTCTGTTTGTATCATTACTTGGTCTTGTAAAATCTCATCACGACTACGTTCTAATAAATAACTGTGTCGCCATAGGCGATTTTCTTCTGCTTTTTTCAATGCATCAGCATTTAGAGAAGGACCATGATTAAAACGAATTGCATAACGAAGCTGGCGTAAGATCCATTCTAAATCTAGGCTCAGCATTAGCTGATCTTCATGTTGTCTTGCTGCTTGTGTTAGCAAGACTTCCCAAGCATCCGCAGATAGAGAAGGGAGGCTATATTTTTGGCACAATGAATTTACAAAGCCACACCATTGAGAAAGAGCGGTTTCGTCTTCTAAATACATATCGTATTCATATTCACCATATAAAGCAGTGCTACTTAGCTCAGGCTCCATAAATTCAAGCTCTTCAAGGCTTAATCTATCACCGACTAAAATAACCCGTAAATTGAGAGGCATGCTTTCAATAGGCAAAGGCAGGGATTGATTGTCATTCCAAACAAGCCATTCAAAACGCTGCTCTTCAACCATTTTTTTAAGGCGGAACCACATTAGTGGTTGTGCAAGTAAAGATTTTATAGAGAGGACTAAAATGCCTCCATTTACTTTATGCAATAAACCTGGGCTGAGGGTAACTTCGTCTTTATGGCAATAGAATGAACCAAAGAGTTGTTCTGGCTCTATCCATTGGCAACAAGTAATAGATTCTGATGATGAAAATGCACCTTGTACATTTTCTTGCCAATCGATTTTATTGGTTTCTGCTTGATAACTGCCAACAACAGGATCAGTTTTGATCCCTGATTGCGTTAATGTGTCTGTCAGCATATCAAAGTAAGCAGTAGAATCATCCGCTTTTAACAGCATAAACTGCCCTGAATCTGCATTGTTTAACCATTGCAGGCTTTCATACAGGCGAGGTTGAACCTCACGAAGTAGAGATGCAGGTAATTGAGATGCTGTTTGAAAGAAAGTTTGGTAGGAGGCGTAATCAGGACGTAACGCCTGCCATTCTAATTCGTTGTTTTTCAAGGTTACCGTTTTTATTATTGATTAGTGAAAAGAGATAATTAGATATCGTATAAGTCGATACCTATCCTGCAATAAGACGGTTCTTTAACTGTCATCAACTGCATAGGCAGGGAATATGTACCGCTACGACCTTATAATGACGGGTTAATAATTGGTCATTAAGGTTTTATGATAGCGACGCTCGATTCTATCATAACGTGCTCAGAAAACTATCCCTTATCAAGGCTTGTTATTAATTGATAAGAAAGATTATCTAAAATAACTTTGCCTATAAAATAGTCAAAAAATTTCGGTTCAGTGGCAGTATTTTTGTAAAATTGTTGATATGCTACTATATAGTTACGTTGTCACGGGGATTTGTATGAAATATCAACAATTAGAGAACCTAGAATGTGGCTGGAAGTGGGCCTATCTAGTAAAAAAACACCGTGAAGGTGAATTAATTACCCGTTATATAGAAAAAAGTGCCGCTGATGAAGTTGTCGAGCAATTGTTGCTTCTTGAATCACAACCATTAAAAGTTTTAGAGTGGATAGATTTGCATATGAATCCTGATTTATCTAATAGGATGAAGCAAACGATTAGAGCTCGCAGAAAACGTTATTTTAATGCTGAGCATCAGCATACGCGCAAGAAATCAATCGATTTAACGTTTAAAGTTTGGCAACGCTTATCTGCATTGTCACAACGAAGAGGGATCACATTATCAGAAACGATCGTGCAATTAATTGAAGACGCTGAACGAAAAGAACAATATGCATTAAAAGTGCATAGTTTAAAAGATGGACTCATTGAGTTATTAGAACGCGATAAAGAAAAATAAGTTACATTATTCTTAGCTTACTGGCTTCGACAATTTATTTGTTTTTATTGTGATATTTCATACTGGCCTGAAAACGTTCTTGTCTTTATATTTTGATCTAATTTTATCTCCATAAAAGAAAAACCCTGCCAATGGCAGGGTTTTGAATTCATCAACAGTAGATTATTCTACTATCTGAATTATTTACCAGCAGGAACAACAACTTCAGTTGTACCTTGGATTTCGATCTCAACACGACGGTCTGGCGCTAAGCAATCGATCAGAGCTGAACGAGCTTTAACGTTGTCACATGTGTTGCCAGTAACTGGGTTTTCTTTACCACGACCTTCTGCAGAGATGCTGTTTGCAGGGATACCTTTAGAAACCAGGTAATCAACTACAGATTGAGCACGTTTTTCTGACAGAGGCAGGTTGTAGTTTTGTGAACCGATACGGTCAGTGTAACCGATAACTACTACACGACCTTGAGTTGGGTCGATGTTAGCCAGTTCAGCGTACAGACCATTCAGAGCTTCTTGACCTTCAGCTTTCAGAGTAGATTTGTTGAAGTTGAACAGAACGTCTGAACGCAGAGTAAAGGTTTTGTTCTCAACAACTGGAGCTGGAGCTACAACTGGTGCTGGAGCTACAACTGGAGCTGGAGTTTCTTGGTTGAAGCGGTAAGCAACACCAACACTCAGCATGCCGTTGTCTGGACGTGCATTCAGAGTACCTTTATCACCGATGTTGTTGATCCATTGATATTCAACACGGGTAGCGATGTTTGGAGTGATCGCGTATTCAGTACCTAATGCGAATACTGGAGAAACGCCAGTATCGTTATTAGAGAAACGTTCTTGAACTGGAGATGCTGAAGTAGCATTTTTAGTTGCAGAAGAATCTGCACGCCATACCATACCACCTAAACGAGTATAAACGTCTAAGTCTTCCATTACTGGATAACTTAATTTAGTGGTTAATTGGATACCTTGAGCACGGAATGCACCGTTGTCATATGAACCTTTATAAGTCATACGACCTAACCAATCGTAACCCAGTTCAAAACCTAAGTATTGGTTGTATTGATAACCAGCAAATGCACCTGCACCTAATTGATCACGGTGAGTGTTACCATTACCGATAGAAGTACCATCGAAATGGTTGCTAGTACCTTGGTATTGAGACCAACCTAATTTACCACCAGTATACCAGGTATTGTCTTTTGGAGCTGCTTGCGCTGCAGTTGCGAAAGCTGCCACTGCCACTGCTAATGCGATAGCTGTCTTTTTCATTTTTACGCCTCGTTATCATCCAAGTTAGGCATTTGGCTTTAAGCCTTATTATTTGCCCTTGGTTAAATTATTGTTAGGAATCCAATGCTTTCATCAAATGATGATCCCGAAAAATGGGATTTAAAGCATAACCTTAACGACATAAAGTCTACAATGAACTTAAAAAGTTACAAGTAATCCTTTAAAATTCGACTTAAAATTTTAAAAAGATCCGTCTTATTCCACAATGGGAAAGATTCTGTATTTTTGTTAAATTTCTTGTAACTATATGATTTAGGTTATAAATACTTTTGACTTATCTTAAATGACACAAGGGTGTTTTGAGTATTAGGAAAACTCTTAAATTTCACTAATGGTAGTGAATTGAATGAATTTTTACGGAATTCAAATGTCGTTTAGATGTATTAGTACTTTCTAAATGGATATTTGAATTAACTTGCTGTCGCATAATAAACCCAAGGGTTTTTCCTTTACTTGCAGCAGATTCTAATCGTTTCATCTCTTCTGACGATATTTCTGGTAACCAACCGAGTACTACACTGTAATTACCACTCATCAGTGCTTTTTCCATTAAATCAACAGTAGTTATCATATTTATATGATTTAACTGGATTATTTTGTTAAGTGGTAATCCTGCGTTTTTTAACCAAGTACGATTTAGTTTTTGTTGTGGATTTAGCCACAATAACCAACGCGATTCATGACTATACTGTTTCAGTAATGGCAAAAGGATGTGATTAATGACGAGCGGGTTTTGGTAGAGAAGTTCACTCACCATACCTTGTTTATTATTACTATCGTAAGTCGCCACTGTTGAAGGGATAGATAGAGGTAATACCTCATTTGAGATCTCTTGGAGAATGGCGTTCTGTCTTGTCGGAGATGATGTTGAGAGTTTCATATTTACCTCGTTCCATATGTACTGTATGAATATACAGTATCTCTATATTTCGCTTAAATCAAGCTCATTTTTTTGAAAGTTCCTCTCAAATTTTATGTAAATCTCTATTTTTAAGTCGTCAACTATTGGCAATATAAAGGAAATTCTTTATTGTCCTTCTTGTTATGTTTATGCATGTTTTTGAATTCAAAGATAAAATTTAATCTTAAAGTATGTGTTGGAGTTTCAATGTTATTTTTACCTGAGCAAAGGAAGGCTCATTTATTATCGCGTATTGCGCAATATGGAGAGTTAACAACAAAGTCTCAATTTGGTGGTGTTAGCTTAATGATTGATGATGTTATGTTTGCTATCACGTCAGATAATGAGTTTTATTTAAAAGGAAGTGGTTTTTTAGAAACTCTTTATAAGGCAACAAAAATGAGTTCCTATACCTATTTGAAAAAAGGAATTCCTATCATATTGCGTTATTACCATATAACGGATTCACTATGGAAAAATCAGCAAAAATTAGATCAATATATTGATATGTCATATCACTACAGCATTCAAGAATATTTAGGACAACGAAAAAAGCCTTGCAGAATAAAAGACTTACCTAATTTAGGTGTGATATTAGAAAAAAGGTTGAATCAAATTGGCATTAATCAAGTTGAAGAACTGCGTTTAATCGGTGCTAAAGCGTGTTATCTAAAATTAATGCATAGCCACAATTTGAGAAATAGTGAACTTTTACTTTCATTGGCAGGAGCTATCGTTGGGTGCCATCGTTCTGTATTACCTAGTCAACTTAAAATGGAGTTATTAGATTGGTACAACGAATTATCTTTTCAATAAGATAAAAGTAATGACCGTTATTTTCTCTAATGTACTTATGGCAATTAGAGAAAATAACGTCAATATGGGACTAAACTTGGGGTTTAGGTAGGCTGTTTGATTCGCTTTGCTCAATAATTTGGATACAACTAATAATTTGTGGCAGCAAATCCAATAGTAATCGGATTTGAGTGAGTACTAATTGAATGCGAGGATTATCTGCATTAGGTAATAGGTTGATCCTTTCAATTAATTCTACATGAGATTGCTTAAATCCTTCGTCTTGTGGCGTTTTGCGACGTAAAGCAGAATCGATATAACAAACCGTATCATTAAGCAATGTAAGTACATTCTCATCTTCTATTTTTGAACGATGAACGCCAAGTGCAGAAATATAACTGAGTAAAGTGTGATTTAAGCAAAGCAACTGGAAAGCCACTTCTTGGGATGCTTGATAACTTTTTGGCTCTGATGACATGTTTGAGATCAATGATGCTAATTCACCATCACTGCTATGAGCATTTCGACGAGCAATTCGATAACTCAAGCTATTATTTTTTCCTTGGTAATATTGAATAAGGATGGCATCAAGATAATAGCAGTTATTCGTCATTGTTTTTTGAATAACAACAGGCAGTTGACGGAATTTCCAATCAGGCCAAATAAAGCTAACAGCAAACCATGCTATGGCACAGCCAATTAAGGTATCGATAATACGAGGAAGGGCAACATCATAACCTTCACCAAGCAAATTGAAGCTTAATAAAACCAATAAAGTAATAAATAGTGTGGCATGTGCATATTGTATGGTTCTAAATGCGAAAAAGAGCGTACCCGTTATCACAATTAAAACAAGTTGCCCTTCAATTGAAGGAACAAAATATAAAATAGGGAAGCCAATTAAAATACCAATAATAGTACCACTTACTCGTAAGGTAAGACGTCGGCGAGTGGCATTGTAGTTAGGTTGGCAAACAAACAGACTGGTGAGTAATATCCAATAACCTCTGTCTAATTGGAAGAATTGAATAATGGCATAGCCAATACATAAAACGAGTGACATCCTAACGGCATGTCTAAAAAGCGCCGATTTAGGTGTAAGGTGTTCTTTTATTCTTAGTGCAATATCGCGCCATCCAGTTAAACCATCATCAGAAAGTTGCGTTTCTTCCTTTTGGTCGTGGGATATTTGGTATTGCTCTGTACTAATACTTCGTAAAAGCGCATCAATACCTTGAAGATTTTGCAGTAAATTATTTAAAGGCGTTATTAATTGTGGCTCTGAAGTCGTATTTTTTAAATGATTTAATGCATTCTCTAAATAATTTATAGCACGTTCTAATGAAGGGTTATGCTGATATTTTTTATGCCAAAGAATAGATTGTGCAACTTGTTCACAAGCTCGTGCCTGCATAGAAAGCAAACGTTGAAAACGAAATAACACATCGCTATGTCGCAATTCATTACTTAATAGTTGGTATTGAACATGCGACGAACTTGCTCGCTCATGAATATCTTGAGCAACAAAATAGTAATGAAGAGTGAAACGGCTACTACGTTGGCCTCTATCACCTTTTAATCGACTTAATAATGTAACTTTAGTTTGGTTCATCGTGTCAATTAATTGGCTATTTGCCATTGCTAAATTATAAAGCGAATGTTGATAGTCATCTTCGATATCAGGATCAAATAATGTCGCTTTAGCTTCGAGGTAAGTGGCAAGTTGTTGGTAGCAACGAGTTAAATTGTCCTGAACTGGGCGAATTGGGAATAATAAGTGACCAACTAATGTTAATGAGTTATACCAAATAGCGCCTAACAGTAGTAAAACGGGTTGTTCATACCATTCAGGGAAAATAGGCATACCGAGCATAGTATAAATTGCGATTAATAAAGCACCAAACGCAATGGTTGCGTACCGTTGGCCTAAAGCGCCTAATAAAATAAATCCCCAAGTAGAAATGGCTAAACCACAAAAGAATAAAATAGGATATGGGTAAAGTAATCCTATTGATGCTGAAGCAAGAAGAAAACAGCATAAAGTGATAACAAGGTTTTTTAAACGGCCAACAAGCCTATCATCTAAGTCAGTTAATGCTGCCGCAACCACTCCTAAAGTTAGCGGAATTGTGTATTTAGGCTCTTGCCCTAAAATCCAAGGAAACAAAGTCGTTCCTGTAAGCGCGATTATTATGCGAATATAATATAAAAAGTGGCTATTATAGATAAATCGGCGGGCGCCATTTAGCAAAGTGAACACAAAAAGCCCTTAAATAAACAAGATGAAGATAATTACCTCTTAGAATATAGGGTTTATCACCGATTAAAAAGAGCTTAACAACAGACTATTTGTTATTTATTGCAGGAATTACGTATGGAACTGAAATCCACCCCGATGGGACAACGTTTAGCACAGCATCCTTATAATAGAGTCAAATTGTTAAATGCTGGTATTGAAGTCAGTGGTGAAAAACATCAGTATTTAATTCCTTTTAACGAATTGATTAATATTCTCTGTAAAAAAGGAATTGTGTGGGGGGAATTAGAATTTTTATTGCCTGAAGATAAAGTTGTTCGATTGCATGGAACAGACTGGGGTGAAACTCAGCAGTTTTATCGTTATCTTTATCAATCATGGCAAAATTGGAGTAAAGAAATGAGCGAAATAAGTGCTCAGGTGCTTGAAAAGCAACTCCATAATATTAATGAAGTCACTCAATCAAATAGATGGATAAAAAAGTCTAAGCTTGTTGAGATCCAACAATCTATCAAAGAAAGCTTTTCTGCTATTCCCCTTCCTCTTGAACGCCTTACTCAATTTGATAATTGCCATACTCTTTATCAGCAATGTTTAGAATGGTTAAAGCAAGGTGACGCACTTATTAATAAAGAAAATTCTGCATGGGTAACTCAAATATTAAATGAGTATGTGGAATTTTTTAATACGATTGAATCATCGCCATTAAATGAATCGCAGTGTCGTGCTGTGATTAATGGTGAAGAAAATACTCTTGTTCTTGCTGGTGCGGGCAGTGGTAAAACATCAGTATTAGTCGCAAGAGTAGGCTGGTTATTACGTCGTCAATTAGCACAACCAGATCAAATCTTATTACTTGCTTTCGGTCGTAAAGCCGCACAAGAAATGAATGAAAGGCTTTCTAGTCGTTTAAATGCCGATATTATGGCAAAAACGTTCCATGCACTGGCATTATCCGTTATTCAACAAGCGACTAAAAAACAACCCAAAATTAGTGAGCTTGAAATAAATAGTGAAAAAAGAAGAGCGCTATTATTAGGTGAGTGGCGAGAGCAATGCCAACAGAAAAAAGCACAAGCAAAAGGGTGGCGAGAGTGGTTATCTCAGGAGTTAGAGTGGGATATTCCTGATGGTGAGTTTTGGCATGATAAAAAATTAGAAAACCAAGTTGCCGTAAGATTAGAGCGTTGGATTGGTTTATTAAGGATGCAAGGCGGTAGCCAAAAATCTCTGATTGAAAGTGTACAACCCGAATATACAGAAGCCTTTAAAAAGTATTTAAAATTATTATCTCCATTATTAAAAGCTTGGAAAACTGCATTAAAAGAGGAAGATGCGATCGATTTTTCGGGCTTATTACATCAAGCTATCAATCTTATTGAAAAAGGGCGTTTTATTAGTCCTTGGAAACATATTCTCGTTGATGAATTCCAAGATATTTCTCCATTAAGAGCTTCATTATTAACTGCATTAAAACAGCAAAATAAACAAACATCTCTATTTGCAGTAGGAGACGATTGGCAAGCCATTTATCGTTTTAGTGGCGCAGAATTATTATTAACGACTTCTTTCCATCACTCTTTTGGTGAAGGTGCTGAATGTGCATTAGATACGACTTATCGTTTTAATGACACGATAGGAAATGTTGCCAATACGTTTATTCAACAAAATCCAGCTCAATTATCTAAGCCTTTAAATAGTTTAGTGAAAGGTAATAAAAAGTCAGTTGTACTGTTATCTGATGATCAACTTGAAAATCTATTAAATAAAATGAGTGGTTATGTAGAAGAAAATGAAACTATCCTTTTACTCGCTCGTTATCACTATTTAAAACCAGAATTATTAAAAAAAGCGAAAACACGTTGGCCTAAATTAGATCTACAGTTTATGACTTTTCATGCTTCAAAAGGGCAACAAGCGGATTACGTTATTATTTTAGGTTTACAAGAAGGCAAAGATGCTTTTCCAGCACCAGCAAGAGAATCGATTATTGAATTGGCATTACTGCCTAGTGTTGAAGATTATCCTAATGCAGAGGAGCGACGCTTAATGTATGTCGCTTTAACAAGAGCAAAAAAACAAGTATGGCTATTATTTAATAAACAACAGCCATCTTGTTTTGTTTCAGAACTAAAATCTCAAGGTGTGCCTATACAGCGAAAACCTTAGGATTATTTTAATCTCTCTTTTAAATAACCCTCATAATCTGGAATTTTAATTGTAGATTCTTGTGAAAAGAGAGGTGATGAAATTAAAAAATTCGCAGTTGCACGATTTGTTGCAACTGGGATGTTCCAAACTGTAGCTAAGCGTAGAAGAGCTTTAACATCGGGATCGTGCGGAACAGCATTTAATGGATCCCAAAAGAAAATCATAATATCAATTTTCTTTTCAGCGATCATTGCACCTATTTGTTGGTCGCCACCCATAGGACCACTTAGCATTTGAGTAACAGTAAGGCCAGTGTGGTGATTAATTAAATTACCGGTAGTTCCTGTTGCAAATAACTTGTGTAGAGACAGTTGTTCACGATTATTTTCAACCCATTCCAGTAATGAGCTTTTACAGTGATCATGGGCAACAAGCGCGATATTTTTTTCTTTTAAGAGCGTGCGGTCAATTTGTTCCATTTGATACCTTTAAAAATAAATATAGTAATTATTCCAGTTTTCAAAATACCTTTTTTTTATCTTAGAAGCTATGAACAGATCAAGATACTATGATGTATCATAATATTTTCAATCTTCATGATGAACGGAGTAGATAAATGGTGGATTCAGACATTTATGACATTTTAAGAAGCGTTAAAACCATTGCGCTTGTTGGTGCGAGTAATAAAGAAGATCGCCCAAGCTATAAAGTCATGAAATTCCTATTAGAACAAGGCTATGATGTTATTCCTGTCAATCCAGGTATGTCAGGGCAGACCTTATTGGGGCAACCATGCTATGCCTCATTAAAAGATATTCCTGTTGCTGTTGATATGGTTGATGTTTTTCGTCAATCTGACGTAGCATTAGAAATTGCGCAAGAAGCCATTGAAATTAATGCCAAAGTATTATGGTTACAGATTGGTGTTATTAATGAAGATGCTAAAAATTTAGCCGAAGATGCAGGGTTACGTGTGGTAATGGATCGTTGTCCTAAAAAAGAAATTGAAGCACATGGTCTTCCTTGGTAATACGCTAAAATAAAATCGCCGAAAACAAATTCGGCGATTATCATTTCATTCAGATTACTGGTTATGTAGATTAATTGGGTTAATTTCTTAATCGTGGTGCCTGTAATTGGCTACGAATTGACTGTGATAACTCATCTAATGAGTCATTATCTAAGTGTTCATCTGAAACTTCATAGGTTATCTGCGCTTCAGCAAGATAAGTATGAACAGGTTGTCCTTCATCATCTTCCATCACAACATGGTACCAAGGTGCTGCTCGCAAGGTCACATTAGATGCAATATCATCCTCATTAGGTTGATCAAGGGAATATTCAGCATCCACATCGACAACAACGCCTAAGTAGCCGAGTAATTTATGTCTAACCTGCTGTCCTATCCCAAATTTGCTGGCGGTCATCATAGTATCACCTCCATATAGCCTTGCTTATTGGTTACATATATGAGGTCACAAAGTGAAATTTCAAGGGTTTGAAAAAATATAATCCTTTGCTTTCATTATGAATAAAAAACCTCACAAAATCAGATTATCTATTGTATAAAGAAAAGACAATAACCTAGACAGAATTTTTATTTGAAGAGGGTTACTAGAAGGGTATATGAAAATCGGTAGAGAATATATTATTCAAGGGCGTGTTCAAGGTGTTGGTTTTCGTTTTTTTACTTATCAGTGGATGAAAAAACAGCCAATAACAGGGTATGTTTGGAATCGTGATGATGGTAGCGTGGGAGTAAAGGCTTTTGCGGAAGAAAATGTATTAAAAGAATTTGAAGATTGGTTAGAAGCTGGTGGCCCAAGAAGTGCCAAAATTACATTTTGGTCAGCGACATCTTGTGAATATGAACCAATGGCAGACTTTTCAATCCGCCATTATGAGTAATATTATTTTAATGATCTTTTATCGAAAGATAATATTAAATACATTTAACGGGTTTTGGTAAACCAGCAAGTTTTGTCGCTTGTTTTGCAGGGCCTTTAGGAAACAAACAATAAAGATAACGGCTATTTCCTTTTTCATCGCCATATTTTTGTGCAAGCGCTTTTACTAACATCCGAATAGCAGGGGAGGTATTAAATTCTAAATAAAACTGGCGAACAAAACGGATAATCTCCCAATGTTGTTCTGTAAGCTCAATTTCCTCTAGTTCAGCTAATGTTGGAACCATATCTTCATTCCACTCATTGCTATTTTTTAAATAACCGTGACTATCTGTCTCGATTTCTTTTCCGTTAAATACAAACATGTGCGTAGCAACCAATCAAAAATAATACCGCTAATTTAGCAAAAATAAGGAAAATACCCAAGTAGAACCCATAAATCGTTGATAAATTAAGCCATTGACTTGTAATGCGTTTAATTTTACGGCAAACAGTACAATAAGGGCTTTACAACATAAGCCTAGGTGTTTATATTGCTCCCCATTGCGGAGGGGTGGCCGAGCGGCTGAAGGCAGCGGTCTTGAAAACCGCCGATGGGAAACCATCCGAGAGTTCGAATCTCTCCTCCTCCGCCATCTCAACATCTCCTAGCGTCTCCTGAAGTCTCCTAATCCCAGTAAAATCAAACCTTCGTACTAAATCATTGTCTCCTGAAGTCTCTTTATGTCTCTTGAAAGCTCCATTTTTTTGGGGTACAAATGGGGGGACATTATACCCCCTTAATATTTAATACCCCCAATATGAAACTAACAGTTAAGCAGGTTGATAGCAGTAAGCCAAAAGAAAAGGACTACAAACTATTCGATGGAGGAGGTTTATATCTATTAGTTACAAAATCAGGAAGTAAATATTGGAGATTAAAATACCGTATAGATGGCAAAGAAAAAGTTCTAGCTATCGGTGTCTACCCAACAATAACTCTAGCGGAAGCCAGAAAGAAAAGGGATGACGCAAAACGGCAGTTATCTGATGGCGTTGATCCTAACAAGATAAAGAAGGATAAGAAAAGGGATTCAAAGTTTGATGGAAGCAATACATTTAAAAGCATTGCTCTAGAGTGGTATGAGGGAAGAAAAGACCGATGGTCTGAGGGTTACCGTAATGACATGATGGAGGCATTTGAAAATGATGTTTTCCCATACATTGGAGATCGCCCAATAGCAGAGATTAAACCTCTCGAATTGCTGGAAGTGCTTTCAATAATGGAAAAGCGTGGCGTTACAGAGAAATTAAAAAAAGTTCGTCAGCGCTGTGGTGAGGTTTGGAAATACGCCATCATCACTGGACGAGCTGAATATAACCCTGCACCAGATTTAGCCAGCGCGTTTATTCCACATCAACGAGAAAATTATCCATATTTATTGGCTGATGAATTGCCTGAGTTTTTATCTTCAGTAGACAAGTATCAAGGAAGTCAGATCGTAAGAACTGCTTTAAATATATTAATGCTTACCGGTTTAAGACCAGGAGAGTTAAGAAAATCAGAATGGTCATTTATAGATTTTGAAAGCAAAACATGGAAGCTACCAGAAAAAATAATGAAGATGGGCAGGGTGCATGTTGTGCCAATGTCAGATCAGGTAATTTCTTTACTACGTCAAATACAGCCAATATCTGGTGATTATCAGTATATCTTCCCTAGTCGAACTAATCATAAGAAACATTTGTCTGAAATGGCAATAAATACAATGATTGGCAGAATGGGTTATAGAGGAAGGGCTACTGGTCACGGCTTTAGACACACCATGAGTACAATATTGCATGAGAAAGGATTTAATACAGCGTGGATAGAGTTACAACTTGCTCATGTTGACAAAAACTCTATCCGTGGCACTTATAACCATGCGCTGTATTTGGAGGGTAGAAGGGAGATGATGCAGTGGTATGCTGATTATATAGATGAGCTGAGAAGTAAAAAGAAATAAAATTCAATTGAGGGTATTTTCAGGGCAACGAGCATTATTAATTCGTTGCTCTATCCATTCATCCACTTCGCTTTCAATAAAACGAACCGAACGTGATCCTATTTTTACCTGCTTTGGAAACTCTCCTTTATCTATTAATTTGTAAGTCCATGACTTGCTATATCCCGTTCTATCTAAAACTTCATCCAAGCGTAATAATTTATATTCCATCTTTCTCTTCCTTTTGTAATTTCGTAATACTATCCATTCTTCCGTTTATATTGCTCATGATCATCACCACAATCTTTACTGCAATATGCACTATTAGGTGCAACAGGTTCTTCGTGACACCAAATACACATTCCGTTATGAGATTTAATTGCTGGTTTACGATTTGATAATGATGTTTGAATATGTAATTCGTTTATTTCATTTGCTGAGTCAATAATATCCATAATTACGCTTGTCCTGTTTCAATTAAATAAATAAGTACACATAATGCTATTAGCCCTGCAAGTTAAGTAAATGTCATAATTCATCTATATTAATTTAATGCTTCCTTCTACTTGGTTGCCATATACATCCAAATCACCATATTTCTCTCGTGCAAATAATTCGAGTCGAGGAACATCTCCGTATAATTCTTCTAACCTATAATGTATTTCTTTTGGCTTTTCGCTATGCTCACCAAGACATGAATAAATAACTTGCCTAACACTTGCAGACTTACGAGGTAATCCATTACCTCTTGTGGCTATTAAACACATTTCAATATTTTGACGAGTGTAATTACCGCAATTAATCTTCGTCTCATTGTTTAATATTTCCATAAAGTCAAAGAAATCTTCTGGTGGTTTTTTATTTATTCTATCTCCTGCATTTTTATTTAATTTCACCCATGCGAACCCGAACATGTTTTTAACTTTAAAATCCCATGCTTCGGTTAATTTAATTGCTTCGAGTGCAAAGTTTCCGGTGTACCACATAAACAGTACGGCATTTTTAGAGGAGTGTTTTTCTATTGGTAATCGAGAGAGGGAATATAAATCGGTGGTGTTGTAATGATTATCTGCTGCGCCATTTGAAACTTTGTTATTGTAAGACCAAGGTGGATCGCACAATATCAAGTCATATTTTTTCATTCTTCGCATCCTTAATCATTAAGAATAATTCCATAGCGCCACGGTATAAGCTTTCACGCTCAACCTGACCAACTGAACCATGGCAGCACATCCAGCCACCTGAGCTTTTAATCATCGATATTTCATTCTCAATAATAATCGGCATTGCGTCAGTAGGGTTATTGCATGGGTCGAAAGTCCGATAGCCGCTATCCATATAAGCTAATACAGATTCTTCCGTTAATAAGCATTTCTTCTTTAACCTTGTAGCAACTAATTCATTAATTTGAAGGTCGGTGTACTTATTATAGCTATTCATTGATTATCTCCCAATATTCGCAAATTCCTTTCCTGATAATTCCACCTGCTTCTAAATGACCAATTACACAACTAACCTGACTTTTAGAGTATTCAGGACTACATAAGTAATATAATTCAGCCTTTGTCAATTTGTTGTATTTTAGAAGATTAATTATTTCCTCTTTTAATTCATTCACCTCTCATCACCTCACCACAAATAATAGTTAAATCCCTCACTGACATTAAATATTCAGCGCGTTTATTGTATTTCGATTGCGTATATAAATTCTCAGATATTGGCATTACATGATTGTTCGTAATTAACAACAGGACGAATAGCTTCGTATTTATTTTCTCTGTATGCACATTTAAATATGTGAGCAATAACATCAACAGTCCAAGCATTGCCATAGCATTTATATGATTGTGAGTTTGAAACTATATTTTCACACCAGCCATCGGGGAATGTTTGTAATCTAGCGCATTCTGTCGGTGTTAATTTTCGATAATGACAGTTACTAATAGAATCCCATTCATGTCTATCATAAGAGTTGCGCCCAGATGAGCGAACAGTTTTACTCTTATTTCTAATTGCAACTTTCGGCTCTCTATGACCGCCTTGGCATGTGGATAGCGTTGGAGCCTTTCCTGCATCGGAATAAATGCGTTTTATCTGTTCATTACCTTTAATATCTGTGGCATTAGCAACATGAATTAATCCGTCCTTGGATTGCTTAACGTGCTCCCTTGGTTCGCATGCCCTATAAACAACATTGTCTTTTTGAACGGTAGTTAATGTATTTGTTTTTTCATCATTTCTTAATTCTAATCTCTGAGTGGTAAGTCCTGCTGTTTTTATTTTATGGTCTTGTCTTACTCCATTAATAATATAACGACCTCTAATTGCACCACAAAAAACAACTTGTCGCCTAGATTTATTAAAGTACTGACTTAAATTTGTTCCTTTCGAGTAATTGGCATCAATACAATATGACTTTTCTTTATTGGTAATGCTGTCATCATCAATAATATCTTTTAGTAAAATACCTTTATCTTCTGGTTGGCTAATTTCAAAATTAGTCCAATAATAACGTTGTCTATTTTGTGCTGATAATAATGAACTATTAATAAGAGTTTTATTTACATAACCTAATGCACGTTCGGTATGAAGCGTTATATATTCCTCAAACTCTTTTTTCATTTTTACATTTTCGAGCATAAATTTAGCGTCTGGATTATTTTCTAATACGTGACTCATTATATCTAATGTCGTCCAGAATAATTTACCGCGCTCATCTTTATCGCCTAATTGCTTACCAGCTAAACTCCACGACTGACAAGGGAACCCCGCAGTAACTAACCCAACACTTGACCAGTCAATACCCCACTCACGCCAATTATTAACGTCACCTAACTGGATATTATCTGGATAATGAAATTCAGATACTTTATTTGCAAACTTATCTATTTCAGCGATGTAATATTTATCAAATTTAATCCCAGCGCGAGACAATGCTAATCGACCAGCGGATATTCCATTGAACAAACTTAAATATATCATTTGGGTTTCCTATAAACGTGCAGAACCCTGTATTAGCATGAGTAATACATATCCGATTATTTGCATGGTTATTTAATCTAAAATAAATAGAGGGTAAATATCATCCTTTATTTCTGGGTTTTTAGTGTTAAATCCTATCCAATTATTTAATATTGTGTGAGATACAGTTAAATCTAGTGGTCTTTGCATTCCTGTATGTCTGGCAAATACTACGGATTCTAAATTATTAATTCGCTCTATTTCATTACAAACTTCAATTATTTCTTGCCAATTATGTTCATCAATACCTTCGCCTGAGTTTATTTTGTTTTTTAAATGTTTTGCCATTTCTAATATATTTTTATCCATTTTTAATTTTCACTCCGCTATCTAATAAAGCGATTTCACATGCTGATATTCCACTGTTATATCCGTCAGTAAAATAATCATAATTACCTTTATTCCTTTCTCTTATCGGTAAATTTAGTAATAATGATTCGCGTGATGCTTGCCATACAATAAATAATTGTGCTTTAACGAATGAAATAAGTTTTTCATCGTAGTTATAACCTGAATACTGATTGTTAAACCACGATTCAAATTGCATCCTTGATTTATCCATCACTCCACCTTTTGGGCTGAAAATGTTGGTTCAAACTCACGCTTAACCTCAAATATCCCTAGGTATTCATCGTCAATCCAGAGCATAAATAAGCATGGAAATCTGCTCTCCCATCCGTCACAGTCAGCGTGATAATATTCTGCACATGCTTCAATGCAGGATTCTAGGTCATCATCAGCACTGAAATTATGATCATCTGGTAATTCATATCGGAGGTTATTAGTAATTTGTGATGGAGTTTCGTCTTTACTTCTTGTTGTATAAAATTGAACTATTGCCATTATTCATTCCTCTGCTTGCATCCCTGCGAGTTAAATTAAGCTGTCCGTAGCTTTCATACTGATATCACTTGGTTAAATCACATAAATAGTGTGGCGTGGGTAGGGGTGTCCAATTGGCGCGAATGGAATGTCGTCTTCTTGAAAATCCATCGGTGGTTGACTCTGTGGTGCTTGATGTTGTGCTGGCTTCTGTGGTTGCTGTGGTTGACCCCATCCTTGATTTTGTTGTGGACTCTGCCTACCTGCCTGATTGTTGTTACCTAACATTTGCATTGAACCATTAATATTCACTACAACTTCCGTGCTGTATCTATCTTGTCCATTTTGATCTTGCCATTTACGTGTTTGTAATTGACCTTCGATATAGACTTGTGATCCTTTACGCAGATATTCGCCAGCAATTTCGGCGAGCTTTCCAAATATCACAATTCTATGCCATTCAACACGTTCCTTGGTTTCACCTGATTGTTTATCTTTCCATGAATCGCTGGTGGCTAATGTAATATTAGTGACCGCATCGCCATTTGGGAGGTAACGCATTTCAGGATCTTGACCTAGATGTCCTATCAATAAGACTTTGTTTACACCTTTACTTGCCATTACATCTTCTCCAATTCTGATTTTCTGATGTTATATACTTCCTTTGCTTTTGATTGTTCAGGCGTTTTTCTGAGTAACTTCCATGTTTCACCAAATTCTTTTTTCAAAATATTGAGATCTGTAATAGCCATTGCTGAATTAGTAAAATCTTTCAATATTTGATCTGGTGTTCTCGGTGCTACATTGTGGACTTCTGCATCCGCATCGATTGCCGTTTCTTCAGTTGGTATACAAAATGTTTGGAAAGCTGCGTATTTATATGCAATAGACATGGCTTTATTTGTGGCTTTGTCTCCGCTATCCATTGCTTCACCATAAGTCACAACCGTGTGTTTGCTTCCATCTTCAACAGAAACAAATTCAAACTCAGCTTTCACTACGACATAAAATAACAAGCCACCTCTTTGTGTTTGTCTTTCCGTGACGGTACGTTCAATGATCCGTGGAAGAATAAGCAACCCATGCTTAACTAGAGCAGGAGCGAGAGCGTTATATACCGCGTCAATTCCTCTGAACATAAATCCTTGTTGTTGATTTACACTTCCTTTTTTAATGCCCGTTTCAGCCATTTCTCTAGCAACATTACTAATAGCTTTGTATACAGCTGTCATATTAATCCCCTAAATATTGACCTTGACGGCGATCACTTCCGTAGTAATCGACTTCAAATTTATTACTAGGCGTATATGTCCTTTTTGAATCTCGTTGGGCTTGAATATGCTCAGGAAGAGGAGGGTGATTTTTCGATGTGTTCAAGTTCATGTGTAGCAATTCCATTGCTAATCGTTTTTCCCTATCTGGCACACTTGTATTCGGCAATTGACCGTCAATCATTGCAATTGCCTTAGCGAGAGCCTCTTCTCTATTTTTTTCTAACTGTGATGTTAATCGAGGGTATTTTTTTGTTGGGCAGAAATGAGAGATATTGTTCATTGAAAATCTCCCTGAAAGTCCTTCATTGGCAATGACAATCCTTGCCGTCCTAACACTTCCGTTTGATACATAAATTCATCGAGCTCGCATTCCTGCGATTCTTTGCACCTCCTGCGCAATTCTTCTAACCATTGTTGATGGTCTGTCACGCAACCCTCCTGAAATACAACTCATTGAGTATCTTTGCAACCACTTCCCCTCGTCCTGAGAGATGAATAGCCGTAGCAAGTGACTTTTCATCATATTGACTGATTATGTAATCAACGACTTCTGAGGGGGCAGGTTGGTAATATTGGGTAAGTTCTCCAAATGATTCGGTTTCAATGTGGACATCGTTGAGATTCTGAAAGGTTATTTCCGTGCCATTATTTCGGTTTCTGCTCGTCATATCGGCATAGGTGTAACGTATGGTTAGTGACATACTTTCCTCCCATAAGCTTTCATTTGTAATTGACTTGCTAATCGCCAAATATTTTTGTTATTTGTAGAGACGGCTATCCTTGCAGCTTGACGAGCAAGTTGTAAAAAAGGTGTAGAGATACTCACCGCCATGCCGTCACGCATAGCGCTGTAATAGTTAGTTTTCATGGTGACCTCGCTAGATGAGCGATAAGGTGGTTATCTGGTGTTGGCGAAGTGAAGGTGTATTAATTTATTTTTAATGATTTGAATTTTATTAGTGTGTTATTTTATTGAGCAATGTGTTTATAGCAGCTTTTTTAAATGATGATTTAATTGAATTTTCTCCAACTAAATTATCTGAGAAGTTACTTAGTAATATAGCTAATTCTGGTGCTTCTTCATGAGCGTATACTTGTGTTTTTACTTCAACATGTGGTGATTTAATTTTATGGTCTAAAGTTAATTTCACATTAATAACGACACTGGTTTCTTGTTTCATCATTTTTATTTCCTTTTAATGAATATAATTAATTACGAAATATTTTGTTTATATATCTAAATATATGGTGGGTTATTGTTGAGCGAGAGCTTTAGAGTTTTGCTACAACTTCGTCATAATTGACTTCAAAGTCTTCGCAGGTTTCTTTCAAGTCGTTAAAGTTAATTGCGTGATTTAAGGCGCTAACTTCATCCTGAGTTAGTTGTTCATCTCGGTAATCATTAAATCCAACTGATAACAATTTACCGCCTAATATCTCTGTTCCTGTATTAACAGACGGCTCCTTACCATCTTCATACTCAACTACGAATGTCATTTTACTCATGTCATACATCCTTCGTTATTAACTAACATACTGATATACTCCATTTAACTTAAATAAATGGATTTGTTTTCATGAAATTAATTACTGTTGCTGCGCTTTTATTCACAACATCTGCAATAGCTGATAATCAGTGCAAGCCAGATGATATTTGTTTGTCTTTCAAAACTAGTAAAGGTGAGCTTTTTATTGCATGTAAAAATATAGAATCAGCAGAAATTGACTCTCATATACAAGAAAATGATTCCTTGAGAATTAGACTTAAAAATGATACTGGTCTGAGTAATTTTTCTGTTAAAAATATCGGTCAAATAGCAGATATTAATATTAACGGAGTCAAGTATACTCAGGCTGTCATCACATCTCGTATGGATACTTCTATTAGAGTTACAGTAACTTCAAGTCCTAACTTTCAATTAGTAGACGATTTGATAAGGTGTATTAATTAAACATGACGCTAGTAGCCTGAATACTCACGAAGTGCGTCTACTATTTCATCACATTCAACAATTAGACTAATTTTTGAATTATCATCACACTCTTTTAACCGACCAAGTTTGATGGATTATTTTCTCAACATCTTTGCTTGCCATTCTGGATTGTAACTATCTGGAGTTTTAATTCCCATCTCTATCTCCTATCTATTAATCAACGTGCCGTAACCCCGAATTCACTGCTCGGCTGTTTTGTTTTAACTCCTGAAAATACTGCTACATTAGGTAAGCAACAGTTATCTGCTGAGTCATAAACTTTAGTACTACGAATTGAAATTGCTTTTTCAACCCTACTAACTGGTTTGCGTGTTAGTGATAAAGTAGGGCGCTTTATTTCTTCTTTTGGCTTGCCATGAATGGCAACTTTTAACTGTTCATTCATAGCATATGCGTTTTGTAATTCCGTTCTACGGTCAGCTCTGCGACTTCTAGCGCAGTTATATCCGCGAATACACATAATTACCACCTCCGAATAAGTTTTGGTGATTGGTGGTAGGTGCTGATCTCCTACTTTCGGTGTTACGTCATGCGACTTATTGAGTTATTGCCGATCCCTATATTGCTAATCAGCTTTATCATTCACCAATCCAAAAACTTACTGTTTTTGGTTTGCGCATTTTTCAGCGCGTTCTGTTAAAGAGCGAACATCCTGTTTATCTATGGCTTCTTGCCTTTGGTATGTTAAATATAACCAGCGGTGATTTACAAGTCAACACCGCGGGTAATTAAAATATAACTAGCGGTGTTAATTTATTGTATTTCCAGATAATTTATTTTCAAAAAAATCTCAAGTTGGAATGCAGATCACTTTAATAGACAAACCTCAGTGCAGAAAACAAACAAAAATGTTTATGTGCATATCCAGTAGAGTGTTATTGTTTAAATATTGAACGGAGGTGTGTATGAATATTGAAAGAGATGCTATTTATGAAAGTGTATGCCAAGTTGTAGGAAGGTCTGTAATGTTATTAAACGAAAAAGGTTACCGCATTACACATAAGAATATCTCAGCAATTTTAGAAGAGCAGCGTGTAAATGAAGAGAGTAAACATATGATTGCTATTTATAGTATAGCTATTGATTTGATTGATAAATAAGTGAAAAAGAAGCCCCCATGGGAGGGCTGGGCATTAGTAATTAATCTTCATCTTCAAACAAGCAGTTATATTCACTATAAGCCATTAATTCTGGATAATATACAAGGCCAGCTTTTTCTTGAATAGATTATATTGTCGTTGAGCATACTCAGTTACTAACCAAAGAAATATCCGCAAACATTTTCTTCTACTAATTGAATTGCATCAGAGAAGCTACCTAACATTTTTTCATCGTAGTGGTGCCAGTTGCTATTTTTATCCATCCAAAGCAGAGACCATGAACTAGAATGCCTATTATATGTTATTTTTGCTATTGGTTCTTCTACTTTGCCATCACTCCATATTAGTTGTCTAATTTCAAAGATAATTACTGAGTCGTCCTCGATACGATACTGTAGATCTAATTCATCTCTCAGGTGCTCTGCTGGGCGGCGTTTTTCCATGAAAAACTCCATACACCGTCTAATATTTGCTATCTCAATATTGTTAAACGCCATACTCCCTCCTAAAACGTGTCGTCAGGCCATTGTGACTTGATTACCTTACCTATGATTGTGCAATTCCCATTAATGGGGATCAGGTCATAGCGTGGGTTTAATGGCTCTAGATACTCAATCCCGCCTTCTCTAATAAGTCGTTTGAATGTAAATTCATCATTCAGTAAACGAGCAACACAGAAATCTCCGAACTCGACTTCTTCTTCAGGATCTACCAGAATTAGCATTCCTTCTGGAAAACTTGGCTTTCCTCCAGGTGGGGCTGTCATTGATTGCCCTTCAACTTCTAACCAGAAAGCGCGCTCACTAGCTTTCTTAGCTGTCGGTATCCAATACACAGCATCTTTCTGAGTGTATGAGTTAAATTCTGTTGAGAAAGCGCCAGCTTGTACCTTTGTAAATAGAGGGTACTGGTATTTTTCATTCATGCTTGGTGTTTTTAATGGGCTGACAGCTTTAAACATACCTCTAATTTCTTTGGCTAGAGATGGGCTAAATTCATCAACAGTGACTTGCAATGCTTCTGCTAGCTTAGCTGCATTCTCTATATTTAATGCATTTACGCCATTCAATAATTGAGCAATGGCACTTTGCCCCATGCCGATTGAATCACCAAGGGTTTCTTGTGACAAGCTGAGCTCTTTCTTTTTTGCCTCAAATATATTTTTTAGGCGAAGAGCGTCAGCTTTTTGTTCATCTGTGATCGGTTTTTTTTTCATACTGCAATTTTATTACCAAATGGAATATTTGCCAATCACCGCAGGTGTTGACTATTTTATCACTTGCGGTAATAATGATTAAAAAAGGAGAAACTATGGAAAAAGTCCCTCTTACTAAATTTGCTACTGAGCTAGGACAACACAAAACGGCTGAATTGTTAGGTGTTAGGCAAAGCGCAATAAGTAAAGCAATTTTAAAGAAAAGAAATATTTTCATTATCAGAAAACAAGATGGAACAGTTGAGGCTGAAGAAGTTAAGCCGTTTCCATCAGGAAAATAAGTATCATCCTGCTCTTTAACAGCTCTGCGCTGAAAAATGCGCACCTAAACAATCCGCTCATATGGAATGAGCCACGGATCATTATTGTCCCTTAGTTAACTCATAAGGACTCTAAACAATGGAATGCGCAAATACACGCAAACAATTCAATCAATTTATCTCTAATCACCTAATAGCTTCAGCATTGCAAGCATTGAGAAATAAAACTCAATCTGCTGTGGCTAGAACGTTAGGTGTTCATGATTCAACAATCCTACGTCGAACTGAAAAATATCCTGAAATATGCGAAACGCTTGTCGCATCGGGAATTATTGATTTTGTGATGGAAGGAGAACGAAAAATCTCAGAAGAAGAGTACCGATTTTTGTGGAAACAAATGGGTGAACTTTCTCAAATGAAAATAAAAGAAAACGCCTCGATTGCGGCAACAAACGAGGCGTGTTGTTCAATGGAATTCACCATTTAACGTACAAATATACTGTATCAATATCCAGTTTTTATCACAAGGGGAAACTTCGGTTTCCCTTTTTTGATACAGCTTTGGAATGGAGAAATTATACCATGAGACAAAGAATAAATCATGAATTTAATGGCTGTGATGAGCATAAAAACATCATGAGAAATAGGCTATTACAAGAAATAACCCCACTGGGTTGTCAGCGTTTAAAGGAAGCATTGAAAGACGCAAAATTAAGGAAAGCACATCGGGATAAGTTATTAGGAGAGCGAAAATGAGTATGCTTCTAATGGCAAAAGCCATGCAATTACAGGTGGGGAGTACAGCACAAAAAATGGTGCTACTGAAACTTGCCGATAATGCCAATGATAAAGGCGAGTGCTTTCCTTCTTATGAAACTATTGCACGTCATTGCGAAATTAGCCGTCAAAGTGCGATAAACCACATTAAAAGTTTATGTAAAAAAGGGTTTGTTCGTAAAGTTACGCGAAAAACTGATAAGGGGCATACTTCCAATTTATATATTTTGGATTTGGAGGCTAAATCTCTTGATGAGGGTAGTCAAAATACAGTACCACCTAGTCAAAATTCTGTACCAGAGGTAGTCAAAGAATTTGACCACGGTAGTCAAACGGTTGGACTAGGGGGTAGTCAAAAATTTTTACCCAGAACCAGTCAGTCTTTTAACCAGTCAATTAACTCTAAAAAATTATCGTCTGACGACTCGAAACCTGCAAAGCAGATTTCAATTAATCGGCAAGCTAAAATTCCTTATCAGGAAATCATGCAAGCCTTCAACGAATCAGCAGGGGATAGATTACCCAATGCCGAATCACTGAATGACAAACGCAAACGAGCAATATCCAAATTCCTGAAAGAGCTTAAAGAGCCCACAGTCGAATCAGCTAAAAATTATTTTGATTATTTTATGGAAACGGCGAGTGCTTGGTATTTCGGCGAAAATAATCGGGGTTGGCGAGCGAATTTTGATTATTTACTCAGACCTGAAACGGTACTCAAAACAAGGGAAGGAGCACTGTGATGAACCAAGTTCCGAATAATTTAATGGCGGAACAAAATGTTATTGGAGGACTCCTGCTTGACCCGCAAAGTGATAATGCGCAATCAATTTTTTCACTGCTAAAACCTGAAGATTTTTATGCCCGACACCATCAAATTATTTATCTCACCCTGCGAGAAATGTATACCCAACGTATGCCAATAGACATCATGACGGTGACGGATTGTCTGGAGTCAAAAGGCCGAATTAATCAATCAGGTGGTTTTGCCTATCTTGCTGAGATGGCAAGAGAAACACCGAGTATTGCTAACATTATGGCTTATGCGAAAAAAATCCGAGAGTGTTCCGCACAGCGTTTTGTTATCGAAAAGACGGTTGAAATTCAAAAACTCATGATGGTGCCAAGTGAGTTAAGTTTTACGGATAAAATTGAACAAGCACAACGCTTGCTTGATGAAGCCACGTCGTTTGGAAAAATGGGGAGAAAAACAGGGCTACGCCGAATTGATGATGTGTTGGATGATGTTTTTACCGATATTTGTGACCGCCAAGATAACCCAGAGAAACATCGAGGATTAAAAACGGGATTTAAAGATTTTGACCGCCTATTAAGCCCAAAACAGATTGTCATCGGTTCTCTGTTCGTGATTGGTGCTCGTCCAAAGATGGGAAAAACAACCGTTCTCACTGAAATGGCAAAAAATGTCTCACAACAAGGTAAGCCTGTATTGTTGTTCAGCATGGAAATGACGGATAAACAGCTTGTTGAACGGACACTAGCCCAACAAACCCAGATTAATTCAGATAAATTTTACCAAAAGTTAGAGGAGTATGAATGGGATAGGCTTTGCAGTGCCATCGGTCGCCTTAAATATGAGCCCAATATTTGGGTGGATGATACACCCGGCATGTCCTTACAACACATTCGTTCTGAAAGTCGGAGAATTAAGCGCAAAGTCGGTGATATTGGGTTTATTGGTGTCGATTACCTCACTCTGATGCAAGCGGGAAAAGCTGACCGTAATGATATTGCCTATGGTGAAATCACTAAGGGGCTAAAGATATTGGCAAAAGAGCTCAATACGGTGGTTGTGTTGCTTGTACAACTGAATCGGGGATTGGAAAACAGGGCAGATAAACGCCCCGTACCAAGTGATTCAAGAGATACAGGACAAATCGAGCAAGATTGTGATTATTGGTTAGGCATTTATCGTGATGCGGTGTACCACGATAATGCGGATGAAACACTGACCGAGATGATTTTAAGACTCAATCGACACGGTAAAACAGGTACTGTGTATGTTGACCAACAAGGATTGAGTATTACATCGGTTGATCAATATATGGCTGCTTATCGCGCTCAACCGAAACGAGAGCCTAAAAGGTATTGTGAAAAATCGTTTTAATTCGATAGAGGGATTTTAGATATGACAATAAAACAACTACAGAAAAAAATTCATCAACAAAACATTGAGGCTGGATGGTGGGATATCCCAAGGGAAAAAGGAACCTTACTTTGCTTGATCCATTCTGAAATTAGTGAAGCAATGGAGGGGGAGCGTAAAGATCTAATGGATTACCATTTACCACATAGAAAAATGGCAGAAGTTGAACTTGCTGATGCTGTTATTCGTATTTTGGATTATGCGGAAGAGTTCGGTTACGACATCGAAAGCGCTATTACAGAGAAACTCGAATACAACAAACATCGAGTAGATCATCAGCGAGAAAATAGAGTTAAAAAAGGAGGTAAACGATTTTAATTTAGCAATTTCCGAGATGAAACTAGGTGTTTGTATATTTAAAAAATAATGATGGAGAGGTTGTTTAGTGACAGATGATATCTGTCTCCATAAATCCAATCTCAACAGTATTTTCAAAGTGCTCTCCGAAATCGTGACAACAGGTAAACGCTATCGCATCAAAATCACCGAGTGGCGTGATTTAAGAACCATACCCATGAATAAAACATGGCGTATGTGGATGGAAACCACAGGCGAGTGGTTACGTGCACGTGGCGTTGTTATCGATATTAAAAATGGTGTCGGTGAAATCGTTTTATCAAAGCCCATCACTAATGAGGAAACTCATGAATATTTCGTTGGACATTGGCTAGGACGCAATGAAAACGGTGAGCGTGAAAAAACCAGCAAGATGGATAAAGCAAGGATGCTTTACATGATGGAGAAACATGAACAATGGTGCATTGAGAAGGGAATTCCGATCATCATTCCTCGTAACTCTGAATATATGAGTTTGAAAAGAAAGCAAGAAGAATAGGAAATAGTGATGATTATTTCAGTTAATAACATGATCGTTTTTATTTTAGAGTGATAAAAAATAGTAATCAGGAGGCTCATGATGAATTTACGCAATGAGGCAAAAGGGCGTGAATGTCAGATTAGAATACCTTCAGTTTGTAATGGTAACTCTGAAACGGTTGTTTTAGCCCATTACAGAATGTCAGGTCTTTGTGGCGTCGGAATAAAATCGCATGACTTATTTGGCGCTTGGGCTTGTAGTGCATGTCACGATGAAGTTGATAGACGAACACGATTTACGGATATGGAGTATGCAAAACAATGTCACCTAGAAGGTGTTTTGAGAACGCAAGCCATATTGATCCAAGAAGGGAAGTTGAACGTGTGAAGGTCTTTAATATCGAACCAGTACCTAAACCAAGGATGACTCAGGCTGATAAATGGAAAAAACGTCCCCCAGTTTTAAAGTATTTTGCGTTTAAGGACGAAGTAAAGTTAAACAAAATCACCCTACCTGAATCACATTACCACATTACATTCATTCTACCCATGCCGAAGAGTTGGAGTAAAACTAAACGCTCCGAAATGAACGGTAAACCCCATCAACAAAAACCGGATAAAGATAATCTCGAAAAAGCATTACTTGATGCTATTTTTGACGATGATTCACGTGTATGGGATGGGCGGGTAACAAAAGTGTGGGGAAAAAGGGGGCAGATAATTATCCAAGAGGTGCGATAGTGAATATTGAGTGGATACGCGAGCGAGTAAGTACAGCGTTGATGAATGTTTGTATTATAGAAAATGGGCCGTTAAGTGCCATGGAGGAACAAGCAATACTTGTAACCGATAGGTTTAAAAGAAACCCAATACGCTATGCGGGTGAAATAAAGTCTCGATACAGACTCCCCTCACATCCACTCAAAATTAAGCAAAAACATGCCAAAGGAAAATCAAAACCATTAATTAATGAAGTTACTTATCGCACTTCATCATGGCGCAGAGGTATTCATCAATTGCCTAACGAAATGCGCTTATGGTTACTCTATTGCTATGGTGATTATCAATATTATCGTGAGCAAATACTCATTGTTCCCTATATTTGGCATGAGTTTCAGCGATTAAATAGTAAAAAAAGGATAACGAAAAAAGTTAAGCAACGACTTCAATCTCTTACCTTACTAGCCATTCAGGCGGTAAAAGCAGAAATTAATCAAACAGCAAAAAAATATACGGATGTTAAGCTCGCTGAATTGTTGGGCGTCAGTGCTGATGCTTGGCGAAAGAGCTATAAACTGTATTGGATTTGTTTATTAGATTGTTGCTATCAATTAGATAGAGATTCGCTATTCAAAATTAGCGCTTTAAGCTGATTAAAAAAGTTGCAAAACTCCGTTTTTTTCTATAAATTAAATGCAATATTTATATAATAGTATAAATGTAAGTATTTCAAACCTCGCTTCGGCGGGGTTTTTTGTTATCTACAATCCCATGTAGGTCAAAGATAAAAAATTTAGGATTTAGGGCTTGAAAAATGCTTGCTCGTTCATATTTATATTTTGGGTAAATAAGATACCGCCCATAATTCATTAAATACTGAAGGAGGAGTTATATGCCTAACATTAAACCTTTTTCATTATTCCCAACATTATCTGACAACTTACTTTCAAATCGTTTTGATCAGATAGATCGCCTGTTTAGTCAGTTAACAGGCAGTAAGCCAATAGCATCACCTGTACAGACTTATAACCTGAAACAGATTGATGATAACCATTATGAGCTGACAGTGAGTGTGCCTGGATATCAAGAAAATGATTTATCGGTTTCATTGAAAGGTAGCCGTTTATTGATTGAAGGGAAAAAAGAAGAAAAATCAGAAGAAGACAATGATAAATGGATCCACCGAGGCATATCTCAAGGGCAATTTACGTTGCAATTTGACCTCGGTAAAAATGTTAAAATAGAAAAAGCCGATTTATCAAGTGGACTTCTGACCATTGCTATTGAGTATGAATTACCTGAAGAAGAAAAACGACAAACAATAGCGATAGAAAATAAAGATAAAAGTTAATTGAGTTAGATAACGTGAATAAGATTAAGGCTACGCATGATGTGTAGCCTTAATTGTTTTCAATACACAATAAAAAAATGCCGATACGCTAGGAGTCATATCGGCATATAAAATAAACGCAAGAAGCAATGTAAGTCATGTCGTACTAATTCGTATCAAACCTGTCAATTTGATACGAATGTAATGATAATTATTCTCACTAAGATATTCAACCCTAAATTAAATAAGGTTACTTTGTAGCCTTTCCGTCTATGCCGACCACAGAATCAATACCCACTTATACCGTTCACACAAGAGCTGTGAGTCGGCACCTTTTAATAGGGTTTCATTCTTGATAGCACACACAAGTGCTTTTATTGCAAAAATAAAGTTTGCTATCTGAATTTTTCTATGGCTTAATGACATCACTGGTTTGGAAGTACAGGCCTATTTATGTTAGTCAGTTTAAAGTTGTTCACCGTTTAGCGTTATCCTCGATACCACTTCATTGCGAATTCCTTCTAATTAATTCCCATAAGTAAAAATAAAAAACAAACCCTCATATGCCTTATGGCAAATTAAATAAATTAAAGGAAATTCTATGTCTAATACAATGACTGGTTCAGTAAAATGGTTTAACGATGATAAAGGTTTTGGTTTCATCACTCCTAAAGATGGAAGTAAAGATGTATTTGTACATTACTCTGCAATTCAGAGTGATGACTTCAAATCTCTGATGGAAGGCCAAGAAGTTTCATTTACCATTGAAAATGGTATGAAAGGTCCAGCAGCAGGCAACGTGGTGGCTCTCTAAAGGCGCTATTACTATTCGCCTCTATTTTAAATGCCCTTGTTGTAGCGGTTCACAATATAGAACATCACAATTTGATGTTACAGTGAACAATCCACACGGCGCAAAATGTATTTTTTGTAAGACTGTAATGGCTGCTCAAATGAGTTAAGCGTTAAATAGTTGAATATATAGAACCTCGCTTCGGCGGGGTTTTTTTATATAAAAAAAGGCCGACGCGCTAGGAGCTATGTCGGCATATAAAGTAAACGCAAGAAGTATGTCGTACTTATTCGTATCATACTCGTCAAAGTTGATACAATTGTAATGATAATTATTCTCATTGATATATTCAACCCTGAATTAAATAAGGTTACTTTGTAGCCTTTTCGTCTACGCCGACCACAGAATCAACATCCACTTATATCGTTCACACAAGAGCTGTGAGTCGGCACCTTATTGATTAAAGCCCTCGTTAATTTAATCGAGTTTTATTTTAAAAGAATTAGGTATGGAGTATTTACTCTGAAGAAGGGAATGAAAATCTCAATGTGTAATGATAAGGTTCTTAAATAATAATAGACCCCAATTATTTTTGGGGTCATATATTGAGATTATTGAATTAATATCCCTGATATTGATTTATTACGAATTAATTTTCAGGTGCAATAGCATCCAATACTCGAGCAGAATAAACCATCGCAGCACCTGCATTTAATGCAACAGCAACACCGAGTGCTTCTGCAATTTCTTCATGACTAGCTCCCAGCTTTAAAGCGGTGTCAGCATGTACGGCGATACAACCATCACAGCGTGTTGTGACTGCAACTGCTAATGCGATTAATTCTCTTGTTTTTGCATCTAAGTGATTAGTTTTTTTACCTGCATTGGAAAGTGCTTGGTAGCCAGTAACCGTATCTGGTGTTAATTTTCCTAACTCACCAATACGCCCCATTAATTGTTTTCGATATTCATTCCAATTAAGCATGATATTAACCTTATTGAGTTAACTGAATTATTGGTTGACATTATGGGATGAAAAAAAAGATGATGACATCATCAAACGAATCAATTTTTAGTGAATTAGTCTCATGGATACGTTGAGCCAACTCTTATACCTTTCTCAAGGGCAATTGCAATTAGATGTGTTTTGTCAAATGAAAGGGCATTTTTCATTACCGCATGTTTCATCTGTTGAACATGAAACTATTTTTCACTTAGTTCTATCAGGGCAGTGTTATGTTCAGATTGAAAAATCAGCCCCTATACTTTTATCCGAAGGCACTTTTTTAATGTTAAACAGAAGGCAATCACATACCCTTTGGAGTGGAGAACGAGATATAGAACCTCTCCCTTTTTTGCATAAAAATAATGGCTTCTTACCTGTTAAGTACACAAAATCTGAAGATCAGACTCAACATGTTGATTTGCTTTGCGGGCGAATGACTTATGCTAAAGGAAGCGGGTTACTATTATTAAATGGGTTTCCTGATATGGTAGTGGCAAATTTGGTGGAAATGCCAGGGCTAACAGTATTGAATTTATTTAGCCAGTTGCTTCGAGAGGAAGCCATTAATGCAAATCAAGGGGCGGCTGCGATATTAAATGGGCTTGCTCAGACTTTATTCGCTTTTGCATTACGTGTTTATGGGCAAAAACCAGATATAAACTCAAGTTGGTTAGCATTATTAGCTGAACCTCGGTTAAGTCGTGTATTTAATTCTATGTTAAATGAACCACAAAAAGGGTGGACACTTGATTCTTTAGCTAATGCCGCTTCAATGTCACGAGCGACTTTTGTGCGTCAATTTAAAGCAACGGCGAATACGACACCTGGCGAGGTTCTACAATCCATTCGTATGCTAAAAGCACTTTCATTATTACAACAAAATAAATATACATTATCAGATATCGCAGAAAGAGTCGGATACCAATCTGAAGCTGCATTTAGTAAAGCATTTAAAAGTGTATTTAATTGCAGACCAGGGCAGTGGAAGAAGCAACAGAGTACAGTGTAAAAATTTGCACAGAGTAAAGAAGAATTATTACTTTCTTTTGAAGTCACTTCGGTGACTTTTTTGTTATCTAAAGTAAAAACGAAATTATATTTGCGCTTAAATTAATCGCTGAGTAAGGGAATTGAGAAGCAGAAGAAGTTCACTATTACTTAAGTGACGGGAATGCTGTTCGAGTTATCATTCCCGATTTGAGTAAAAAAAAGCCGACGCGCTAGGAGTCATGTCGGCATAAATCTTCGGGAAAAGTGTTAATAACGAGAGCGATCATTAACTATAAAGCAATGTATCAATATCGGAGAAAAAACAGACACATTCACGAATAATAATCATTATCATTTAATTGTCAATTATATGAGGTCACTACAGTGGCCTTTTTCTTGTCTAAATATGATATATATCAATAAAAGGTGTGTGTTATGTCAAAAGAGATAAGCGAATTACAGTTTAGTCTTCACTATACCTCAGAAACAGACAGTGAAAAGAATACCTCCGCCATTTTAACGGCGAATATCCATACGGCTGATGGCGAAACTCAACAACTCACACAACTAATTTGCACGACATCTCCCGCAGGTAAAAAGCAATATCGAATCGGCTTGCAAAAAATTAGTGATGCTGGTGCTCCATTGCTGGTGGCGATTGAATCCTATTGGCGTAAAAACACACAAGAGAGTTGTGTTTATTTGTTAGAGAAAGCGAGGCAATTTATTCAGGGACACTTACAACAAACGAATACATGGATATCTATGTATGGTCTTGTGATTGTTTCTAATGCGTCACTGGAAGAACAGTTGCCTGAAGGTTTATTAAAGGCACTTAAAGTATCAATGCCCGCCTAATTTTTATCGTTTCACTTTTAACTCTCTCACACTCATCATCAACGGACACTCCTTTGGGGGTGACTATGCGTATGGATAAATTAACCAATGTAACCTATGGAACAGCAGGCCTAACGGCCTTTTTTGCCAGTCTCTCTTTATATGAATGGGGATTTGTTATCGGGATGGCGTTCAGCATGGTTCTAGGTTTAGCCACTTATTTTATGACTCGAAGAGAACAGCGAAAACGTACTCAATTATTTGAAGAGCTTGTTCGTCATGTTGACCCACAAAACCCGACCGAAACGTTAAAAAGACTTGCTGAATTAATGGTGAAAGCACCAAAGGATATTTAATGTCTCTCAAACAGAAAATAGCGGCGCTAACAACTGCGGGAGCAACAGCCATTGCATTAGTAGTGATAGCCCATTTTGAAGGTGTGCGTTATGAACCTTATCGTGATGTGGCAGGCATTTTGACGGTTTGTTATGGGCACACAGGCAAAGACATTATTCAAGGTAAGAGATATACACAACAAGAATGTGATGCGTTATTACAAAACGATTTTATTAAAACACAACAGCAAGTCGATGTATTAATCAAAGTACCACTCGATGACTACACCAAAGCCGCTTTATATTCCTTTGCTTTTAATGTGGGTGCTACCGCATTTGCTCGCTCTACATTACTCAAGAAACTAAATGCGGATGATAGAGCGGGTGCCTGTGAAGAAATAAAACGTTGGGTATATGCGGGTGGAAAGGTTTGGCGAGGGCTTGTCAGTCGTCGAGAGGCGGAGTCAGCACTATGTCATGGAAACCTTTAATCATCATTATCAGCTTTATCCTTGCATTACTCATTACAGTCGCTGGTGGTATTTATCTCTTAATTGATAACTCATGTACTAAAGACCAAGTTAGTTTAGAAAAGCGCTGTCAGATAGCTCTCTCACATCATAGGTACTAATCATGAAATACGGGAAACTCTATGCCGTCATTGCGATGGTAGGCATCATTGTGGGTAGTTATTGGGTGATTAACTGGCAAGCTAACAGGATTAATTCACTGACAGATACCAATAAAAAACTAACTGTGGCTCTCGAAGAACAGAAGTCTATTAATACTGATTATCAAGCACGCATAATGCGATTAAATCAGTTGGATATTCAATATATACAGGAGTTAGCGAATGCCAAGAATGAAATTAGTCACTTGCGTGATATTAGTGAGCGTCATCCTGAGCGGGTGTACATCAAAGCCGAGTGCCCAAAAAACAAAACCACTCCCGCCACCCGCTTGGCTTATGCAACCACCGCCCGACCTACTGACACCGCTATCAGAAATTATTGGTTACTCAGAGAGCGAATTGCAGAGTCAGAACAGATGATTAAAGGGTTGCAGGATTACATTAGAGTGGAGTATGTGAACTAAAAAAAGCCCAGCATGGGTGCATGGGCAAACTAACTAAACACCAATCAGTAAGAGTATAGCGAGGTTGATTTTAGTTAGTATAGCTTAAGTAAGTATATATACCAGATTGATAATTCTGATTAACTTATTTCTTACCTAAATAAAAACGCAAGATAAAAATAACCCTGTGAGTTTGGGCTCCCACAGGGCTTTCACTAGTATGAGTGAAAACAATAGATTACCAATATCGACTAAACCAATCTGTTAATAATCAACGCTATTTTTTAGAAAATAATCCTCTTGTAATGATGTTTTAATGCGTTGCGTTGTCGCTGTTCTCATACATTAACGATGACATGTTCTCCTCACATTGAGTGTGTAAGAGAAATCAAAAACAACGAATACCACCGTTTTGTTATTTTTTGGTCATTATCAGCAACGTCAGCTGTAGGTAGAAGAAGGGGCGTGACGATGGAGAGACATCAATATATTCAATTCTACAAACGTCATTTATTTAGTGACGTATATGGATAGCCATCAGTTAATCGCTGGTGGCTTTTTTATACGTATTTCATTGCTCATTCACGGAGCAATTCAAAAACGTCGAATTCAATTACTTTGATATGAGCCTTCGAGGAAGTCAGTTATAGCTGGCGAGCTTCGACGGGCTGATTTTCTATGTGAACGAGGGTTCATTTCAAATGAAGGTAATACGCTATGAATAAATCCTTAGTTTTTAAAGGTGACGAAATTCCTCTATTTGATAATGGTGATGGAAAAATCTGGTTTACCAACAAGCAACTTTCAGAATTACTTGGGTACAAAGATGAGTCATCAGTAACTCGTATCTTTAATCGAAATAAAGACGAGTTTACCGACAGTATGTCTCAGACGGTCAATTTGACCGTTAGTAGGGATAAGCCAATAAAGGTGAATTTTCTTTGAAGGGAAATATAAAAAAGAGCTCACAACCAAGAGATAGTGAGGCTCAAAGTAATGAATATAACTGTTTTGTTATTTTCTGGGCATTATCAGCAACGTCAGTTGTTGGTAGAAAAAAGGGAGTGACATCATTTTGTCAATCATTCACTAATATCACTAGGCTAGATCGCACATCATGAGTCGATTAAAAGTACTAAAACCACGTATTCCCGTGTTAAAGACGAAAGTGGTTAAACCATTAGATGTTGTCACAAGGCGAGTGACTGGATCACAACGGCAAAAACGAAGGTTATTAAAGTGGCAAGAGAACCCGCATTGTGCCGCATGTGGGAGCTTGTTAGCTTTCCCTGATGGATTTGAATTAGACCATATCATTCCTCTATTTAAAGGTGGAAAAGACACCATTGAAAACTGTCAGGTACTTTGTATTGAATGTCATCGAAAGAAAACAAAAGAAGAATTATCTTGCTAATGTGAGGCTAACAGCAAAGAAGGGGGGGAGGTGAAAAAAATAAAAATAGATCGCCTCGGCTACCTCGCCCCCTCTCATTCAGAGAAAAAATTCTGTTTTTTGAAAGAAGTTAACCTTATTTAGGTAAGGATAAAGTGATGCTAACAGGGCGAAAAAAGAAATTTGCACAAGCCCTGAAAAAAGGGATGACGCAACGAGAAGCCGCGATTGAAGCGGGATACAGCGAGAAAACTGCTCAGGTAAAAGGGAGTCAGTTAGCCAAAGATCCGGATGTAACAGCTTATCTAAGGCGCAGTATTAATGGTAATACTAAAGTTAATACTCATTTAAATCAAAAAGTTAACTCTAAGGTTAATTTTGACGTTAACAATGAAGTTAATTATCATTTAAATCATGAGGTTAGCAATAAAGTTAACCCTACAATTAATCGAAAAATTAACTCTAGAGTTAACTCTAATGTTAATTCTGACATTAACGCTGTTATCACGGATAAAGAGAGGTCGTCACAGGTACACGACTATCCTGATCCTCTGGCCGTGATTGCCGAAATCATGATGAAAAATAAAGACATCGACCCTAAATTATCGCTTGATGCCGCCGCAAAATTGGCACCTTATCTGTGCAGTAAGAAAGGGGACTGTGGCAAAAAAGACGAAAAGAGGAAAGCAGCGAAAAAAGCCGGTAATCGTTTTTCACCAATGCCTCCCCCAAAATTAATCATCAACAACAAGGGTTAAACTATGCCATATTGGACTACCGCTTGCCCTGACTGGGAGGAGCGAATAAAGCATGGGCGCTCGATCATTCCTCCACCGATATATCCTGAACAGGCAGAGCTTGCGTTAAATATCTTTAAACAATTAAAAATAGTTGATGCTCCGGGCAGCCCAACGTTTGGTGAAGCTTGTGCTCAATGGATATTTGACTTAGTGTCTGCGCTATTTGGTTCGTATGATACGCAAACGGGACGGCGATATATTACTGAAGTCTTCGTCCTTATCCCAAAGAAAAATTCGAAATCCACGTTAGCGGCGGGGATCATGATGACGGCGTTACTGTTAAATTGGCGCCAAGCCGCAAGTTATACCATCATTGCACCTACTGTTGAGGTCGCGACAAATGCCTTTAACCCTGCAAGGGATATGGTGAAGTATGATGAAGATTTGGATGACTTGTGCCAAGTACAGACACACATTAGGACCATCACGCATAGAAATACGGATACCACACTGAAAGTATTAGCCGCTGATGCTAATACGATCTCAGGTATTAAGTCAGTAGGAACGCTGATTGATGAACTGTGGTTGTTTGGCAAACAAGCGAATGCAGACGATTTGCTTCGCGAAGCGATAGGGGGGTTGGCTTCCCGACCAGAGGGATTTGTGGTGTATACCACGACTCAATCCAATGAGCCTCCATCAGGGGTATTTAAGCAAAAATTACAGTATGCCCGTGATGTGCGTGACGGCAAAATTCATGACCCTAACTTTCTTCCTGTGATTTTTGAACATCCACATGACATGGTAGAAAGAGGAGAGCACTTGTTAGCGGAAAACATGGCCATGGTAAATCCCAATTTGGGGTATTCGGTGGATGAAGTTTTTTTAATGCGAGAATTCCGCAAAGCAAAAGAGACAGGAGATGCCTCTTTTCGCGGTTTTATGGCAAAACATGCCAATGTGGAAGTGGGGCTCGCATTGCGTTCTGATCGTTGGGTGGGCGCGGACTTTTGGGAGCCACAAACAGATGACACTTTGACGCTTGACGAAATCCTTCGTCGTTCAGAGGTGGTTACTGTCGGTATCGATGGTGGCGGATTAGATGATTTGCTCGGTTTATCGATAGTGGGGCGATGTAAAAATACGCGTCAATGGTTGTCATGGTCTCATGCTTGGGGGCATTCATCGGTGTTTGAGCGTCGAAAAAGTGAAGTGGCCAAATTGCTCGACTTTGAAAAAGACGGTGATTTCACCCTCGTTGCACAAATAGGGGATGACACGAAGGAAGTGGCTGATATTGTTGAACGAATTTATCAGACCAGGTTGATGGATAAAATTGGCATTGACCCTTCAGAAATTGGGGGATTACTTGATGAAATCGTGCAAAGAGGCATTGAACAAGATGCCATTGTGGGGATTTCTCAAGGGTGGCGGCTAGGCGGTGCCATACAAACCACTGAAAGAAAACTGGCTGAAAAAGTGTTATTTCATGCTAAACAGCCCTTAATGAATTGGTGTGTGGGTAATGCAAGAGTTGAACCTAAAGGGAATGCCATACTGATTACCAAGCAAGCCAGTGGTCGATCGAAGATAGATGCACTGATGGCGCTGTTTAATGCGATATCACTGATGGCATTAAACCCTGATCCTCCGCAGAAACAATACAAATCTTATTTTATTTAGAACCCGCCAATGGCGGGTTTTTTTTAAGGAGTCTGCATGGAAAATCAACGTTCCTACAGTCTATTAACGATTAAATCAGTGAATGAAAAAGACAGAGAAATCGTGGGCATGGCGACAACACCGTCAACTGATGCTTATGGCGATATTGTCGAGCCAGAAGGTGGCGTATTTACACTACCGCTTCCCTTGCTATGGCAGCACAACATGGAACAACCTATTGGCGAAGTTATCGACGCGAAAGTCACACCACATGGGATCAAAATTAAAGCAAAGATAGCCCAAATAGCCAGTCCACCGGGATTATCTGCACGACTCGAAGAGGCGTGGCAATCCATGAAGTCTGGGCTGGTGAAAGGGCTTTCTATCGGATTTAAACCGTTGGAATATGCTTTTTTAGATGAGGGAGGGATCCGATTTACCAAATGGGTGTGGACGGAATTATCTGTCGTGACGATCCCCGCCAATAAGGATTGTCATCTTCAAACCCTTAAATCGATGTTTCAACCGCCTGCTGCGTCTGGCTCAAGGCGAGTTGTCCATTTATCTTCTCAATTATCCGCTGGCGTTTCAGCAAAAAATGCATTCAATAAGGAACATACAATGAATATTGCCGAACAAATTAAATCGTTCGAAGCGAAAAGATCGGCCAATGATGCGGCACGATTAGATATCATGAACAAAGCAGCTGAAGAAGGTCGTACTTTGGATGTGGAAGAATCAGAGCAGTACGATAATTTAACCTCGGAAATCAAGGCAGTAGATAGTCATTTAGTGCGTTTGCGTGAAATGGAAGCCTCCCAAGCCAAACAAGCTAAGCCGATTGATGTTGAGCAAAACTCATTTCGTGAAGCCTCTCAATTGCGAGGCGGGATTATAAAAGTAGACGAAAAATTAGCGCCAGGCATTGAATTTGCTCGTTATGTGAAATGTTTAGCCGCCTCAAAAGGTAACACAACACAGGCGTTGGAAATTGCAAAATCACAATACCCAGAGCAACCCCGCATACAGAATGTACTCAAAGCGGCGGTAAACGCAGGGACAACGACTGATCCACAATGGGCGGGGACATTGACGGACTATCAACATTTTGCGGGTGATTTTATTGACTTTTTACGCCCTAAAACCATTATTGGTCAATTTGGTATCGGGGGGATCCCGTCATTGTTTCGTATTCCGTTTAATGTGCGTATCCCTGGACAAATCAGCGGAGGAAAAGGGTATTGGGTGGGGCAAGGTGATCCCAAACCACTGACTAAATTTGATTTTCAATCTATTCAACTTGGCTTTGCAAAAGTCGCAAACATTGCCGTGCTGACGGATGAATTAGTGCGCTTTAGCAACCCCGCGGCGGATACCCTTGTACGTAATGCCTTGGCGGCTGCCATCATTGAACGCATTGATATTGATTTCATCGATCCTAACAAAGCCGAAGTCACAAACGTATCACCCGCTTCCATTACGCATGGTGTGAAAGCCATCCCATCAACAGGCAATCCTGAAGCGGATGTTGAGGCAGTGTTTGAAGCCTTTCTGAAAGCCAATCTTTCGCCGACAAGTGGTGTTTGGATCATGTCTTCCATGACAGCATTAGCCTTATCAAAAATGAAAAATCCATTGGGTCAGAAGATGTACCCTGATTTGAGTTTCCTCGGTGGGGCTTTCCAAGGCTTACCTGCGATTGTGTCACAGTATGCGGGGGAACAGTTAATTTTGGTTAACGCGCAAGATGTGTATCTTGCCGATGATGGTCAGGTGGTAATTGATGCGAGTCGTGAAGCGTCTTTACAAATGGAAGATAGCCCAACTAACAGCAGTAAAACGGGGACCGGAGCCCAATTGGTGAGCATGTTCCAAACCAACAGTGTGGCTATTCGTGCAGAGCGCTTTATCAATTGGCGCAAACGTCGCCCAGAAGCAGTGGCCTATGTGTCGGGTGTCAACTACCGCACAGTCACAGGGGGAGATAAAAGCCCAAAGTGATCACGGTGGACAACGCCGAAGTGACAACAGACACAACACATAGGAGGATAAATTAATGGCTGTCATTCAGAAAATTAATGTGGGCGAAAAAGCCAATGATGGCACAGGCGATACGTTGCGAGACGCTTTCGTAAAAGCCAATCAAAACTTTGAAGCCTTAAATACTGCTGTGCAGAAAGGGGGACCTGATCCGAACGGTGACTTAGGAAAAGAGCTTTCTAAGGAGCTTGAGGCACTCACATTACGTGTCGAATCGCTTGAAAAGACGAAAGAGTAACATAAGGGGCGGTATAGCCCCTTTCTTTTTCATGGGTTGGGGACTTTATGCCAATATTAACGAACATTGCCCAGGCCGTGGTTAAGAGACTGGCTGGTCTCGGAGAAGGTTGGCTCACGATTTTCAGAGAACCTTTTACTGGCGCTTGGCAGCAAAATATGGCGCTTAGCCGAGAAGAGGTATTAACTTACCATCCTGTTTTTTCCTGTGTGACATTAATCGCCTCAGATATTGCTAAAATGCCCTTGTTATTAAAACGAAAAGGGCATGATGGGATATGGCACGAGCAAAATAAAGGTGCTTACACGGTGATAGTGACACCTAACTCGCTACAAACCAGGAATCAATTTTTTGAAAATTGGCTCAATTCAAAATTGACGACGGGGAATACATTTGTTTTTAAGGTGCGAACACCTAAAGGAAAAGTGCAAGAACTGAAAATACTGGATCCAAACCGCGTTAAACCACTGATAACCGATAAAGGGGAGGTGTTCTACCAATTATCTACGGATAATATTTCAGGAATAGCGCAATCGGTGACGGTTCCCGCTAGAGAGATTATCCATGATAGATTTAATTGTCTCTATCATCCCTTAATGGGGTTACCGCCTGTTTATGCGTGTGCATTATCCGCGGCACAAGGGACAGCGATCATGAAAAATGCCACACATCTCTTTGTGAATGGGGGCAAGCCCAGCGGTGTTATCGAAGTGCCTGGCAAAATCAGTGAAGAGGACGCTCACACGCTAAAAAAATTATGGGAGACGAATTATGGTGGTAAAAATGCGGGTAAAACAGCAATATTAACAGAGAATGCCAAGTACAAAACCCTTTCATTTAACCCAGTCGATTCTCAGTTAGTTGAACAGTTGAGATTGACGGCTGAAATTGTCTGTTCGGTGTTTCATGTTCCTTTGTATAAAGTCGGGCTAGGAGAGGTTCCCTCATACAATAATGTTGAAGCATTAGATCAGCAATACTATTCCCAATGCTTACAGTCTCATATCGAAGCTATTGAGATCTTATTGGCTCAAGGTCTTGATTTACCGTTGTTTGAAAAAATTGAATTTGATTTAGACACATTAATGCGAATGGATACCGCAACACGCTTTAAAGCTCACAATGAAGGGATTAAAGGTGGGTGGTTATCGCCGAATGAAGTGCGTAAAAAGGAGAATTTAGCGCCTGTCGAGGGTGGAGATACACCTTATTTGCAACAACAAAATTATAGTTTGGCGGCGTTATCATGGAGAGATAAACAAAAAATGCCGACATCCTTTGATAAAAGCGAGTTATTTGTGGAGACCGTGAACGAAGCATCGGTGCAGGACGAAAAACACTATTTTGCGGAGTGTATCAAGTGAATCAACGTGAAAAACAATTTACCGATAACTTGATTGAGGCTGTGAATAATGCGTTAGCGAAGCGTGATGCGCGTATTGATAGCTTAATGGAACAGCTGGCACTTTATCAGCAACTGCTCCAGAAACAAGAGAATGATATTGCTGCCTTACTCTTGTTGTTAGAAGAGCAAGCCAGTGTCTCACTGAATCGCCTTGAACAACGGTTTGATGCTGAAAAAAATAGCTTTGAACAATCCTTACATGCTTTTCTTATTCAGCAAGTAAAGGCTATTCCTATGCCTAAAGATGGTAGAGATGGTCACAGTGTGACATTAGAAGAGATTAAACCGCTGGTTGATTCGACGGTTAATTTGGCTAT